>JAQSWQ010000079.1 GCA_029266525.1 Microvirga sp.
CCAGACGTTACTTCAGCAGGCGGCTTCGTGACGCCGGCGGGGTTCGACTACACCGGCGCCGACTGCTGCGGCTGGATGGAGAAGATGGGGTTCCTCCGTGCAGATCGTGCGCTGCAAAGCCCGTACTCGATGGCGTGGGGCGGAAACAGCTGCCGTTCTCGCGTGCTACACTGGAAGGCCTGCGAGGCGCAGGCCTTCGAGGATGAGCGGCAGTTTTCCGGACTTGCGGAACAGGCGTTTCTCGTTGAACGGCGTGAAATCGGGCACCAGGGCCAGGAGCCAGCCGGCAACGGCTTGCGCCTCCTCGATGCGCCCGAGATAGGCAAGAGCTGCGGCGAGCGCGCGATGCGACGGCGTGTAGTTGGGGTTGTTCTCCAGCGCGCGGCGGCCCCATCTCACGGCCTCTTCGAATTCCTTGAGCAGAAGATGAGCGAAGGCAAGGCCAGCCTGCACGCGGAATAGGGTGATCTCGCGCGGGCTGAGGCGGATAACGCGTTCGAAATCGCCAATCGCGTCGACTGCCTGCCCGACATAGCATCGCACCCATCCGGCATTGGATAGGGCGATCGCACGGTTCGGGTTGAGGGCGATGGCGCGGTCGAGCACGCTCAAGCCCTCCTTAAACTCTTCGCCGAGGAATGCGATGGCGTAGCCGCCGTAAGCCAGCGAGGCGGCGTCGTGGCCGCCCTTCGCGATCGCCAGCCGAGCAAGCTCGATGCCTCGCGCCTTCTCCATCTCGAAGTCGCCGCCCCAGTTCTGCGCCACGCGCAAGGTGTAGGCCCAGGCGCCGAGCCCCGCCGCGACCGCGTTAGTCGGGCTCGAGCCGCAGCGCGCGCTCGATATAGCCCAGCGCCTCCTCGTTCCGTTCCCGTGTCATCTCGCGTATCGAGGCGAGCGCGCGCAGATAAAGGTCGTATCCGTCGAGGCTGTCGGGCCGCTTCGTCTTCGTTCGGTCGAGCTCCGCCTCGAACAGCGCGGGGGCTATCGCGCCAACTACTCGGGCAGTGACCCGGTCCTGCAGCTCGAACACGTCTTGGAGGTCGCCGTCGTAGCGGTCGGCCCACAGATGGGCACCGGTGGACGCATCGATCAGCTGTCCGGTGATGCGCAGGCGCCCGCCGGCGCGGCGCACGCTGCCTTCAAGGACGTAGCGGACGCCGAGCTCCCGCCCGATCTGCCGCACGTCCACTGCCCGGTGAAGGTCGAGTTACGGGCGATGACGAAGAGGCGCGGAAAGCGGGACAGCGCGGTAATGATGTCCTCGACGATTCCGTCGGCGAAGTACTGTTGATCCGGATCCGGGCTCATATTCGTGAAGGGCAGGACGGCGATTGACGGCTTGTCCGGAAGAGCTGGCCCGGCGCTGAGGTTTTCGGACGTCGGCGCAGGCGGCGGCGCCTCCTCAAGCATAGGCCGCAGGGATAGGTTGGTGTGGCTCTCGACGATTGCCAGCGTCTTTTCGGAGAAGATGCCGATGAGCAGCTTGTCGAGTGTCGATTTCCCGAGCTTGGTCTTGAAGGCGAACTGCTCCCGTGAAATGCGCTCGCGGGCAAGATAATCCCGAACCGCCGCCGCAATCCGTTTCCTGGAATCCAAATCGCCCATCCCTTCCTTCCTAGGGGTGCCTACAAGAAAAGGTAGCGGCCTTTCCGGGAAAATTCAGGCGATTTCCGGCGAGAGGCGCGGAAAACCTGGCGCGCTAGGTCGCTCCCTCGAGCACGCGGTGCTTCGAAGGGAGAGACAGCCATGAAGCTGATCAGGGGAACACGTGGTCGCGACGTTCTGATCGGGACCGGAGACGACGAGCGCATCGAAGGCCTCGGAGGCGACGACATGCTCTTCGGGGCCGGGGGAAACGATCATCTCTTCGGCTGCCATCGAAGGCGGCTTCGGGGCCGACCAGCTCTACGGCGACGACGGCAGCGACGTCCTCACGGCCGATGCCGACGACCTCGTCGTCGACGGCGGCACGGGCGTCGACAGGGCGGTGCTCGACTTCAGCCGCACGCCAGCCCGATTATCTATCAGGTCGGAGCCGACGCCTCGATCGGCAGCACGGTCATCCGCAGCATCGAGCAGGCGACGTTCACGGCGGGCTTGGGCAACGACCGCCTCACCGGCGGCGGCCTCGCCGACACCCTCAACGGCGGCGCCGGGGACGACGTGATCGAGGGCGGCGGCGGGGACGACATGGTCGTCGGCGGCGATGGCAACGATGTCCTGCGAGTCAGCACAGGCTTGAACAGCCTGTATGGTGGCGCGGGCGACGACATCCTCAGCGTGTCTCAGCACGACAGAGTCGCTGATGGCGGTTCTGGCAGCGACTACGCCGAGTTCTTCTTCTTCAGGACCAGCGACAGCATGGTCTTCTCGGTCGAGGACAACCTCGCCCGCACGGTCACGGTGCTTGGCACCGAGGTCCGCGGCATCGAGCGCGTGCGCTTCGAAATCGGGCCAAGGCAACGATACGCTCGCTGGGGGGGCGCTGGACGACTACCTGCGCGCCAACGACGGCAACGACATCCTGCGCGGTGGCGCCGGCGACGACACGCTTGACGGCGGTGCCGGCAGGGACCTTCTCATCGCTGGATCGGGCAACAACAGGGTGCTCGGCGGGACGGGCGACGACGAGCTGATCGCCGGCAACGGGCGTGACGAGATCGACGGCGGCGCGGGCATCGATCGCGCCGTGATCGACCGCTCCGGTGCGACCGCAGACATCGTCTTCAATCTCGCCAACCCCGCCGCCCGGCAGACGCTCGACAATGGCACGACGGTCGTCAATGTGGAACGCATCGAGCTCAAGACCGGCGCGGGCGACGACACGGTCACGGGCGGCCGCTCCGACGACATCCTCGACGGCGGAGCTGGCGACGACACCCTGCGCGGCCTCGGCGGCCGCGACGAGCTTTTCGGGGGCGACGGAAACGACACGCTGATCCTGGCCACAGGCGCCCGGGTCGCGGACGGCGGGATGGGCACCGACTACGCTGAGCTGCGCTTCGAGGAAGCCCGGGCGAACCTTTCCTTTTCGGTCGACGCGAATCTCATCGGCACGGTGACGGTCGGCGGGATCGAGGTCCGCGATATCGAGCGCGTGCGCTTCGACGCCGGCCGCGGCACGACACGCTCTTCGGGGGGGCGCTCGACGACATCTTACGCAGCGACCACGGCGACGATATCCTGCGTGGCGGCGGCGGCAACGACACGCTCGACGGCGGCGGCGGCAATGACGTCGCCATCTACTCGGGCCGATTTGAGGACTACCGCGCCGAGCGCCTGAACGACGGCAGCATCCGCGTCACGGATCTGCGTGGCGGCGCGCCGGACGGAGTCGACAGCGTCAGGAACGTGGATCTGTTTGCGTTTGCAGGCGGCACGGTCACCCGCGACCAGCTGTTGCGTGGACCTGGCAACCACGCCCCGCAGGCCGCGGCCGACTTGGCGACCGTCGGCGAGGACAGCGGGCTGAATCGGATCGACGTGCTGGCCAACGACCGCGACCTGGACGCAGGCGACACGATCACGGTCGTGTCGGTGGACACGAGCCGCGCGCTCGGCCGCGTGGTTCTCAATTCAGACGGCACCCTGTCCTATTCGCCGGACGGCAAGTTCGAGGCCATGCACTCGGGGCAAACGGCGACGGACACCTTCTCCTACACCATCCGAGACCGAGCCGGACTTACCTCCACCGCGACCGTTACCGTCACGATCCAGGGCAATAACGACGGCCCGGTTGCCGTGAGTGACTTCACCACCGTCGTAGCGGACGGCAGCGTGACCATCGCGCCGCTCGCCAACGACACAGATCCTGACGCTGGCGACCGCTTCACCCTGATGTCGCTCGATACGCAGGGCATGCTCGGCAGCGCGTCTATCGCCGCCGGCAACACGGTCATCTACGCGCCGGGCCCGGCCTTCCGGTCGCTTAGCGCCGGCCAGAGCGCGACCGACACCTTCGGCTACGCGATGCATGACAGCGGCTTCGGGGGCAATCCGCTGGTGGGCACCGGATCCGTGACGGTGACGGTCGTCGGCGTCAACGACGCACCCGACGCGGTCGGCGAGAGCTTGTCGGCCGCGGCGAAGGGCGCCACCACGCTCGGGAACCTCTTGGCCAACGACTCGGACGTCGACCAAGGTGATACAATCTCGCTTGGCCAGATCGCGGCGACGTCCGCGCGTGGCGCGACGATCGGCATCGACGGCGACGGCCGGGCGGTCTACGACCCGGGCGATATCTTCGCGGGCCTGGGCGCGGGGGAGACCACCACCGACAGCTTCAGCTACGCGGTGGTGGACAGCCATGGCGTTGCCTCGACCGCGACCGTCAACCTCACCATCAGCGGCGGCGGCCTCGTGCTCGACCCGCTGCTCGCCATTCGCGAAGGAATCTATGAGGACGAGTCGATCGACCTCTACACCATCGTCCGCGAGCGCATGCACGGCAGCTACGGACCGGAGGCGGCGCTCATTTCTGTGGACGGCACCGGCGCGCTCGGCACGGTAAGCTTCGACCGGGCGGCGGACAGCCTCACTTACACGGCATCGCATCCGACGCTCGACACGCTGGCCGGCGACACACAGATGAGGACGTCATTCACCTACACGGTGCGTCTCGAGACAGGCGAGCTCCGCACCGGCGCGGTCACCATGACGGTGGCCGGCGTGAGCGATGCTCCCACCGCAGTCGACGATGCGATTGCGGTGCAGGAAGGAGAGGCGATCGATCTCTGGAATTTGGTCAGGGAGAACGACCTCGATCCGGAGAGCGACAGCCTCTGGTTCGTCGACGTCAACGGCGCCGGGACGCTGGGACGGGTTAGTTTCAATCTGGAATCGCGGACGTTCGAGTACGCGGCCGACACGTCAGAGCTACTGGAGCTCGCACCAGGCGAGACGATCGTCGACAGCTTCACCTACACGATCTACGACTACGACATCCAGGACAGGAGAAGCACCGCAACGGTCGAGGTGACTGTCACGGGTGCCGGCGAGGTCGGGACGAGCATGGCAGACTTAGCAGCGTTCGAGCCGGCAGGCTTCCAGGATCCGTGGGCGAGCCACGCAGATCTCTTGCTCTAAGCATATGTCTGCCTCGAAGGCGGCCCCGAACCGCCGACCAGAGGACCTCGTCGCGGTGTGCAGGAACGTGTGTCCTCGGCTCTCCCGCGCTTGCGCGCTCCGGCCGAGGATGGCGGCGCGATGGGCGGCTCACAGCGCCTTCGCGTAGGCGCGAACCCATTCAAACTGCAAACGATCGGGTTCGCAGTTCGAAAAACCCCCCGCCGGACTGCCAGCTCTCGGCAAAATAAGGGCCGCTTCTGGCACAGGACGGGGCGGAATAGATCCGCCGGATCGATGCCAAGGCAACGGCAGCGTTCCAAGGTCCTTGTCTCGAAAGCCGCCAGTCGGCTTACGGCCGAAGCTGTCACTACTCTTACCGTGGTGGACGCGGCACGTGCACGACGTCGTGCAAAGCTTGTGTGCACTGTCGTCCAGGCCCAAGGCACGGCCGCGAGTCTCGCGCGCCTGTGAAGGCGTGAGGGTGCTCGCGAGAGATTGCGGGTTTGCCGGCGTAGGGTCCTTCACTGACCAGCTCCTCGCGGACGACGCTCGTGACGATGGCGTTCTCGTGTTCGGGAGTGCCGTGGTGACGCGCTACTTCTCGGACGCAAGGTCGAGGAGCTGAAGGCGGCCTGTATCGACGCCGTAGCTTCCCACCAGAAGAAAGAATCATGAGGTGGGGTGATGACAGGGTTAGAGGCGATACTGCTCGTCAGCGCATCGACCGTCGTGACGCTCCTCGGTGCTTACTTCGTCCCAGTGTGACACCGTATTGACGTGGTTGAGCTCGCGCCGGCCAGTCGCCAAGTCGACTCGTACGATTTCCGACAGTTGCACTCCCCATTCACATAGGTTGAAGAACTGGGCCGGGTTGAGCCGCTATCGTGAAGTCTGGAACTGATCCTTGGCGGCTATGTATGCGTTCCGCCTCGCCAGGCATCTACTCGCCGGGCACTGGCTTGCCACCTGCCCGGCGAGCCCAACTAGCCTGCCGAGCCTGCCTCTATGCCGCCCGAGCCAACAACCGAGCACTTGCGCCTCGCGATCCTAGCCGCTGCACAGGAAGGCGACCTTGAATTGCTGCACCGCCTGACGATGGCCTACAACAAATTCCTTGGCCGAGAAGAGGGCGAGCACCGGACAAAGGATGAAGCTCCGGTCGCCAAACACGCCAAGGGCCTAGCCTAGCTACTTCCCCTTAGCAACCTTGGCCTTGCGGGCGGGCTGCTGTTATTCGTCGTGGTTAGGGGAATGCGCGATGGGGTGCATCCTGGCGCCCGAGGCGGAGGCCCACTTGCCATAGGAGCGGGCTGCGGCAGAGGCGCGGCAGTTTCGATCGTCTTCGCTCATGCTGACGTGCCTCCAAATAGCGGGCCACGACTTACCCAGCGCGTCCAATGCCCGGGATGACGTCCGCATTGGGTCAGACACGGCCGAGCGGCGTGCCAAGATCAGCGTCCGCTTTGCCGTGAAGCAGCCCAAAAAGCAGACGTTCCGCTTACGGCCAACTTCGGTCATTCGGCCGCTCGACGCCGGACTTCTCAGTTGGGTGAGGCCGCCTCTGAATCCCCGCTTTCGAACGCTTAGCGGACGTGAGGCTCACGTCCACTTTGTGTCGGAAGGGCGGGCCCGAAAACCCGAAATCACCCGGGGGGCACTGCTGCTACCTATATGCTGCCTGCGGTGATGGTGCCCTCGTGTTGTCGTGATTAAATTATTGACACTGTTGCCACTTCTGTGCATGCGCGCGACATCCCCCTCTCCCGAAAGGGGAGAGGCGGATCACCCAAGCCCCCGCATGGCCGCCAGCAGCGCGAGGGGGATGACGAGCGCCGCGACAACCGTCTGGACGGCGATGATGCCGGCCATGAGGGGTGCGTCGCCGCCGAGGTGGCGGGCGAGGATGTAGGAGGAGGTCGCGGTCGGCAGGCTCTGGAACAGCATGGCGACGAGCGCCGCCTCGCCGCGCACGCCAAGCGCCATGCAGATCACGAAGGTCGCGAGCGGCAGGGCGAGGAACTTCGCGGCGCAAGCAATCGCGGTCGCGCGCAGGCCCCGGCGCACCGCGAACAGGTCGAAGCCGGCGCCGACGCAGAGAAGCCCGATCGGCAGAGCGGCGGTGCCCAAGGCGCGGATCATGCCTTCAAGCCCCGGCGGCAGGCCAAGGCCGGTCGCCTGCAGCATCGCGCCTAGGCCTGAGGCGACGATCAGCGGGTTGGTGACGATCGAGCGCGTGATGCCGGAAAGGCTCGCCTGCCCCTGCGCGAAGCGGGCGAAGACAAGGATGCAGAAGAGGTTGGCGATCGGCACGATGGTGGCGTTCGCGACCGCCGCGAGCGCAATGCCCGGTCCGCCGAGGAGCCCGGCCGCGACCGTCAAGCCGACATAGTTGTTGAAGCGGATGCCGCCCTGAAACACCGAGGTGAAGGCCGGCCCGCCGATGCGCATCGAAGGCCGTAGCGCAACGAGGAGCGCCGCAATGACAGCGAGCGAAAGCGCGATTGCAAGCATCAGGCGCGCGACCGGCACCTGAGAAAGGTCGGCCGTTGCAAGGCCATGGATCAGGAGCGCGGGCAGCAGCACGAAATAGGCAAGGCGCTCGGCGCCCGGCCAGAACTCGTCGGGCATGAAGCGGCCGCGCTTCAGCGCAGAGCCGAGCGCGATCAGCCCGGCGGCCGGCGCGAGCGCCAGAAGGATCGCGCCGATCACCTGTGGGGCGCGGGCCTCACCGCTGCATGCCCCAGCGCAGCACCGTGCGGCGCTCGATGAACTTGAAGATCACCGACTCGACGAAGAGGCCGATCAGGATCACGGCGAAGAGGCCGGCGAAGACCTTGGCGGTCTCGAGCTCGGAACGCGCCTCGAAGATGTACCAGCCGAGCCCGCCGGAGCGCGACGAGACGCCGAAGACCAGTTCCGCCGCGATCAGCGTGCGCCAGGCGAAGGCCCAGCCGATCTTCATGCCGGCAAGGATCGCCGGAAAGGCCGCCGGAATGAGCAGGAGCGCGACGTAGCGGATGCCGCGAAGCCCGTAGTTGCGCCCGCTCATGCGCAGGGTCTCCGGCACCGAGCGGAAGCCGACGAGGGTGTTGAGCGACACCGCCCACAGGACCGAATGGATGATCACGAAAACCAGCGACGGCGTGCCGAGCCCGAACCAGATCAGCGCTAGCGGCAGAAGCGCGATCGCCGGCAGCGGATTGAACATCGCGGTGAGCGTCGTCAGCAGGCCCGAGCCGATGCGGGTCGAGACCGCGACCGAGGTGAAGATCGCGGCGAGCGCAAGCCCGGCGCCGTAGCCATAGGCGAGCGACTTCAGCGAGGTCGTGATGCGGTTGACGAGGAGCCCGTTCGAGATGTCGCGGACGAAGGTCTCGACCATCTCGGTGAAGGTCGGGAGAAGCAGCGCATTGTCGAGGAAGCGCGCGTAGAGCTCCCAGGCAAGCGCGAGCCCGGCCAGGATGGCGCCGTTCTGCACGCCCTCGTGCTTGAGCACGCGCTCGTACCAGGGCAGCGGTCGTTGGACCACGACGAGGCCGGCCGGATCCGACAGCTCGGTCTCGAAATCCGGCCGCTCCAGTCGCGCCTGCCGCGCATCGATCGGCGCGAGCGCGCTCACGCGCGCACCTCGTCGACGGTCTCGACCTCGTGCTCGAACAGGAGGCGGTGGATGCGCTTCGAGATCGCGCCGAACTCGGGCCCGTCGACGTTCTCGTGGCTGAAGCTGTCGGCGCCCATCTCGGCCCGCACGCGCCCGGGATGGGGCGACAGCACGAGGATGCGCGAGCCGAGGATGATCGCCTCCTCGATCGAATGGGTCACGAACAGCACCGTGAACTTGAGCTGCTCCCACAGGCCCAAAAGCTCCTGCTGCATCTTGCGGCGGGTGAGCGCGTCGAGCGCCGCGAACGGCTCGTCCATGAGGAGGATGTCGGGCTCGAGCGCCATGGCGCGGGCGATCGCGACCCGCATCTTCATGCCGCCGGAGAGCATATGCGGATAGACGTCCTTGAACCGGGTGAGGTTGACCTTCTCGACCATGGCGTTGGCGCGGTCATGCGCATCGCGGCCGCGGAACTTGCCGGTCACCTGCATCGGGAAGAGGACGTTCTGGTAGACGGTCTTCCAGGGCATCAGCTGCTCGAATTCCTGGAACACCATCATGCGGTCTGGACCGGGCGCCGTGACCTTGCGCTCGCGCAGGCGGATCTCGCCCTCGACCGGCTCGAGGAACCCCCCGACCGCCTTCAGGAGCGTGGATTTCCCGCAGCCCGAGGGCCCGAGAATCACGTAGCGGTCGCTCGGCCACACCGCGAAGCTGACCTGATAGGTCGCGGTGACGAGATGCTGCGGCGTCTTGTACTGGATCGTGACGCCGTTCACGTCGAGGAGGGGCTCGCGCATGGCGGCGGCTTCGGGCCTTTCCCTCAGCTGCCCGGCTGGCCGTGCAGGTCCTCGAAAAAGGCGTCCTTCCAGCTCTCAGGCTTCACCGGGATCAGGCCGATGCGGCTCATGAACTCGGCATAGGCCATGACCTTCTTCGGAACCATGGTCCATTCGTTCTCGGGCAGGCGGATGATCCGCTCGGCCTCGGCCGCGGGCATCTTCGAGCCCTCGGCCTTGACCCAAAGCTCGGCCGCCTCCTTCTGGCTCGCGTTGATGAACTTGATCGACTCCTCGAGCGCCCCGAGGAAGGCCTGCACGATCTTCGGGTTCTCGTTGCGGAACCGGGTCGAGGTCCACACCACGTTGAAGGTGTGGGGCCCGCCGAGCACCTCGTAGGAGTCGATGACCTTGCGCACCCGCGGATCGGCGAGCTGCTGATATTGGAAGGGCGCCGAGCTGAAATGCCCCGTGATCTCGGACCGGCCGGTCATCATGGCGGCCATGCCGTCCGGGTGGCTCATCGAGACGGTGAGCGGGTCGAGCTTGCCGTGCTGGCCCGGCCCGAAGGCCTTCTCGGCCGCCATCTGCAGCGTGACGGCCTGGATCGAGACCTTCACGGCCGGCAGCGCGATGCGATCCTTCTCGGTGAAGTCCTTGAGCGCCTTCACCTCCGGATTGATGGAGTTGAGGTAGAGCGGCATCGAGTTGATGGCGGCGACCCCCTTGACGCCGAGGTTCTTCTGCGTGCGCGACCAGATGGTGAGCAGCGGGCCGACGCCGCCCGAGGCGAAGTCGAGATTGCCGGAGATCAGCGCCTCGTTCATGGGCGGGCCGCCGGTGAACTTCACCCAGTCGGTCTGAAGGTCGAGGCCGAGCTTCTTGCCATGCTCCTCGAGGAGCTTCTTCTCCTCCATGACGGTGAGCGGCAGGTAGCTGATGCCGAACTGCTTCGCGAGGCGGACCTTGGTCTGCGCCTCGGCGCCGGGCGCAAGCAGCACCGCGGCGAGCGCCGCGCCGGCCGCCGCATAGCGCGCCAAGTCCTTGAACCGAAGCGTCATCCGTCCCTCCCCTTCGGGCGCATTCGCCCGTGTCCGGGCTTGTTTGCGGCCGGATCGCAGAGGAGCGTAAGGCCGGGCATCCACGTGTCAATCCGCGACCAAGGCGCGACCGCGGCCCCCTGCCGCCTAACGGAGTCTTCATGTTCGGTTGGGAGAGTCCGGCCTCCGGGCTTGGCTCGAGCATGGCCGCCGACCGGGCTTCGCGGCAGCGGCTGCCGGAGCGCTCGAGCCTGCCGCCCGGCGTGGCGACCGGGAGACCGTCCGTGCCCTTCACCGTGCTCTCCCCGGCGGCAGCGCGACGGACCCTTGCAAGTCCGACCCTGCTCCTGTGCGTCGCCGGCGTCGTTCTGCCCAATCTCCTGAGCCTCGGAGCGCTCGCCGCCGGCATCGGGATGCCGCCCCGCACCACCGCCATCGCGGCCTATGCCGCGCTCGCGCTCGTCGCGCGCTCGGCCCCCCGCTCGATCACCATCGCTTTTCTCCTCGCCGTCGCGGGCTACGACGCTACCGCCACCATCGCCCTTCTCTTCAATCTCGCTCCGAGCGAGATCGCCACGGCGCTCCAGCTGAGCGCCGAGCTGAAGCTGTTCGAATCGCCGCTCTACATCGCGATCGCGATCGGAGCCGCGGGCGTGCTCGGCGCCAACCTCGCAATGCTGACGCTCGCCCGCCGGACGTTCGCTCGCGGCAACGCGCTCGTCATGGCCGCGCTGGCGCTCGCCTTCGGCGCCGCCGATTTCTTGACCAACACCTCGGCGCACTACCGGTTCGGGACGCTCTATGCGCGCGGCAAGCCGATCGAATCGGCCAGCCTGAGCTCGGGCTTCCGGTCGGTCGCGGCGGACGCCGGCCAGGGCCATGTCCTCATGGTGATGGTCGAGGCGCTCGGGTTGCTCGCCGACCCGGCGCAGCACGCGATCCTGCTCGAGCCCTTCCGCAACTCGGAGCTCTTGCGCCGCTACACGGTCACGACCGGCGACACGACCTATTACGGCTCGACCACCGCCGCGGAAATGCGCGAGCTGTGCGACACCCGCGAGCCCTACCAGGCCATCCTCGAAGGCAAGTCCCTCGCTTGCCTGCCGGAGCTTGCAGCCACCCGCGGGCACCGCACCGTCGCGTTTCACAACTTCACCAAGACGTTCTTCGAGCGCCTCGACTGGTACCCGCGCATCGGCTTCCAGAAGAGCGTGTTCGGAGAGGACATGACCGAAGTGCCGCGCCGGCGCTGCGGCGGGCCGTTCAAGGGCATCTGCGACGTCGACGTCGTCCCGCTCATCGCCCGCGAGTTGCAAAGCGCGACCAAGCCGACCTTCGCCTATTGGCTGACACTGAGCACGCATGTGCCGATCGCGCCGCGGCAGGGTACGCCGCGGCTGGGCTGCGAGGGCGGCGGCCCGGTCGGCCAGGTCGAAGTCTGCTACATGATGGAACTGTGGGTCGACCTGTTCAAAGCTCTCGTCGATCTGACGGCGGACATCCCGCCGACCGACATCCTGATCGTCGGCGACCATGCCCCGCCGCTGTGGTCGAAGACCGGCCGTGGGTTGTTCGAGCCCGGCAAGGTCCCATGGATCCGGCTCAAGCCGGTGCCCCAGGCGCAGGCAAAGGCCGGCTGAGCCGCTGTTCCGGATCAGGCCGCGCGAAGCTCTGCGCCGAAGACGCTCTCGTTGTGCCGCTCGGCCCGAACCCGGGCGAGGATAAGCCCGAAGACCATGGCGAGGACCGCAAACCCGACCGGGAGCGGCAGGAGCATCGCGATGCCCCGGCCCCCGCTCGGGAGGAGCCAGGCGAGCGCGAAGACCGTCTTCTCCCATGGCCTGAACCCGTGCTCGAGGCCGTGCGCCACGAGGAGAGCCAGCGCCATTCCAAGCACGGTGAGATCGTAGTCGAGCACGTAGGGCGTCGAGAGCAGGGTCGCGGTGAGAAGCGCCGCGCCTTTGAGGCGAAAGCCGACGTTCTGGCGCCAGATCCACAGGCAGGCGGCGGCCGCTCCCGTGGTCACGACCGCCTGGAGCAGATAGGCCGCGGTCGCGGAGCCGCCCCAGAGCCTTGCCCATGCGAAGGCGCTCTGGAATTTCTCGAAGCCGGTGCTCCCCCCTTCGAAGACGATGCTCCGCGTGAGGGTCATCGAGTCCACGAACGCCTGCCAGACCGGCCAGCCCCACAGGGCCAAGGTCAGCCCGACGCCGGCGAGGACGGTGGCGCCGGCGGCGGCGATCGCCCGCCAATACCCGCCGGCGACCAGCACGAGCGGAATGAGAAGCCCGAACTGCGGCTTGTAGGCGAGAAGCCCGAACAGGATCCCGGCGAGCGCCTCCCGGCGCTCGAGGCACAGGACCCCTCCGGTGAGGAGAGCCGCGGTGAGGAAACCGGTCTGTCCATGCCCGAGGCACACCAGCACGATCGGGTATCCGAGGCCCGCGACCAGGAGGAGCGGCGCCGGGGAGATCGCCCGCAGCGCCGCGACCGCGGCGGCGAGCGTCGCCGCCTGCCACGCGATCAGCGCCGGAACGTAGGGTAAGAGGGCGACGAGAGCGGCGACCGCCAGGAACATCGGCGGATAGCTCCACGGGAAGAAGAGATCGACCCCGTGCGTCTGCGCCTGCAGCGCCTCCAGGGTGGCCCAATGGTAGGCCGACGAGGCGTGGCCGGCGAGCGCGAGCCTGCCGGCGGTCCAGAAGCTCGAGAAATCCGTTCCGAGCGGCCGCCCGGTCGCATCGATGGTGCCGTTCGCCGTGGCAAATAGCCAAGCGAGGCTGGCAGCGGCGCTGGCGAGCCCGGCCATGCCGGCGAACAGGACGACCCGTTGCGTCAGCCAGGTTCCGCTCGCGAGCCTGTGCAGCGCCGTTTGCAAGGTGGGCTCCTCCGCCGTCGCGGGCGAGCTTAAGGCGAGCGGGCTTAACGCGCTGTTGCGCGAAAATGCGGGCCGTCGGGGCGCCGTTGCAGAAATCGGCAGGGGCCGCACCGCATCCGTGCCGGCCGCCCTCGGCCTGCGGCTCGGACTCTTCTGGATCGGCGGCGGACTACCGGGCCGGGTGGGTTGCCCCACCCAGCCCTACCTTGGACGGAGGCGCGCTCAGCCCGAGCCGCCGACCTCGCCGCTCATCACGTCGCCGACCGGCTCCCAGCGCTCCCCGTTGAAGCGCTGCATCTGCATCTGCTCGATCGGATAGTAGTCGTCCGGGCTGGTGCTGATCTTGATGCCGGGGAGCAAGAGCCCGACCTGAAGGCTCTTCAGGTTCGCCGCCTGCTTCATGACGTTCTCGCGGGTGAGGTCGTCGCCGCACTGCTTCAGCACCTCGTGCAGCGTCTGGGCGACGGCGTAGCCGTAGGTCGTGAAGCTCGAGGTCTTGTCGCCCTCGGGGAAGTACTTGTCCATGAAGGCGCGCCACTCCTTCATGGCGGCGTCGTCCTGCCATTGCGGGTCGTTCGCGTCCTTGAGGTAGTAGCTCGAATAGATGCCCTTGGCGTTCTCGAGGCCGGCCGGCTTCAGCACCGATCCGACGGATTGCGATACGTTGTTCAGGAGGTGGACCGGCTGCCAGCCGATCTCGGCCGCCTTCTTGATCGCCTGGGCGGCGAATTTCGGCGTGGTGACGTTGAAGAACACGTCGGCGCCGGAGGGCGCACCATCTGCGAATCGACGGTCGGGTCGGCGGTCTCGTAAGGCACCTCGGCGACGATCATGGTCTTCGCCTTGTCGCCGAGCCCGTCCTTCAGGCCTTTGACGTAGTCCTTCCCGTAGTCGTCGTTCTGGTAGAGGATGCCGATCTTGGCGTTGGGGTGGTTCGTCAGAAGGAACTTCGCGTAGATGCGCCCCTCCGACTGGTAGGTCGGCTGCCAGCCCATGGTCCAGGGGAAGTTCTTGGGGTCGCCCCATTTGGTGGCGCCGGTCGCGACGAAGAGCTGCGGCACCTTCTTCGAGTTCATGTATTTCTGGATCGCCGTGTTGGACGGCGTGCCGAGCGACTGGAAGATCAAGAGCACCTCGTCGCTCTCGACCAATTTCCGTGCCTGCTCGACGGCCTTCGGCGGGCTGTAGTGGTCGTCGTAGGAGATGTAGTTGATCTTGCGGCCGTTGACGCCGCCCTCGGCGTTCACCTTGTTGAAATAGGCCCCAATGGTCTTGCCGATGAGGCCGTAGGCCGAGGCCGGGCCGCTATAGGGGTTGATGTTGCCGATCTTGATCTCGGCGTCGCTCGCACCGGGCCCGTATTTCTTCTGCGCTTCCGCAGGGGCGGCCGCGAGCGCACCCGCTAAGGCCGCGGCAGCGAAAGCGACGCGGCGACGTTCGAAGAGTCGCTTCATGTGTTTCCTCCCGTTCTGGACGAGCGCCGTCCGGTAAAGCTTGCGAAACGCCTGGCGACGAGCTGCACGAAGCCTCCGGCACCCGAAGGCATCAAGTAAATCAACAAAATCAGGATCACGCCATAGGCGGCGCCCGAGAGGCCCTTCGAGAAGTGCTCGGCGATGTTCGGCACGAAGAGCACGAACAGCCCGCCGAACAGCGCGCCCGGGATCCATCCCACCCCGCCGACCACCAATCCGACGAGCAGCGCGATCGAGAGCGAAAAGGTGAAGCTGTCGGGTGCCACGAACTGCACCACGATTGCCCCGAGCGCGCCGGCGATGCCGGTGTAGAGCGCCGAGACGCCGAAGGTCAGCGTCTTGTAGAGCGCCGTGTTGACGCCCATCGAGCGCGCCGCGATCGGGTTGTCACGGATCGCCATCATGGCCCGCCCGGTGCGGCTGCGGATGAGGTTGTGCGCCGCCCAGAACATCAGGAGCGCGACCGCGAGCGTGAAGAAAAAGAGCCACTGGTCCTGGTTCAGCGGCAGCCCGAAGGGTGCGTCGGGCTTGAGGATCACGATGCCCTGCACGCCGCCGGTCCAATGCTCGAGCGGCGAGAGCTTGAGGATCTGCGGCGCCGCGACCGCGAGCGCGAAGGTCGCAAGCGCCAGGTAGATCGCCTCGAGCCGCAGCGCCGGCAGGCCGAACAGGAAGCCGGCGACAAAGCAGATCGCGCCCGCCGCCGGCAGCGTCCAGACATAGGAGATGTCCCAGCGGTCCATCATGATGGCGGCCGTGTAGGCGCCGATGGCGTAGAAGGCGCCGTGGCCGAGCGAGAACTGGCCGTTGAAGCCGGTGAGCAGGTTCAGCCCGCAGATCGCGATGGCATAGACGAGGACCAGCGTGAGCTGGAAGAGCAGGAAGCTCTTGGCCACGAAAGGCAGCGCCAGCGCGATCACGATGCCGGCAAGGAGGATCGCGCGGCCGGTGGTCAGCGCGGGGCGCGGTCGGGCGATCGAAAGCGTCTCGGCGGAGGCGTCCATGATCACACCCGCTGCACGCTGACGCGGCCGAACAGGCCGCCGGGCTTCACCACCAGCACGGTGACGATGATGACCAGCGCGATCGGCAGCTTCAGCTCGCTGCCGACGTAAGGCACATAGGTCCCGACGAGGTTCTCCATGATGCCGACCGCAAAGCCGCCGATCACCGCCCCGCCCGGGCTGGTCAGCCCGCCGAGCACCGCGCCGGCAAAGCCGTAGAGCAGGATGCCGAGCATCATGTTCGGGTCGAGGAAGACGACAGGGGCGATCAGCATGCCGGCGATGGCGCCGATCGCCGCCGCCATGCCCCAGCCGAGCGCGATCATCCAGCCGACCCGGATGCCGACGAGCCGCGCCGATTCGGGGTTGCCCGCGGCAGCGCGCATGGCGAGCCCGACGGAGGTGTAGCGAAAGAAGATGTAGAGAAAGACCAGGACCAGGAGGGTCACGGCGATCATGCCGCCTTGGTGCGCGCCGATGAGCGTGCTCCCGAACAGGGGCGAGGTGCCGAAGGGCGTCGGAAAGGGCTTGATGGTGAAGTCCCAGATGAAGCCGGCGGCGCTGTTGATGATGGCGAAGAGCGCGATGAACACCACGACGTGGCTCAACACCGGCGCGTCGTGGATCGGCTTGAACACCACGCGCTCGATCAGGAGCCCGCCGATGAAGGAGATGCCGATGGTCAGCACGAAGGCGGCCCAGTAGGGCAGGCCCCATTGCAGCAGCTGCCAGGCGATGAAGGTCGAGAACATCGCCATCTCGCCCTGGGCGAAGTTCAGATGGTCGATCGCCTGGTAGATCATGACGATCGCGAGCGCCATGCAGGCGTAGATGCCGCCGGTGGCGAGCCCCGCAAGGATCTGCTGGAGGAGGAGCTCCATGGTCAGTAGCCGAGATAGGAGCGCCGCACGCTCTCGTTCTCGCGGATCTCGCGCGCCGGCCCCGACATGACGATGCGGCCGGTCTCGAGGAGATAGGCGGCGTCGGCGAGCCCCAGCGCGAGCGAGGCGTTCTGCTCGACGAGCAGCATCGAGACCCGGTGCTCGCGGTTGATGGTGGCGAGAATGTCGAACACCTCGCGCACGATCAGCGGCGCGAGCCCGAAGGAAGGCTCGTCGAGCAGCATGAGGCGCGGGCGGAGCATGAGGGCGCGCCCGACCGCCAGCATCTGCTGCTCGCCGCCCGACAACGTGCCGGCCTGCTGGAGGCGGCGCGCCTTCAGGATCGGGAAATAGCCGTAGACCTGCTCGAGGTCGTCGCCGACGCCGCCGCGGTCGCGACGGGCCGTCGCGCCGAGCTGGAGGTTCTCCTCGACGGTCAGCCGCACGAAGGTGCCGCGGCCCTCCGGCACATGGGCGATGCCGAGCCGCACCACGTCCTCGGTCGCCCAGCCGCGGATCGGCCGGCCCTCGAAGCGGACCTCGCCTTGGGTCGGGATCATGCCGCAGAGCGCGCGCAGGGTCGTGGTCTTGCCGGCGCCGTTCGCGCCGAGAAGCGTCGTGACCTCGCCCTCCTCGATCGCGAAGTCGAGGCCGTGCAGGGCGCGCACCTCGCCATAGGAAGCGCGCAGGTTCCGGACCTCGAGCAGCGCGGTCATTGCGCCGGCCCGAGATAGGCCCGGATCACCTCCGGATCTTGCTGCACCTCTGAAGGCGTACCCTCGGCGATCTTGCGGCCGAAGTTCAGCGCGACGACCCGGTCCGAGATCGACATGACGAGGCTCATGTGATGCTCGACGAGCAGCACCGTGACGCCGCGGTCGGCGCGGATCTGGCGGATGAGCTGGCCGAGCTCGCCGACCTCGTCATGGTTGAGGCCGCCGGCCGGCTCGTCGAGCAGGAGGAGCTTCGGAGAGCTCGCGAGCGCGCGGGCGAGCTCGACGCGCTTCAGCGTGCCGAAGGGCAGCCCGGCGACCGGCCGCTCGGCTACCGCATCGAGGTCGAGATAGGCGATGAGCTCGCGTGCGCCGCGCTCGAGCGCCTCGTCGCCGCGCCGCACCCAGGCAAGCCGCAGCGCGTCGCTGACATAGTCGCTGCGGCTTCGCGGATGGCCGCCGACCATCACGTTCTGGAGCACGGTCAGGCGGGGAAACAGCGCCAGGTTCTGGAAGGTGCGGCCGATGCCGAGCTCGGCCATGCGGTGGGCCGGCCGATCGAGGATCGAGCGACCCTCGAACAGGATGTCGCCGGCAGCCGGCGTGTAGAGGCGCGACAGGCAATTGAACAGCGTGGTCTTGCCGGCGCCGTTCGGGCCGATGAGGCCGAGGATCTGCCCCGGCTCGAGATCGAAGGAAATGCCGTCGAGCGCGACGATCCCGCCGAAGCGCACGGCGACGTCGCGAACCGCCAGAAGCGGCGTAGCCGTCGCGGGAACTCGCTGGGCCGCCGATTGCATCAGCGGTCGCCGGCCGCGTGCGCCGGATGCCCCGACAGGCGGCACGTCACCGCCCGCGCCCGGTCTCCCGGCGCTTCCTCCATGGCTTCCTCCGGACGTTCCCGGCGCGATCGGCTGCCGCGCTCTTAGCGCGGAGCATGCCGCAGTTCGCGAGCGCGGGCTAGGGGTTGGGGGAACGCCTCTCCCGGAGGGCTACTCCCCCGTGAGCGGGCCGATCTCCCTCAACGCCTTCTTGAGCGCGAGCAGCCGGCGATCGCGGTCGCGGAAGAGGTCGGCGGGGCTTCGGCCACCCCAGTCGAAAAAGCCCTTGCCGGCCATCACGCCGGTGCGGCCCTCGCCGACGAGCCTGTCGACGCTCTCGGACCGGCCGGTCGGAACCGGCGGGTCGTAGGTGCGGTTGGCGAGCGCGTTCCTGACGAGCTCGATGCCGGTGAAGTCGGCCTTGGCGAGGTGCCCGAGGATGGGGATGCGAAGCGCCAGCCCGTGGATGATGGCGTCGTCGATCTCCCGCGCCGTGGCGTAGCCCTCGTCGAGGAGCTTGAACACCTCCAAGGTGATCGCCGATTGGATGCGGTTCGCGATGTAGCCCGAGATGAATTTCTTGAGCACGATCGGCACCTGTCCCATGCCCTCGATCAGCGCCCGCATGCGCTCGACGAAGGCCGGATCGGTCTCGGGACCGGGCACGATGTCGACGAGATCGACCAGATAGGGCGGCGTGTACCAATGCGCGATCAGCGCCTGGCGCTGGCGCCTCGCCGGGATCAGCGGGAAGACGTCGAGATAGCTCGTGTTCGAGGCGAGGATCGTGTCGTCGCCGAGCAGCGGATCGATCTCCGCAAACAGCGCGCGCTTGGCGTCCGGAAGCTCGGTGATCGCCTCGATCACCACCTCCGCGCCGCGCACCGTCTCTGCAGGCGAGGCGGAGCAGCGGATCGCATCGCGCAGCCGCTCGGCCGTCCAGGACGCGTCGGCCTCGCCGGCTTCGCGCAAGGTCTCGAGCGCCGCCTCCATCAGCCCCGGCGCCTTCTCGAGCGTCTCGGCCCGGCTGTCGGTCAGGCGCACCTGATGCCCGCCGAGCGCGAACACCAGCGCAATGCCGTGTCCCATGATGCCGGCGCCGAGGATCGCGATCTCGCTCATGCCCGTCCTCCCGATGCCCGTTCCGAACTCTTAGCAGGCGCGCGCGAGCCGGAACATCAGGCCGCCGGCTGCGGCGTGCGCTCCGCCTCGCGCCTCAGCCATTCGCAGAACGCCTCGGCCTTGCGGCTGCGGCGGTTGCGGCGCAACGCCACGTAGGAAAAGCCGCTGGGGCAGAAGCCGAAGGGGGCGACGAGGCGGCCGGTCCTGAGGTCGTCGATGACGTAGGGCCACGGGGCGATGCAGGCGCCGAGTGCGGCCGTCGCCGCCTCGATCATCACGAAGAAATGCTCGAACTCGGGCCCCGGACGCTCGCCCGCATCCCAGCCGACATCCGCCCCCCAGCGCGCCCAGGCGTCGCGGCGGGTGAGCGGATGGAGGAGCGTCGCGCGGGCGAGGTCGCGCGGCTTGCGGATGCCGAGGCGCTTCGCCAGCGCCGGGGCGAGCACCGGGCCGACGTCGTCCCGGAAAAGCTCGGTCGTGAGCGCGGCCGGAGGGATGGGCTTCTCGGTCATGCGGATCGCGACCTCGTAGCGGTGGCGCTCGAAGTCCGCCGGCGCGTGCGAGGCGCTGAGCCGCACCTCGATCGCCGGATGAGCCTCGTTGAAGCGGTGCAGGCGCGGGATCAGCCAGCGCAGCAGCATGGTCGAGAGGCAGGACACGTCGAGCGTGCCCTCCTCCTCGTCCGCGACCCGCCGCACCGCTGCTTCGAGCCGGTCGAAGACGGGCGTGAGCTCGGCAAGGAGCGCGCGCCCGGCCTCAGTCAGCACGAGCCGGCTCTTCGGGCCTTCGAGCAGGCGCGCGGCGAGCGCCTGCTCGAGCTGGCGCACCTGGCGGCTCACGGCGCCGTGCGTGACGCACAGCTCTTCGGCGGCGAGCGTCATGCGCCCGAGCCGGCCCGCCGCCTCGAAGGCGCGCAGCGCGTTGAGGGAGGGCAGGCGGCGGGGCATCGGCTATGTGAGGAAAGCGCACGAAGGCTGTCGAACAATCTCGATTGTTCCGCGCCGGGCCGGGCGCCACAAGAGGGCATGCGAATCCTTCCCGCCTGACATGGATCTCTTGACCTTTTCCGCCGTGCTCGGAGCGGCCGTGCTGCACGCCGGCTGGAACGCCGTGGTCAAGGTCGGGCTCGACCGCTTCTCCTCGATCCTTTTGCTCGGCCTGTTCCAGAGCGCGATCGCCCTCGCGCTCGTGCCGTTCTTTCCCTTTCCGGCCGCCGCGGCCTGGAACTGGCTGCCGGCAGCCTGGTTCCTGCACACCGGCTACAAGCTGTTTCTGATCCGGGCCTACGCCCATGGCGACCTGTCGCAGGTCTATCCTCTGGCGCGGGGCGCCGCGCCGCTGATGGTCGCGATCTTCGGCGCGGTCGCGCTCGGGGAGACGACGGACCTCGCCAAATCCGCCGCCGTGGTGGCGATCGCGCTCGGGGTGATCCTCATGGCGCTCAAGGGCGCCCCGGCGTGTTCCGGCCGCTCCTCGGCATCTGGAAGAGCGGGCTCGCGGCAGGCGCGATGTCGCTCGCCGCCTACTGGATCGCCATCTGGGGCTTCACCCGCGCCCCCATCGCCCTGGTCGCGGCCCTGCGCGAGACGAGCGTCCTTTTCGCGGTGCTGATCGCGGTCTTCTTCCTGCGCGAGCCGGCCGGCCCCTGGCGCTGGGCCGCCGCGGCGCTGATCACCGCCGGCGTGGTGCTGATGCGCGTCTAAGGGGCGCTACACCGTCGCGACCGGCATCGCCGGCGAGCCTACCGCGCCGGTGAGCCGCAGCGGCGGGGCGGTCAGCAAAAAACGGTAGCGGCCGTTGGCGCGCAGCCAGTCGGCGAGGGGCGTGAGGTGCCAGAGCTCGCCGAGGTTGACGCCGAGCTTGAACAGGCAGTGCTCGTGGAGCGGCAGCTGGGCGCAGCAGCCTTCGCCGGGGAGCGCCGGGTGAGTTTCGACGGCGTAGTTATCGGCGATCAGGCAGGACAGGCCGGAGTCTGTGATCCATTGCAGGAGCTTCTGGTCGCGGCCGTCGAGAGCAGCGCAGGCGTTGTTCACGACAGCAGGATCGGGCGCGCCGCCCTGCTCCAGGAGGAGCTGGCCGAAGCCGGTGTGGAGGCAGACCATGTCGCCTTTCTCGACCTCGACCTTGTCGGCCTCGATCACCCGCATCAGGGCGTCGTAGCCGACCGCGACGGGCTCGCGTCCGAGGTGGGCGTGGAGGTCGATCATCACCCCCCTGCCCTGCAGGCCGTGCTCGGCCATCCGGTGCACGCCGAGACGGCGCGCCTGCGACGAGGTCCGCGCGGGCCCGCTCGGCACGCCGGCGTCGCCCCCGCCCGATGGCCCGACCACGTCCTCGTCCGCCCGGAAGCCGTTGTAGTAGACCGCCTCCGGCCTGCCGTCGCCGTGGGCATCGAAGAGCTGGCCGACATGGGCAAGGCTGTCCCACTGGGTCGAGTATTGCAGGTGCATCACCACCAGGTCGTCTGAGATGACGTCGGTGGCGTCGGGGACCTCCTCGCAGAGGCGGAAATTGAAGTTCGGCCTCGACCCGCGCAGCGTCGGGCGGATCACCGGCGGGTGGCGGCGTGGGTTGAGGATGTTGCCGCCGGGATATTCGAGCGGCAGCGACAGGCAGAAGGTCAGCCCCTCGCGCACCTCGGCGACGCCCTGGCGGACCTTCTCGGGCGTGATGAGGTTGAGCCGGCCGAGCTCGTCGTCCGGCCCGAAATCGCCCCAGGTCGATCCATGCGGACGGCGCTTCCAGCGCGGATTGCTCATGCGGCTCTCAGATTGACGGAAGGGCGGGGGAAGGGTGTAGGAGGCTCAACCACCAAGATGACGGAAGGAACGCCCATGCGAAAGCCCATAGCCACGCTCGTCGCGGCGCTCGCTGCGCTCGGCGCGACCGCGGCCGCCTCGCCCGCCGACAATTACCCGAGCCGTGTCGTGCGGCTAATCGTGCCCTTCCCGGCCGGCGGCACGACCGACATCTTCGCCCGCCATATTGGCGACCGGCTCGCCAAGGCGCTGGGCCACAACTTCGTCATCGACAATCGCGGCGGGGCCGGCGGCAACATCGGCTCGGACGCGGTCGCGAAGGCCGATCCCGACGGCTACACGCTTCTGATGGGCACGGTCGGCACGCATGCGATCAACCACAGCCTCTATGCGCGCATGCCCTACGACGCGTTGCGCGACTTCGCGCCTGTGGCCTTCGCGGCGGGCGTGCCGAACATATTGGTGGTCAACCCGAAGAACGTCAAAGCGACGACGGTGCAGGAGTTCATCGCCGAGGCCAAGGCCGCGCCGAAGAAGCTCAACTTCGCCTCGTCGGGCAACGGCACCTCGATCCATCTCTCGGGCGAGATGTTCAAGCAGATGACCGGCGTCGACATCGTGCACGTGCCCTATCGCGGCTCGGCGCCCGCCGTGAACGACCTCATCGCAGGCCAGGTCGACCTGATGTTCGACAATTTGCCCTCCTCGATCGGCCAGGTGCGCGGAGGCAATCTGCGCGCCATCGCGGTGACCTCGGCGAAGCGCTCGCCGGCGCTGCCGGACGTGCCGACAGTCGCAGAGTCGGGCCTCCCGGGCTTCGAGGCCTCGAGCTGGTTTGCGATCTTCGCGCCGGCGAAGACGCCGCCGGAGATCGTGCAGAAGCTCAACGCCGAGGTCCTGAAGATCCTCGCCGATCCCGAGGTGCAGAGCCGCTTCGCCGAGATCGGCGGCGAGATCCGGCCCTACAAGCCCGACGAGCTGCGCGCCTTCGTGCAGTCCGAGATCGAGAAATGGGCCAAGGTCGTCAAGGCCTCGGGCGCGAAGATCGATTGATCCTACCTCTCCCCGCTTGCGGGGAGAGGCGACTCGCGCCGAGGAGGCGCGAGCGGGTGAGGGGATGTCGACGTTCGAGCGCAAACGTCGGCATCCCCTCACCCTCGCCCTTCGGGCTTGCTCCGGCCGCCGGTTCGCGGCCGGAGCCCTCTCCCCGCAAGCGGGGAGAGGAGGATGCGCAAAACGTAAAGGGGCTTGAAATGATCACCGCCGACCTCAACGGCAAGAGCGTTCTCGTCACCGGCGGTTCGTCCGGCATCGGTCTCGCGGCCGTCGAGCTCTTCGCAGGGAGCGGCGCCACGGTCGCCATGAATCATCTGCCGGAGGACAACCGTGCGCCGGAGGAGATTTCGCGGCTCGCCGGCGCGGGGCTGAAGGTGATCGCGGCGCCCGGCAACGTCTCGAAGCCGGGCGAGGCCGAGCGCATGGTCGGCGAGGCGATCCAGGCGCTCGGGCGGCTCGACATCCTGATCAACAACGCCGGCACGCCCGGCTCGCTGCAGCCGATCGACTTCGCCGATCTCGACGCCATGACCGAGGAGTTCTGGCAGCTGATCCTGTCGACGAACCTGATCGGGCCGTTCCGCTGCGTGCACGCCGCGGCGGCGGCGCTGAAGGCGACGAAGGGCGCGATCGTCAACACCGCCTCGGTCGCGGGGCTCGGGCGGCGCGGCAGCAGCATGGCCTATGGCGCGTCGAAGGCGGGCGTGATCAACCTGACCAAGGGCCTCGCCCGGGCCTTGGCGCCGGACGTGCGCGTCAACGCGGTCGCGCCCGGCCTCGTCGAGACGCCCTGGACCAATCCCTGGCCGGACGAGCGCAAGCGGGCGACGATTGAGCGCACGCTTCTTGCCAAGGCGGCGAAGCCGATCGACATCGCACAGGCCATGCTGTTCCTCGCCGTGCACGGCCACATCAACGGCGAGACCATCGTGGTGGATGGCGGGTTCAGCTGAAGCGGTTCGAGGCGACATGGCGCGCTCTCTTGCTGTCATTCCGGGGCTCCGCGCAGCGGAGAGCCCGGAACCCATAAACGCCGCTGATGCCGATGCGCACGACCGCCTTTGCGTCGTAGGGAAACGTTCGTGGTTATGGGTTCCGGGTTCTCGCCTTCGGCGAGCCCCGGAATGACAAGGGGGAAAAGCATGAGCCGGAAAACCGTCATCACCTGCGCGCTCACCGGCTCCTTCGACACGCCGTCGAAGAACCCGGCCGTGCCGGTCACGCCCGAGCAGATTGCGACCTCGGCGCTCGACGCGGCGAAGGCCGGGGCGGCGGTCGTGCACATCCATGTGCGCGACCCGAAGACCACCAAGCCGTCGATGGAGCTTTCGCTCTATCGCGAGGTGGTCGAGCGCATCCGCGACAAGAACGATCAGGTCGTGCTGAACCTCACCACCGGACCGGGCGGGCGCTTCATCCCGGACCCGGCCGAGCCGCGCAGGGCGGGCGAGGGCACCACGCTGACCACGCCTGCGGCGCGCATGCGCCATGTCGAGGAGCTGAAGCCGCCGATCTGCACGCTCGACGTCGCCACCATGAATTTCGGCGAGCACGCTTTCCTCAACATGCCGGCCCATTTGCGCGAGATGGCCGACCGCGCCAAGGCCGCGGGCGCAAAGCCCGAGATCGAGGTGTTCGACCTCGGCCACATCGAGCTCGCCAAGCGCCTGATCGCGGAGGGGCACCTCGCCGAGCCGCCGCTGTTCCAGATCTGCCTCGGCATCCCCTACGGCGCGCCGGCAACGCCGGACACGCTTCTGCTCATGCGCGACCAGCTGCCGAAGAACGCCGCCTGGTCGGCCTTCGGCATCTCGCGCGCCGAGTTCCCGATGGTCGCCGTGACGGTCGCGGCCGGCGGCAATGTCCGCGTCGGCCTCGAGGACAACCTCTACCTCGGCAAGGGCAAGCTCGCGCCGAGCAACGCGGCCCTCGTCGAGCGCGCCGCGACCATCATCGAGCTCCTCGACGCCTCGGTGGCTACGCCCAAGGAAGCGCGCGAAATCTTCGGGCTCTCAGGATAGAGCGGCCGGTTACAACCTCTCCCCGCTTGCGGGGAGAGGCCGACTCGCCGAAGGCGAGCGGGTGAGGGGCTGTCGACGATCAAGCGCAGGCGCCGACAGCCCCTCACCCTCGCCCTTCGGGCTGGGAGAGGAGAAGGTCGAGCCTCCGACCTCACGCCACCCGCGGCGTCGCCTCCCGCATCGCCGCCCATTGGCGTAGCAGCACCGGCACGACCAGCGCCGCGCCGACGAGCGAGGAGTAGAGCTCCGGCGCGACGAGCAGGATCGCCGCGACGATCAGGAGCACGCGCTCCCAGGCCGCGGTCCGGGTCAGAACCCAGCCGGTGATGCCGGCGGAGAGGCAGGTGATGCCGGCGACGCAGCCGAGGAAAGCGAGCCAGAAATCGGGCCAGGTGAAGCCCTTGGCGACGAGGAGCAGCGAGGGCGAGAAGACGAAGACGAAGGGCACCAGCACCTTGCCCAAGCCGAGCCGGAAGGCCGTGTTGCCGGTCCGGAACGGGTCGGCGCCCGCCATGCCCGCCGCGGCATAGGCCGCGAGTGCGACCGGCGGCGTGATGTCGGCGAGCACCCCGTAATAGAACACGAAGAAATGGGCGACGATCGGCTCGACGCCGAGAAGCCCCAGCGCCGGCGCGGCGATCGTCACCATGATGATGTAGTTCGCGGTCGTCGGGATGCCGCAGCCCATCAGGATGCAGACGATGCCGGTCATGATCAGCGTGAACAGGAGCGTCAGCGCCTGGGGCGAGGCGAGGAAGGCGGGCAGCACGGTCCCGAGCACAGCCGCCATGCTGCCGGCCGTCGAGGTCACGATGTAGGAGAGCTTGAAGCCGACGCCGGTCAGCGTCACGACGCCGACCACGATGCCGACGGTCGCTGCCGCGGCGCCGACCGCGAGCGCGTATTTCGCCCCGTCGCGCAGGCCCTCGAGCACCTCCCACACGCTCATGCGCTTGCGCGGGTTGAGAAGCCCGACCGCGATGCACAGCGTGATGCCCCAGAAGGCGGCGAGATAAGGCGTGTAGCCGGCGACCAGGATGCCGATCAGCGCGATGAGCGGGATGACGGTCGGCCAGTCGCGGCGGAAAGCCTCCTTAAGATCCGGCATCTCCTCGGGCCGAAGGCCGCGCAGCCCGTTGCGCTTCGCCTCGAAATGGACCTGCATGAAGACGCCGAAGAAATGCATGAAGGCCGGCACGATCGCGGCAAGGATGATGGTCGTGTAGGGCAGGTTGAGGAACTCGATCATCAGGAACGCCGCGGCGCCCATGATCGGCGGCGTGATCTGCCCGCCGGTCGAGGCGGTGGATTCGACCGCAGCCGCGAAGTGCTTCTTGTAGCCGAGGCGGATCATCGCCGGGATGGTGAGCGAGCCGACCGTCACGGTGTTCGCGACGGAGGAGCCCGAGATCATGCCGAAGAGGGCCGAGCCGAAGATCGCGACCTTCGCCGGCCCGCCGGCATAGCGGCCGGCGACCCAGGCGGCGCAATCGAGGAACAGCTGCCCGAGACCGATCCGCGTCGCGAAGACGCCGAACAGCACGAAGTGGAACACGTAGGTGGCGACGACGCCGAGCGCGATGCCGTAGACGCCCTGCGTGGTGAGATAGAGGTGGTCGATGAGCTGCGAGAAGCTGGAGCCGGGGTGGACCAGGATGCCCGGCATGTGGCGGCCGAACACCGCATAGAGCATGAACACGCTGGCGATGATCGGCAGCGGCCAACCGACCGACCGTCGCGTCGCCTCGAACAGCACCAGGATCAGCACGCTCCCGAGCACCACGTCGATGGTCTCCGGGTTGCCGACCCGGAAGGCGAGGTCATCGAGCGGGATCAGTGGCACATGCGCGACTGCGATCACCGCGCCGATCGCGAGCGCCCAGTCGAAAAACGGGATGCCGAGCGGGCGCCAGAGGCTCGGGCGGGCGGGCGGATCGTCGTAGTGCCGCTTCGAGAACGGGAAGACGAGGAAGATCAGCCCGAGCACGAAGGAGAGGTGGATGCCGCGGTGCACGGTCTCCTGGAGGAGGCCGAAGCCGGCCGTGTAGTAGTGGAAGATCGAGAGCGTGATCAGCAGCGCGCCGACGAGCTTTCCGGCGAGCGGCGCGAGCGGGCGGAAGCGGATCTCGGAATCGAACTTCTCTTCGAGCTCGCGGGCCTTCGCCTCGTCGAGTTCCATGGTGGGCACGACCGCACCGCCATTTGTCATTCCGGGGCTCGCCGGAGGCGAGAACCCGGAACCCATAAACACATGTGGCGGCGATTACGCGCGATCATTTCGACGCCATCGGCGAGACGTGTGTTCATGGGTTCCGGGCTCTCCGCTTCGCGGAGCCCCGGAATGACGGCGCGATGCGGCTCGGGATCCCGGCTCTCCGCTTCGCTCCGGCCGGGATGACCTCCCTGCGGGAGGTCATTTCAGCACGCCGGCTTCCTTGTAGAACTTCTCGGCGCCGGGATGGAGCGGGATGCCGAGGCCGGTGGTCGCGTTCTTGAGCGTGATGAGCTTGCCCTTGGCGTGGCCGGCGTCGAGCTGCTTGCGCGTCTCCTCGCTCCACAGCGCCTTGGTGATCTTGTAGACGAGATCCTCGGATTGCTTCGCGCTCGTCACCCACTGCGCGTTGACCGAGATGGTCTGCGTCTCGGGGACGTCCTTGTAGACGCCGGCGGGCACGGTGTCCTTGGCGAAGAACTTGTACTCCGAGAGGAGCTTCTCGACCTGCGGCCCGGTGATCGGCACGAGGCTGATGCCGGACGAGGTCGCGAGCTCGGAGATCGCGCCGGTCGGATAGCCGCCGACGAAGAAGAAGGCGTCGAGCGCGTTGTCCTTGAGCCGGTCGCCGGCGGGGCCCGGCTTGAGGTATTCCGGCTTGATGTCCTTCTCGGTGAGGCCGAAGGCCTGCAGCACGAGGCGGGAATCGACGATCGTGCCGGAGCCCGGCTCGTCGATCGACACGCGCTTGCCCTTGAGGTCGGCGACCGATTTGATGTTGGCGTCCTTGCGGGCGACGATATGCACGGTCTCGGGATAGAGGGTCGCGATCAGGCGCAGGTCGGTGACCTTCGGCTTGCCCTCGTAGAGGCCGGTGCCGGTGTAGGCCCAATAGGCCACATCCGACTGGGTGAAGCCGGACTCCGACGAGCCGCCCTGGATGGCGTTGACGTTCGCAACCGAGCCGTTCGAGGCGACCGCGGTCGAGACCAGGCCCTGCACGCCCTTGCCATCGGCGCCCGAGATGGCGTTCGCGATCAGCCCGCCGATCGGATAGTAGGTGCCGCCGGTGCCGCCGGTGCCGATGCGGAAGAAGGTCTGGCCCTGCGCCAGCGCTACGCCCGCGCAGCCCGCCGCGAGCGCTAGGGCGAGCGCCAAACGCCTCGTGATCGTGATCATGGATATTCCTCTCGTCATGGGGAGGCCGATACCATCGCCGAGAGCGCGCGGGCTGTCGAGTGTCCGCCAACCCTCGCGGGGGTCGTCCCGGGCGTAGCGAAGCGAAGACCCGGGACCCACGGCGGCTGGGGCTTGGATCCCGGCTCTCCGCCGCGGCGCGGCTCCGGCCGGGATGACCCGCCTGGGATTCAGGCGCTTGGCGCCACCGCGTATTGCTCGTCCGAGACATGCTCGAGCCAATCGACATGGACGCCGTCGAGGTGCTCGTGCAGCGCGATGTGGACCATGCCGTTCTCAGGGGAAGCGCCGTGCCAGTGCTTTTCGTGCGGCGGGATCCAGACCGTGTCGCCCGGCCTGATCTCGCGCACCGGCCCGCCCCAAACCTGGGCGCGGCCGACGCCGGTGACGACGTGCAGCGTCTGGCCAAGCGGATGGGTATGCCAGGCGGTGCGGGCGCCGGGCTCGAAGGTGACGCGCACAGCCTTGATGCGCGCCGGCGCCGGCGCCTCGACGATCGGGTCCTGCCAGACCGTGCCGGTGAACCATTCCGCCTTGGCACGGCGGCTCGGCTGCGCGGCGGCTTTCGTGATCTCCATGCGGCTCTCCTGATGCGTTACTCCGCCGCCTTGGGCAGGGGCGACAAGCGGGCGATCGCGTCGTCCAAGGCAAGACCGCTGTCGTCCGCGACCGCCGCCTTGCGCAGCTCGCGCATGACCTCGGCCGCGTTCGGAAAAGCAGCCATCTGCGGCAGCATGGCGATCAGCGTGTTGAAGCGGGCGCGCCCGCGCTCATGCGTCTCGCCATAGCCCTTGACGAGGTTGCGGCAGGCGGCGACCTCGACGGCGAGCGCGTAGTCGCTCGCGGCGGTGCGCCGCACGGCATCGAGCCAGGACTGCAAGAAAGCCTGCTCGCGTGCGAAGCGCAGCGAGCCCGGCCGCAACGGCTTCAGCGCGGCGACCGCATAGAGCTGGAGGAAGCCGAGGATGGTCGTTGTGCGCACCACGCGTCCGCGCTTGGCGAAGCGCTCGACCAGCCGGCGCGCCCATGTGGTGCCGAGCAGCCATTCGCCCCAGCGCTTCGGCAACGTATCGGCGATCTCCTCGATGCGCGGGTGCATGAACTCGGCGACCTCGAGGACCTGGCCCTCGGAAAGCCGCACCTCGTCGCGCACGCGCTGGAAGCGCGACGGCCGGATCTTCAGCTCGGCGACCCGGATAGTGTCCTCATAGGCCATGCCGAGCGCCAGCTGCCGCGCGACCTCGGCGAGGAGACGCCCGTCCTCCGCGCGCTGCGCGAAGGGGCGCAGCCGGTCGAGGTAGAGCCGCGCGTAAGAGGCGTCCTGGTAGTCGGTGGTGCGCTCGACGCCGAGTCGGATCACCTCGCGCGCCGAATCAGGGAAGATCTCGAGATCGGATGCGCCCGCGGCCGCGTCGCGACCGTCGAGGGTGGGCGGCGGCAGCGCGCCCGAGCCTTGCGGCGGCTGGCGTACGGCCGGCGTCCCGCTCTCGGCGGCCTCGAATCCGGCAGCGAAGGCCGCGAGGCTCGCCTTCACGCCGACACCGCCGCGGCGGATCGCGGCCTCGAAGGCGGCGCGCCCGAAGGGCAGCGCGCCCGAGCCGGCGAGCACGCCGAAGAGCACGGCGCTGATCACGCTACCGGTCGCCTCGGCCAAGGCCGCCATGTCGAATGCGATGAGCCGCTTCGCCGCCGCGCGGCAGCCTTCCAGAAGCCCGGCCTCGTCGACCCGCCCGTCAGTCAGCGCGATGCGCTCGGTCATCGAGTAAACGCGGTGGGTCGACGCGATCAGCGTGGTGCGGTCGGGCGTGACGAAGCCGCGCTGGACCGCCCTCCCCGCCTCCATCAGCTCGGAGGCGATGATCACGTCGACATCGCCCGGCATCGGCATCAGCGCCAAGACCGGATCGCGCCCGGCCTTCGCGGCCGCCGCCTTGGGGAAGAGCTCGACATAGTAGATCGTGGCGCCGGTGCGCTGCGCGACGCCGGGCACCGAGGTCGCCTGGGCGATGTAGCCGCCGGTCTGGCCGAGATCGACGATCCAGTCGGCGAGCACTCCGCCGCCCTCCCCGCCCATGGCGAGAATCGCGATGGTGATCGGGCGGGCGCTTAGGTCGAGAACGGTCATGCCGGCTCGAGCCGGCGCTGCAGCGCGCCGATCACCGCGTTGCGCAGCCGCGCCTTCAGGCGGTCCCAAGCGTTGGGGTTGTTGACGATCGAGGCGCGGTAGAAGGAGGGGCAAAGCACCGCCGCATGCGCGACCTCGCCGCAGAGCCCGCAGCCGACGCAGGAGTTGATGACCTTGGTCACCGGCTCGGCCCGCAGCGGATCGGGGTTCGGCGCGACCGTCAGCGAGGGGCAGCCCGACAGGCGGATGCAGGAGTGGTCGCCGGTGCAGGTGTCGTGGTCGACGCCGAAGCGGTCGCGCACCACGCGCTTGCCGTCCTTGATCGCCTTTGCGGCGATCGGGCGCTCGCGGCGCTGCTTGTTCAGCATGCACTCCGACTGGGCGACGATGACCTTCGGACCCTTCTCCGGCGTGGTCAGCGCCTCCTTCAGCGTGTCGCGCATGCGCGCGACATCGTAGGTGCGGGTCAGCGTGCGCACCCATTTCACGCCGACCCCGCGCACCGCCTTCTCGATCGAGTTCCTGGTCGAGCGGATGCCATTCTGCGCCTGCGAGGAGAGGAGGTCCTGCCCGCCGGTCGCGGCCGAGTAACCGTTGTCCACGATGATGTGGACGTTGTCGCTCTTGTTGAAGACGGCGTTGCCGATGGAGGAGACGAGGCCGTTGTGCCAGAAGCCGCCGTCGCCGAGGACCGCGATGGCGCGCTTGGTCGCGCTGGCGTTGAGCGCTGCCGCGCCCGCCCCGCCGAGCCCGTAACCCATGGTGGTGTTGCCGATATTGAAGGGCGGCAGGATCGAGAAGAGGTGGCAGCCGATGTCGCAGCTCACGTGATGCGGCCCCAATTCGCGCTCGACGAGCTTCATCGCGGCGAAGATCGGGCGCTCCGGGCAGCCGGTGCAGAAGGAGGGCGGCCGGCCGTGGATGTTCGGCGCGACCGTGCTTGCGGCTCTCGCCAGGCGGGCCTTGTCGAGCTCGTTCTCCGGCTCGCCGGCGACGAGGTCCGGCCGGTGCTTCTCGATGAACCGGCGGATGCCGTCGCGCACCACGCCGCCGGTGTACTCGCCGGCCATGGGCAATAGGCCCTTGCCCTCGATCCGGGTCTGGATGTCGGCCCGGCGCAGGATGGTGTTGACCGCCTGCTCGATGAATTCGGGCTGGCCCTCCTCCACGACGAGGAGCGCGCGCTTGCCGGCGCAGAAGCGCGCGAACTCGGCGTCGATCAAGGGGTAGGTGACGTTGAGCACGTAGAGCGGCACGCGGGTGTTGCCGAACGAATCGGCAAGGCCGAGCCGCTCCAAGGCGCGCACCACGCCGTTGTACATCCCGCCCTGCAGGACGATGCCGATGTCGTCGGCGTCGCCGTCGAAGAACTCGTTGAGCGCGTTCTCGGCCACGAACTTCACCGCGGCCGGCCAGCGTCCTTCGATCTTCTCCTTCTCGTGGGCGTAGGTCATCGGCGGCAGCGCGATGCGATTGGCGTCCCGCATCGGGCGCTCGAGCGCGTCCTTCAGCGTGAAGGCGGGCCGCGCATTCGCCTTGGTCGTGAACGAGCCGTAGACGTGGCAGGCGCGGATGCGCAGCTCGAGCATCACCGGCGTGTTCGAGGCTTCCGAGAGCTCGAAGCCCTTCTCGACCATGCGCACGATGGTCGGCAGGTTCGGGCGCGGGTCGAGAAGCCACACCTGGGACTTCATGGCGAAGGCGTGGCTGCGCTCCTGCATGATCGAGGAGCCCTCGCCGTAATCCTCGCCGACGATGATCAGCGCGCCGCCCTTGACGCCGCCGGAGGCGAGGTTCGCGAGCGCATCCGAGGCGACGTTGACCCCGACCGGCCCCTTGAAGGTGACGGCGCCGCGCAAGGGATAGTTCACCGAGGCCGCAAGCGTCGCGGTCGCGGTTGCCTCGCTCGCGCTCGACTCGAAGCGGATGCCGAGCTCCTCGAGGATGTCGTTGGCATCGGCGAGCACGTCGACGAGGTGCGAGATCGGCGCGCCCTGGTAGCCGGCGACATAAGAGACGCCGGATTGCAGCAGGGCTTTCGTAACCGCGAGGATGCCCTCGCCGCGAAAGACCTCGCCCTCGCCGAGCCTCAGCGTCTTCACCTCTTCCTTGAAGGACCGTTCGGCCATCCTGGTCTCCGCGCGCCGTCGCGTGAGCGCATACTAGAAATCCCACCCGAGGTGGTCAAAAAAACACCCCCTCGCCGGTCATCCCGACCGAAGCGTAGCGGAGAGCCGGATCCAGCCTTCGCCGCCGGCGCCATGGATCCCGGATAGCCGCTCTGCGGCTTCCGGGATGACCCCGGACGACCGGCCGGGCGAGACCGTTTGACAGGTCCGGCCGGTTACGGTGAATTCGCCCGCATACCAGCCGCGGCCCCGCTCGTGACGATGCCGGGCGAGAAGCCGCCGCCATCTCACGGGAGGACATCACCATGCGGGCAAGCCTCGCTTCCCTGATCATTGCCGCCACGGCAGCCGGCTTGGCGCCGGGCGCGCAGGCCCAGGAGGTCGTCCTGCGCGGCGTCTCGTCCTTTGCCGAGAACAGCTTCTACTCGCGGCGCTTCGAGAAGTTCATCGAGCGCGTCAACAACGAAGGCAAGGGCGTCCTGCGCATCCAGTATATCGGCGGGCCGAAGGCGATGCCGCCCTTCGAGGTCGGCAACGCGCTGAAGAACGGCGTCGTCGACATCGCCAACGTCACCGGCGCCTTCTACACCAACGTCATGCCGGAGGCGGACGCCTGGAAGCTCACCGAACGCCCGATGGCCGAGCTGCGCCGGAACGGCGGCTTCGACTACATGCAGAAGCTTTATGCCGAGAAGATGAACGCGCATTTCCTCGCGCGCACCGTCGACAACAACCCCTTCCACCTCTACCTCAACAAGCCGATCACCGGGGCGGACCTTTCCGGCCTCAAGCTGCGCATCACGCCGGTCTACCGCGACTTCTTCCAGGCGCAGGGCGCGACCGTGATCCAGACCGCGCCGGGCGAGGTCTACACCGCGCTGGAGCGCGGCGTCGTCGATGGCTATGGCTGGCCGATCACCGGCATCCTCGACCTCGGCTGGCACGAGAAGACGAAGTTCCGGGTCGATCCCGGCTTCTACTCGGCCGAGGTCTCGATCCTGGTGAACAAGCGCAAGTGGGACGGCCTCACGCCCGAGCAGCGCGCGATCCTGATCAAGGCCGGCGAGGAGATCGAGGCGGCCCATGCCGAGGTCGTCAAGGAGAACGACGAAGAGGCGGCAAAGCAGAAGAACGCCGGCATCCAGGTGATCAACCTCGCCGGCTCCACCGGCGAGGAATGGCGCAAGAAGGCCTACGAGGCAGGCTGGGCCGGCGTCGTCAAGCAGAGCCCGGAGCACGGCCCGAAGCTGAAGGAGTTCTTCGCCAAGCCGCAGTAACGACATGCCGCTCGAAACAACGCGCTGGGATCCAGCCGAACACCTCGACAACGAGGAGGCCATCGCCGCCTACATCGAGGCTGCGTTGGAGGACACCGGTCCCGCTCTCGTCGCGGCAGTGCTTGCCGACGTGGCGCGCGCTCGCGGCATGTCGGAGATCGCGCGCGAAATCGGCCGAAGCCGCGCCCCGCGCCGATGAGATCGGGCGTCGCGCGCCTCTCCGCCGCTTACGGGCGCGTCCTCGACGCGCTCATGCTCCTCGCCGCCGCGCTGATCCTGGTGATGGCGCTCGCGATCGGCGGCGACGTGCTGTTCCGCAACCTCGGCACGCGCGGCCTGCCCTGGAGCGCGGAAGTTTCCGAGGACATCCTCTATCTTGTGACGCTCGCGACTGCGCCCTGGCTGCTGCGCCAGGGCCAGCACATCCGGGTCGACATCGTGTTGCGCGTGCTGCCCGGGAAGCTTGCCTGGGCACTCGAATGGGTCAGCGACGCGATCGGCTTGGCTTGCTGCCTCTATTTCGTGGTGTACGGCGCCCGCGTTGCCGCCGAGAGCTATGCGAGCGGCGCCGTCTCGATCAAGACGCTCGTCACGCCCGAATGGTGGCTCCTCGCGCCGCTGCCGATCGCTTTCGCGTTGGTGGCGATCGAGTTCCTGTTCCGCATGCACCGTCTGGCGGAGGCCGAGCGGGGGCCGCGCGACGACGCCGTCTCGGTGGCCTGACGTGATTCTGAAATGATCTCTTGGGAGCTTGCGGCGCTTCTGCTCCTCGGCGGCTCGACCGTGCTGCTCTTCCTCGGGTTGCCGGTCGCGCTCTGCTTCGTCGCCATCAACCTCGTCGGCGCGGTGCTTTTCCTCGGCGGCGATCCGGGCCTGCTGCAGGTCGTGCGCAACAGCGTGGTCTCGGTCGTCAATTTCTCGCTGACGCCCATCCCGCTCTTCATCCTGATGGGCGAGATCCTGTTCCACACCGGCCTCGCGCTGAAGGTGATCGACGGGGTGGAACGGCTGATCGCCCAGGTGCCCGGCCGGCTCGCCGTGGTCGCGGTCGTGGCGGGCACAGTCTTCTCCGCGATCTCCGGCTCGACCATCGCCACGACCGCGATGCTCGGCTCCCTGATGCTGCCGGTGATGCTCGCGCGCGGTTATCATCCGACCATGGCGACCGGCCCGATCATGGCGATCGGCGCGGTCGACATGCTGATCCCGCCCTCGGCCTTGACCGTGCTCCTCGGCAGCCTGTCGGGCATCTCGATCTCGAAGCTCCTGATCGGCGGCGTCGTGCCGGGTCTGATGCTCAGCGTCGCCTTCATCGCCTACATCGTCCTGCGCGCGAAGCTCTCGCCGGCGCTCGCGCCCTCGACCCCGGTCGAGACGCTCCTGGGCTGGGCGCGCTGGCGCCTCCTAGTCCTTTACGTCCTGCCCCTCGTTTCGATCTTCGGCGTGGTGGTCGGTGCGATGTCGGCCGGCTGGGCGACGCCGACCGAATCCGCCGCGCTCGGGGCGCTCGCCACCATGGCGCTCGCGCTCGCCTACCGGGCCCTGACCCTCGAGGCGCTCGTCAAGGCGCTGCGCGGCACGGCCGCGATCTCCGGCATGATCCTGTTCATCATCCTCGGCGCCACGACCTTCTCGCAGATCCTGAGCTTCTCCGGCGCCTCCGAGGGCATCGTCTCGACCATCCTCGGCCAGGGCCTCTCCACCTTCGCGGTGGTCGCCGGCATGATGGCGCTCCTGATCTTTCTCGGCATCTTCGTCGATCAGGTCAGCATGATGCTGATCACGCTGCCGGTGTTCATGCCGCTGGTGCAGCGCCTCGGCATCGACCCGATCTGGTTCGGCGTGCTCTTCCTCATCTGCATGCAGCTCGGCCTGCTCCTGCCGCCGCACGGCCTCCTGCTCATGACCATGAAGGGCGTCGCTCCGCGCGAGGTCACGATGCTCCACATTTTCCAGGCCGTGGTGCCCTACATCGCGATGAGCATCGCGCTCCTCGCGCTGATCCTGATGCTGCCGCAGATCGCGACCTGGCTGCCCAGGGTGCTGGGATAGGTGTCAGCGGCGTCGCGGAGTTCTATAAGAATTTGCTCTTCCGTCTCTTGACAATGTTCCTGTTATGTGCTTGGTTGCCGCCCGTCCCGTCCACCCGAGGGGCGCGCTCATGAGGCGTCGTGGCGTGGGGCGGGGCCGGTGCCCGCGCCGGGAACACATGCCCGGTCCGGGTGGTCGGCTGAGGAACACGCGGTCCGAGGGGACGGGCGGGACTCTTCTCGAGAAGAGAAGAGGACCCGGGCCTCTCCCCAGGCG
>JAQSWQ010000013.1 GCA_029266525.1 Microvirga sp.
GGTCGGCTGAGGAACACGCGGTCCGAGGGGACGGGCGGGACTCTTCTCGAGAAGAGAAGAGGACCCGGGCCTCTCCCCAGGCGCCGGTCGATCGGGCCTCAAGGTCCGATCCACTCGGCCTCAGCGGCGATCAAAACCACCGGCGGGACGCCAGGCGACTGGCATCCAAAAAATAAGTGAGCCGGCCCTGGCGTCCTGCTCCCCCGCTTTGCTCTTTGACAGTGCGATCGTGAGAGGCCCGGACTACCGGGGGACTTCTGCGTGCTCCTCTCCCGGACGGGAGAGGGATCCACGCCTCGCGCAACGGCGACCGGACCGATATGGATCGCCCGACACGAGGATTCTTCCAGCATGGCCCGCTTCCAGTCATTCGACGAGCCGACCGAACCGAGCCAGGTGGCGCCGCGGGTGGCGGCGCTGCGGGCCGAGATGCGGCGGTGCGGCTATGACGGGTTCGTGGTGCCGCGAGCCGACGAGCACCAGTCGGAATATGTGCCGCCCTCGGCCGAGCGGCTCTCGTGGCTCACCGGCTTCACCGGCTCGGCCGGCACCGCGGTGGTGCTCGGCGACAAGGCGGCGATCGTGGTCGACGGGCGCTACACGCTGCAGGCCGCCGAGCAGGTCGACACCGCGGTGATCGCGGTCGTGCCGCAGGCCGAGACCACGGCAGAGGCCTGGATCGAGGCGAACTTGGCCAAGGGCGCGACGCTCGCCTACGACCCCTGGCTCCACACCGCCGACCAGGTGAAGCGGCTGGAGAAGGCCGCGGCGCAAGCCGGCGGCAAGCTCGTCGCGGCGGAAGAGAACCTGGTCGATGCGGTCTGGCCCGACCGCCCTCCCCCGCCGAAGGCACCGGTGCGGCCCCACCCCATCGAGTACGCCGGGGAAACTAGCGACGCGAAGCTCGCGCGCATCCGCGAGAAGCTCGCGAAGGAGCGCGTCGACGCGCTCGTGGTCTCCGACCCGCACAACCTCGCCTGGACCTTCAACATCCGCGGCGCCGACGTCGCGCACACGCCGCTGCCGCTCGGCTACGCGGTGATCCCACGCGAGGGCCGCCCGATCGTCTTCCTCGATCCGGCGAAGGTCACGAACGAGGCGGGCGCGGCGATCGGCGCCGTCGCCGACATCGCGCGGCCGGAGGCTCTATCCGAGGCGCTGGAGAAGCTCGGCGTCGCCAAGGCGAAGGTGCGGGTCGATTCCGGCACCGGCGCGGTCGCGCTCATCCGCCGCATCGAGGCGGCGGGCGGCAGGGCGGAGGTCGCGCCGGACCCGATCTCGCTGATGAAGGCGGCGAAGAACGCGGCCGAGATCGAAGGCACGCGCGCCGCGCACCGGCGCGACGGCGCCGCGGTCACGCGCTTCCTCGCCTGGCTCTCGCGCGAGGCGCCCTCGGGCAGGCTCACCGAGATCGAGGCAGTCGAGAAGCTCGAGGCGTTCCGCCACGAGACCGGGCTCCTCAAGGAATTGGCCTTCTCGACGATCTCGGGCTCCGGCCCGAACGGCGCCATCGTCCACTACCGCGTGACGAACAAGACCAACCGCGCGCTGCAACGGGGCGAGCTCTTCCTCCTCGATTCCGGCGCACAATACGAGGACGGCACCACGGACATCACGCGCACCGTCGCGGTCGGCGAGCCGAGCCGCGAGATGCGCGAGCGCTTCACCCGCGTGCTCAAGGGCCACATCGCCATCGCCCGCGCGGTGTTCCCGAAGGGCACCTCGGGGGCGCAGCTCGACGCCCTGGCGCGCGTGGCGCTGTGGCAGGCCGGGCTCGATTTCGACCACGGCACGGGCCACGGCGTCGGCAGCTATCTCTCGGTGCACGAGGGCCCGCAGCGCCTCTCGAAGATCGGCACCGTGCCGCTCGAGCCCGGCATGATCCTCTCGAACGAGCCGGGCTACTATAAGCGCGGCGAATACGGCATCCGCATCGAGAACCTGGTGCTCGTCGAGAAGCGCGAGATCGCGGGCGCCGAGCGCGAGATGCTCGGCTTCGAGACCCTCACCTTTGCGCCGATCGATCTTGCGCTCGTCGAGCCGGCGCTGCTCACGGCCGAGGAGCGCGAATGGCTCGACGCCTACCACGCCCGCGCCCGTGAGACGCTCGCGCCGGAGGTGGACGAGGCGACGCGGCGGTGGCTCGCCGAGGCGACGCAGCCGATCGGCACCTCTCCCGGAGGGAGAGGTCAAGACGGCGCGGAAGCGCCGTCCGGGTGAGGGTTGCGCTCTATCCGGGGAGAGCTCTCCCTCACCCGGATCGCGCCTCCGGCGCGACTCGGCCTCTCCCTTCGGGCGAGGCGCGCTACGCCACCGCCCGCAGCGCCACCACCGAGGCCACCCCGATCGCGATGGTCGCGAGGAGCGGCAGGCGCAGCGCGGCGACCATGGTGATCGCGGCGGCAGCCGTCTCCGGCCATCCGGTCGCGAGCGCCGTCGGCGCGATCACCGCGATCAGCACCGCCGGGGGGATCGCCTCGAAGGCCACCTTGGCGCGACCCGACAGCACGAGCCGGTCGGCGAAGGCGAGGCCGGCGATCCGGGTGAGATAGGTCACGACAGCCATGCCCAGGATGGTCCAAAGCGTCGTCGGATCGATCCTCATGCATCCTCCGGACGCGCAGCGAGATAGGCCGCCGCGATGCCGGCGAAGGCGCCGGCGAGCACGTGCCAGGGCGCGCCGGCCGTCGCATGGACGAGCGCCGCCGTGCCGCCGCTCGCGGCGACCGTCGCCACGGTGACGCGCCCCCTGTTGAAGCCGGCGACGAGCCCGATGAACAGCGCCGTGAAGGCGAAGTCGGCGCCGAAGCGGCTCGGGTCGCCAAGGACGGCGCCGATTGCCGCGCCGAGAATCGAGGAGCCGATCCAGACGCCTGGCAGCGTCGCCGCGCAGGCGAACCAATAGGCCGGCGTCACCCGGCACGCGGTCGCGCGCCGCTCGGCGAGCGCCCAGGCCTCGTCGGTGAGGAAGAAGAAGCCGAGATAGCGCTGCGCAAAGGAGAAGCCGCGCGTCTTCGGCGCAAGCGAGGCCCCCATCAGCACGTGGCGCGCATTGACGAGGAGCGTCGAGAAAAGGATCGCTGCAACCGGGACCGGGTAGGCCCAGAGCTCGATCGCCGCGAACTGTGCGCCGCCGGCGAAGACGAGGGTGGACATCAGCGCGACTTCGGCGACGGACAGGCCCTTCGAGGCAGCGATCGCGCCGAACAGCGCTCCGATCGGCGCCGCCGCCACCATCACCGGCGCGATGTCGCGCAGACCCTCGCGAGCGTCGCCGTTCACGATGGCCTCAAGCGCCGCGTCCGACGAGCGCGAACCAGCCGTCCTCGTCGACGACCTCGACCCCGGCCTCCCGCGCCCTGTCGAGCTTCGATCCGGCGCCGGGCCCCGCGACGACGAGGTCCGTCTTCTTCGACACGGAGCCCGCGACCTTTGCGCCGAGGCGCTCGGCCATGGCCTTCGCCTCGTCGCGCGTCATCTGCTCGAGCGCGCCCGTGAAGACCACGGTCTTGCCCGCGACCGGCGAGTCGCTCGCCGCCTGCTCGGCAGGTTCCGGCGTCACCTCCTTCAGGAGCGCATCGAGCATCTCCTGGTTATGCGCCTCCTTGAAGAACTCGACGAGGGCGTCGGCCACGACTTCCCCGACGCCGCCGATCGAGGTGAGCTCGGCATAGGCTTCCGAGTTGCTGTCGACGGCGGCGCGCGCCGTTCCGCGCAGCCCGTCGAAGGTGCCGAAATGACGCGCAAGGAGCCGCGCATTGGTCTCGCCGATATGCGAGATGCCGAGCGCGTGAATGAAGCGGGGAAGCGCAATCGAGCGGCGCGCGTTGATCGCCGCGAAGAGGTTGCGCACGCTCGTGTCGCCCCAGCCCTCGCGCGCCTCGAGCCGCAGCAGGCCGTTGCGGCGCTCGAGGGTGAAGATATCCTGCGGGGCCCTGATCAGCCCCTCATCGTAGAACTCATCGATGCGCTGCGCGCCGAGGCCCTCGATGTCGAAGGCGTGGCGGGACACGAAATGCTTCAGCCGCTCGCGGGCCTGCGCCGGGCAGACCAGACCGCCGGTGCAGCGGCGGACCGAGTCCTCCTTGCCGGAGCGCGGATTGACCTCGCGCACGGCATGGCTGCCGCAAGCCGGGCATATGGTCGGAAAAACGTAGGGCTCGGCGTCCGGCGGGCGCTTCTCGACCACGACCTCGAGCACCTTCGGAATCACGTCGCCTGCCCGCTCCACGACGACGGTGTCGCCGATGCGGATGTCGACGCCGCCACGGATCGGCTCGCCGTTGCCGCCGACGCCCTTGATGTAGTCCTCGTTGTGCAAGGTCGCGTTCTGCACGACGACGCCGCCGACCGTCACGGGTTTGAGCTTCGCGGCGGGGTTGAGCGAGCCGGTGCGGCCGACATAGATGAGGATGTCCTCCAGCACCGTCGTCGCCTTCTGCGCCGGGAACTTGTGGGCGAGCGCCCAGCGCGGCGAGCGGGAGACGAATCCGAGGCGCTGCTGCAGGGCGAGCTCGTCGACCTTGTAGACGACCCCGTCGATGTCGTAGCCGAGATTGGCGCGCTCGCGCTCGAGCTCGCGGTGATAGGCGAGCATCTCGTCGAGGCCGACGACGCGGCGCGTGAGCGGGCTCGTGCGGAAGCCCCAGCGCTCGAAGGCCTTCACCATCTCGAACTGGGTTTTCGCCGGCAGCACGCTCATCTCGCCCCAGGTGTAAGCGAGGAAGCGCAGCGGCCGCGCCGCGGTGATCGATACATCGAGCTGGCGCAGCGAGCCGGCGGCGGCGTTGCGGGGATTGGCGAAGATCTTCTCGCCGGCCGCGGCTTGGCGCGCGTTGATCTCGGCGAAATCCACATGCGAGAGATAGACTTCGCCCCGGATCTCGGCGAGCTCGGGCACGTCCTTCCCGCGAAGCTGCTTCGGGATGTCGGAGACGGTGCGTGCGTTCGCGGTGACGTCCTCGCCTTCGGCGCCGTCGCCGCGGGTCGCAGCCGTGACCAGCCGGCCCTTGTCGTAGGTGAGGCTCAGCGACAGCCCGTCGATCTTCGGCTCAGCCGTGAAGACGAGCGGCGCATCCGACTTGAGGTTGAGGAAGCGCCGGATGCGCTCCACGAACTCGCGCACGTCCTCCTCGCCGAAGCCGTTGGCGAGCGAGAGCATCGGCACGCGATGGCGGACCTTGGCGAATTTCTCCGATCCCTTCGCGCCGACCCTCTCGGTCAGGCTGTCGGCGCTCTTCAGCTCCGGAAAGCGCTCCTCCAGCATCTCGTAGCGCCGGCGCAGCTCGTCGTATTCAGCATCAGAGACGGTGGGCGCGTCCTCTTCGTAATAGCGCCGGTCGTGCTCGGCGATCTCGCGCCCGAGAGCCTCGTGCTCCGCCCGTGTTCCGGCGAGCGAGACATCGTCGGCGGCAGGTTTCTTGGCGGATCTCGGCGGCATGGCGGGCGGCGCACCATAGCGCAGCCATTCACGAAGGGGAGTGGCCGGCGCGCCTCAGCCCGCCGCGTGAAGCAGCCGCGCCGCCGCAGCCCGAGCTTCGTCCGTGATCGTCGCGCCGGCCAGCATGCGGGCGATCTCCTCGCGGCGCGGCGTCGCCTCGAGATGCACGACGCGGGTTGCGACGCGCTTCGACCTTGCCACCGGTTCCTTGGCAATGAGGAAATGGCTCGCGGCGCGCGCCGCGACTTGCGGCGCATGCGTAACGGCGATGACCTGCACCCGCGAGGCGAGACGCGCGAGGCGCTGCCCGATCGCGTCGGCGACCGCGCCGCCGACGCCGGTATCGATCTCGTCGAAGACGAGCGTCGGCGCCGAGCCCTTGTCAGCGAGCACCACCTTGAGCGCCAGCATGAAGCGCGAGAGCTCGCCGCCCGAGGCTACCTTCATCAGCGGCCCAGGCCTGGTGCCGGGGTTGGTCTGCGCCCAGAACTCGACCCGGTCAAAACCCGCCGCGTCGCGCGTGTCCTCATCGGTCGCGATCTCGCTCAGGAAGCGCGCGCCCTCGAGACGCAGCGGCGGGAGTTCCTTTTGCACCGCCGAATCGAGCGCCTTCGCGGCGCGCCGGCGCCCGGCCGAAAGGGTGCGGGCCGCCGCGACATAGGCCTCCTCGGCCGCGGCAAGCGCGCGCTCGAGGGCGGTGAGACGCTCTTCACCGGCGTCGATTGCCTGCACGTCCGAGACGAATCGCTCGCGGAGTTCCGCGAGCCGGTCCGCCGGCACGTTATATTTGCGGGCGGCGGCGCGCAATGCGAACAGCCGCTCCTCCGCCTGCTCAAGCTCGCGCGGATCAAACTCGGTCTGGCGAATCGCTTCTTCGAGGCTCGTGCGGGCCTCGTCGATCGCGATGAGCGCCGCATCGAGAGCGCCGACGCAGGGCTCGACGAGCGCGGGTGCCTGGCCGGCGCGGCGCTCGAGCTTGCGCACCGCGGCCGAGAGTGTCGGCACGGGCGAGCCGTGGCCGCCGATCGCCTCGAACGCGTCGGCGAGGTCCTGCGCCACCTTCTCGGCCTGCATCATCACGAGCCGCCGGTCCGCAAGCGCAACCTCCTCGCCGGCTTGCGGCGCGAGGGCGCTGAGCTCCTCGACGGCGTCGCGAAGGAAATCGGCCTCCTTGCGGGCGCGCTCGACGCGGGCACGGTGCTCGTTCAACGCCGCCCTGGCCTCGCGCACGGCGCGCGCCGCCTCGGCGGCCGCTCGCACCTCCGCCTGCAGCCCGCCGAAAGCGTCGAGGATAGAACGGTGAGTCACGGCGTCGACGAGCGCGCGCTCATCGTGCTGGCCGTGGATCTCGACGAGCGCCGCGCCGATCGCCTTGAGGACCTGCACGCTGACGGGCTGGTCGTTGACGAAAGCCCGGGTGCGGCCGTCCACGAACTGAACGCGCCGCAGGATGAGGTCGCCTTCGGTGTCGATCGCGGCGCTTTCAGCGATTCGCCGCGCCGGATGGCCGGCTGCAAGCTCAAAGATCGCCGTGACCTGGCCCTGCGCCTCGCCGTGGCGGACGAGGCCGCCATCGCCGCGCGCGCCGAGCGCGAGCGCGAAGGCGTCGAGAAGGATGGATTTGCCGGCGCCGGTCTCTCCGGTGAGGACGCTCAAGCCTTCGCGGAAATCGAGCTCCAGCCGATCGATCAGGACGATGTCGCGGATCGCGAGCTGGCTCAGCATCCGGCAATCCGACCGCCGTACCGCTTAGCGGTTCAGCCCCACCGTGCGGGTCACGCCGCGGAAGGCGCGGCTGATCCAGGAGCCCGCGTCCTCGCGCGGGGCAAGCCCGCCCGACTGCAGCAGCACAAAGGCGTCCTTGTACCATTGGCTGTCGGGGAAATTGTGCCCGAGCACGGCTGCCGCGGTCTGCGCCTCGCCGACAATGCCGAGCGCCATATAGGCCTCGGCGAGCCGCATCAGCGCCTCCTCGACGTGACGCGTGGTCTGGTATTTCGCGACCACGTCTCGGAACCGGTTGATGGCGGCGGTGTAGTTGCGGCGCTGCAGGTAGTAGCGGCCGACCTCCATCTCCTTGCCGGCGAGCTGATCGCGCGTGACCTGGATCTTATGGCGGGCGTCCTGGACGTATTCGGATTTCGGATAGCGGTCGATCAGCTCCTGGAGCGCGACCACGGCGCGCTCGGTCTGCTCCTGGTCGCGCGTCACGTCCGGGACCTGGTTGTAGTAGGACATCGCCATCAGGTACTGGGCGTAGGCCGCGTCCTTGCTCGCCGGGTGGAGCTGGAGATAGCGCTTCGCGTTGTTGACCGCCTCCGGAAAAGCGCCGCCTTCGAAATTCGAATAGGTCGTCATGATCAGCGCTTTGCGCGACCATTCGGAATAGGGGTATTGCTTGTCGAGATCGCCGAACTTCTTTGCCGCGCCTTCGAAATCGCGATTCTGCAGGCGGGCAAGGCCCTGGTTGTAGAGCTGCTCGGCCGGGACCTCCGGCACGATCTCCATCCTGTACTTCTCGCCGCCGCCGAACGGGTTGAGGGCGGACAAGGTATCGCATCCGGTGAGGCCGACGCCGCAGACGATGAGCGCCAGGGCCTGCCGGGCCGCGCGCGCGCCCCCAAATGCCTTCGCGAAGGACATGCCTTTAGGTCCTCTCCACCTCTCCGCACGCTGGCGGATTTCCCCACGGGCTCTTTATTGATGGGCGCGTCGCGCGCCAAGCCCAGCGCCGACTATCCTGCGACGGCCGCAAGGCGAAAATCGGGCAGTGCGGCGCATCGGCACCAGCCGAAGCGCGGCAGGCAGTACGGAATCGTGGAGGATCAGTGCGTGTCGGGGGCGTAGGCCGGAACCGGCATCCCCTTGCCGATCTCGGCGTAGCCGGTCTCGCGCCGCGTGCCGCCTTCGACATAGGTGTAGTTGGCGCGGTCGGCGAAAAGCGCCTCGAGCACCGCGAAGTTCAGGCGGTGGCCGCCGCAATAGGAGCGGTAGGCGCCGAGGATCGGATGTCCGGCGAGGGCGAGATCGCCGACGGCGTCGAGCATCTTGTGGCGGACGAACTCGTCGGGATAGCGCAGCCCCTCCGGGTTAACAATGCCGTCATCGCCGACGGCCACGGTATTTTCGAGCGAGGCGCCGAGCGCGAAGCCGGCCTTCCAGAGCCGCTCTACGTCGCGCATGAAGCCGAACGTGCGGGCCCGCGAGACCTCGCGCCGATAGGCGACGCTCGAAACGGCGAGCGCGCGGCGTTGGCGACCGATGATCATGTCGCCGAAGTCGATCTCGACATCAAGCTTGAAGGCTTCGTCGGGACGGAGTTCGGCGAAGGCCTTGCCCTGGCTGGCGCGCACCGGTTTTAGGACCTTGAGATAACGTCGCGGGGCGCTGCACAGCGCGAGCCCGACTTGGTCGATCGCCTGGATATATGGCTCGGCGCTGCCATCGAGAATCGGAACCTCGACCCCGTCGACCTCGACGAGCACATTGTCGACGCCCAGGCCGTAAAGCGCCGACATCAGGTGTTCGATGGTCGCAACGGCTCCGGTATCGCGCTCGCCGATCACCGTGCACAACTCGGTCGCGGAGACGGCGATGTGGCGGGCGTCGATGAGACGGTCGCGGCCGCCGGGAAGTCCAGTGCGGAGGAAAACGATGCCGTGATTGGCTTCGGCGGGGTGTAGAACCACTCGGACCTCGTCGCCCGAGTGAACGCCGCAGCCCGAGAGGGTGACAGGCGCGCGGAGGGTCGTCTGCTGATTTTGCTTCATTCTTCAACCTCGGGCGAGCTCCCGCTCGCGTGACTTGCGCCCGCGTCGAGAGTTTCAGTCCCGCTGTTTGAGCCCCTTGACGTATCGCTCCGCGATGGGAGCGCCCCGCCGTCTTTTTGACTTGGCAGCACCATAGTCGTCACCGCCGCCACCGCCAAATCACGCTTTCTTTCGCTCTGTTACAAATCGGAAACAAAGCGCGCTCGGGACTAAACACCTGACAATGTTAGGTTTTCTTTAACGTAAAGCCCCGAGCGGCAAGCCGCCCGGGGCTCATGCTTAACGGAGTATTTTCCGCGGCGGCTAGTTCGCCTGGCGCCGCAGGAAGGCCGGAATCTCCAGCTGCTCGTCTTCGAAGCTGCGCTGCGACGGCGTCACTCGGCCTTGCGGATCGAGCGCGCCCTGCGCGGGGCGATATCCGTGAGACGGCGATGAGCGCTTTGCGTATTCGGCGTGCACCGGCGACGGCGCGGTACGCTGCGGCGGCGCCTCCGTGACCTGCGACGGCACCGCGACCGGCGGCACCTCGGCGGGGATCGCCGGCGCCGACGGCGCGTCCTCTTTGCGGCCGCCGAAGCCGACGGTCGCGAGGCGCTGCAGCAGCGTCATGCGCTTCTGCTCGGGAGCGGACGCAGCCGTCTCGAGCTCGCCACGGCTGGCGCGGATCTCGCGTTGCGCCTGGGGCGGCAGTTCGTCGATTCGCGGCATGCGGGCCGGCCGCAGGACGTGCTCGGCGGCTGGCGGAATGAACGGCTCCGACGGGCTCGCGGGCAGCTCCGGCTCAGCCTTCGAGGCGGGAGCCGGCTCATAGGCCATCGCCTGCTTCGGCTGGCTCGGCGTGAGAACGACGTCGTCGCGCACTACCGGCTGCATTGCTTCGAGACGCGCCGCGTCGGGCTTGAGCACGGCCGGCCGCGCCGGCTCGGCGATCTTCGCAGGAGCGGCATCGCTCGTCCGAGCCGGCGCGGCCTGGGCGACGCGCGCCCGGGCCTCGGCCCGGAGGCGCTCCGCTACTTCCGCGATCTTCTGCTCCGTCGCCGAGAGCTCGGCGGCATTGGTGATGAGCGCCTGGTCGATTCCCGTGGCGACCACGGACACGCGGATGATGCCCTCAAGACTCTCGTCGAACGTCGCGCCGAGGATGATGTTGGCGTCCTGATCGACCTCCTCACGAATGCGGGTTGCCGCCTCGTCGAGCTCGTAAAGCGTGAGGTCGCGCCCACCGGTGATCGAGATGAGGAGGCCGCGCGCGCCCTTCATCGAGACGTCGTCGAGGAGCGGGTTCGCAATCGCGGCCTCGGCCGCGCGATTCGCGCGCCGCTCGCCCGAGGCTTCGCCCGTGCCCATCATCGCCTTGCCCATGCCGCGCATGATCGCGCGCACGTCGGCGAAGTCGAGATTGATGAGGCCCTCCTTGACCATGAGGTCGGTGATGCAGGCGACGCCCGAGTACAGGACCTGGTCGGCCATCGCGAAGGCATCGGCGAAGGTGGTTTTCTCGTTCGCGACCCGGAACAGGTTCTGGTTCGGGATGACGATCAGCGTATCGACCGCCTCCTGCAGCTCGTTGACGCCGGCCTCCGCGACGCGGGCGCGGCGCAGCCCCTCGAACTGGAACGGTTTCGTCACGACACCGACCGTGAGGATGCCCATGTCGCGTGCCGTCCGCGCGATCACGGGGGCGGCGCCGGTGCCGGTGCCGCCGCCCATGCCGGCGGTGATGAAGGCCATGTGGGCGCCCGAGAGCTGATCGCGGATCTCGTCGATCACCTCCTCGGCGGCGGCTCGGCCGACCTCGGGCTGGGAGCCCGCGCCGAGCCCCTGTGTCACCCCGATGCCCATCTGAATGATGCGCTCGGCCTTCGACGAGGTCAGCGCCTGAGCGTCGGTGTTCGCGACGACGAACTCGCAGCCGAGGAGGCCCGCCTCGATCATGTTGTTGACGGCGTTGCCGCCGGCGCCGCCAACCCCGAAGACGGTGATGCGCGGTTTCAGTTCCCGGATGTCCGGGGCTTGCAGACTGATGGTCATGACCTTCTCGCCCTCTTCTCGCTCCGACTTGCGCCCGGCCGGCGCGGCTGTTGCACCTTCAGCGACGGCTGCCCACCGCGCCTCAACTCCACTCAAAAGCTTTCCCGGAACCAGCGGCCCACCTTGGAGAGGTAGCCGTCGGTGCCGGTCGCGGCGTGGCGGCTCGCGCGAATCTCGAAGTGCTCGGCATGCGCGACCTGCGGGTAGACCAGGAGGCCGACAGCCGCTGAGAAGGCCGGGCCTTTGGCGGCCTCCGGCAGGCCCTTGATCCCGAGCGGGCGACCGATGCGGATCTGCCCCTGAAGCACCTTCTTCGCGAGATCGGGCAGGCCGACGAGCTGGCTTGCGCCTCCGGTCAGGACGACCCGGCGCCCGGCCTGCGCCGCGAAGCCCGCGTTCTTCAGCCGCTCGCGCACGAGCTCGAGAATCTCTTCGACGCGCGGCCGGATGATGCGTACGAGATGCGATCGCGGCAGATGATGCGGGACGTCGCGCTCGTCCTCGTCGACCTGATGCACGGCGATCATGTCGCGGTCGTCGGAACTCGTGGCCATCGCGGAGCCGTAGAGCGTCTTCAGCCGCTCGGCCGCGGCGACGCGTGTCGTGAGGCCACGGGCGATATCCATGGTGACGTGGTGGCCCCCCACCGCGAGTGCGTCGACATGGACCACGTGCCCGCCGGCGAAGACGCCGACGCTCGTCGTGCCGCCGCCCATGTCGACCACGACCACGCCCATCTCAGCCTCGTCGTCGACGAGGGCGGAGAGGCCCGCCGCATAGGGCGTCGCCACGACGGTCTCAATGCCGAGATGGCAGCGCTCGACCGCAAGCATAAGGTTGCGCGCCGCGGCCGCGTCCGATGTGACGACGTGAAGGTCGACCCCGAGCCGCTCGCCGATCATGCCGCAGGGCTCGACGATGTTCGGCTGGGCGTCGAGGGAGAAGCCGGTCGGCAGTGCATGGAGCACGGCCTGCCCGGGCCGCAGGGTGTGGGCGCTCGCGGTCGCGAGGACGCGCTGCACGTCGGTGGGAGAGACCGATCCGCCGCGCACGCTCGCGGCGCCCTCGAAATGCTGCGAGGCAAGGCGCCCGCCGGTAAGGTTCACGACTACCGATTGGATCTCGACCTTTGCCATCCGTTCGGCGGCGTGGATGGCTTGGCGGATGGCGCCCTCGGCCGCCTCTAGGTCGACAACCGCGCCGCCCTTGATGCCGAGCGAGCGCTGGTGGCCGATGCCGACGATGCGAGCGAGATGGGTCCGCCCGCGCAACGCCTCGAGCCCCTCCATCGGCACAAGCTGCGCGACCAGGCAGACGATCTTGCTCGTGCCGATGTCGAGCACCGACAAGGTCGCGCCCTTGCGCGACGACAGTGGCTTCAGGCGCGGCGTCAGGCCATTGTGCAGGAGGCTCACGTCTCAACCCCCTTGCCGCGCACCGGCTTCTTCTTGAGCGAGTCGAGCCGGGCGGCAGCCGCCTCTTCCGTGAGCCGCACGACGACCCGGTCGGCCATGCGCAAGTCGATCGCGATCACGTCCTTCTGAAGGATGTTCTGCTCGCGCTCCAGCTTGATGAGCCGGGCGAGCGCGGCGTCGGTTTCCCGCTCCGGCAGCCGGACATCGATGCCGTTGTCGATCTTGAGCGTCCAGCGTCGGCCGGAGACCAGCGTACCGGCGCGGATTCGATTCTTGAGAGGGCCCGCGGCCTCGAGCAGCGCGAGGTAGTCCCTGGTGTGGAGGTTCGCCTCCTCACCGACAACGAGCGGCAGAAATGCGAAGCGCCCGTCGCCGAACGAGTCGATCACGGTGCCGTCGGCTGCGATGATGAAGAGTTCGCCGTTCTTCTGCCACAGCGCATGCGCCTCTCGCTCGAGGAGGGCGATCGAAAGCTCGTTCGGGTAGAGCTTGCGGACAGTGGCGCTCTTGATGAGCGGCACCGCCTCGAGCCGCTCCCGCGTCTCCCGCACGCTCAGGAACGGCAGCGATACGCGCGGCGAGATGCCGGCGAAGGCGAGGACCTCAGGCTCGTGAAGCTGGGCGATCCCGGAAATCGTCACCCGCTCGATGCCGAGGCCGACCGCGCGCGCGAGAAGATGGTGCGGAGCGCCGTAATGCTCGCGAGCCGCCTGAAGGTGCCCTCCACTTCCAAGCCCGATGCCGATTGCGGCCACGAGGAAGCCGAGCGCGAGGCCGGTGCCGAGAAAGCGCGGCAGCCGCCGCTCGAGCGGCACCGCGACCGAGCGGCCACGCCGCAACTGCGGGCGCGCTAGAAGACGGACGAGACGATTGGGAAAAGCGGAGGGTGGATTGGGAAGCGGGATGTTGCGAGCGCCAACGGCGCCGGGCGGGCCGGCGGTCAGCGGTCGTAGGAGGCGTCCTCCACCATCCATCGTACAAGCTCACCGAACGAGTAGCCCGCGTGGGCCGCCATTTCGGGCACCAAGCTCGTCTCGGTCATGCCGGGCTGCGTGTTGACTTCGAGAACGACCAGATCACCGGTTCCGCCCGGCGTGTCGTCGTATCTGAGGTCCGCGCGGCTGACGCCCCGGCAGCCGAGTGCTTGATGCGCCGTTAACGCCAACTCTTGGACCTGTTGGTAAACATTCGGTTTAATTTCGGCCGGCAGCACGTGAATCGAGCCGCCCTTGGCGTATTTTGCGTCGTAGTCGTAGAAGAGGCCGGTCGCCGGCCGGATGTCGATGACGCCGAGCGGCTTGTCGCCCATGACGGCGCAGGTCAGCTCGCGGCCAGCGACGTATTTCTCGACGAGCACGAGGTCGCCGAAGGGCCAGTCCTCGCGCAGGAGCTCCTGGGGCGGATGCGTGCGGTCCTCCCGCACGATGATTACGCCGACCGACGAGCCTTCGTTGACCGGCTTCACCACATAAGGCGGGGGTAGAACGTGACGCTCCGAGGCTTCGCGGCGATGGATTTTGACGCCCTCCGGCACCGGGACGCCGGCCGCCTTGAGGATCACCTTGGCGCGGTCCTTCTGCATCGCAAGCGCCGAGGCGAGGATGCCCGAATGGGTGTAGGGCAGACGCAGGAGCTCGAGGAGGCCCTGGATCGTGCCGTCCTCGCCGAATCGGCCGTGGAGCGCGTTGAAGATCACATCGGGCTTAGGGCTCACGGACTCGAGCACCGTCGAGATGTCCGGGCCGACGTCGATCGGGGTGACCCTGTAGCCCTCGCCTTCGAGCGCCTGGCAGCAGGCTTTGCCGGAGCTGAGGGAGACCTCGCGCTCGGCGGACCACCCGCCCATCAGGACGGCGACGTGTTTTTGGGTCGTCATCTCACACTCCGAGCTCGCCCTGCGTCTCCGAGCCTCTCGCCTCGTCTTCTTGAAGACGTTCGGGTTGATCCACGGCATGTGAGGCTTCTTGCCGTCGAAGAGGCTCCTCGATCGTGATGATCTGACGCTTCGGGACATCGCCGTGCAGCGGCGATTCGTAAAAGCCCGCCGCGGAAGCCTCCCGCCTCATCGTGACGGTGGGATCGCCGAGGTGGCGTTCGAGTTGAATGGGCGGGTCGAGATAGACGAGGTCCACGGACCCGTCCTCGACGTACTCCCGCAGGATGTGCAGGTTGTCGCCGTAGAAGAAAAAGTTGACAGCAGGCGTGCGGCGCCAAGCGCGGAATCCTGGACTCGTTCTTTCCTTGGCTTTGGAGCCAGGGCGAGCCCCGGTCACTCCGCCGCCCAGCGGGTCGTACCTTGCACTCATCTGCACCCTCCGGAGCCCGGATCGAGAATCGACCACCGGGAGGGCCCTATTTCAGCGCCGTAACGACGGGGCCTGAAACGGCGTCGGTGACCCCAAGGCCGCCGCCGAGGTCCTCAAGCGTGTCCCGGAAGGAGTTGAGGGTGGCGATCATGGCCGGCCGAGCCCGCGCGAGGGCGTCGACGCCGGTCCATTCGGCGATGATGCAATAGCTGCGATCGCCGGTCTTGATGATATTGGCGTGCACGAGTCCCGGCCAATCCTCGTGGATGTTCTTGTGGGCGTTCAGGAACTCCTGGTCTCGGCCGGGCGAAACTCGGAACCGGACGGCGTTGAACGCGGTCATCGCATCCTCTTGTCGGCACGGGTTGCTCCGCCAAGCGTAAGCGGCATAGGGCGGCTCGTCGAGGTCGCCGCAGCCAAGATGGATGGTCGGACCAGCTCGTCCCGATCAACTCGCACGCGATGCGCAGGATGTAGGCTCATTCGGTCGCCGTAGCGTTCTTGAGTTCCGAGGCTCGGCTTCGCGGCCGCGAGATGATGGATCAGGCCGCAACCCCGATCCGCTTGATCTCCCATTCGAGCTCCACGCCCGAATTTTCGCGCACCCTTCGGCGCACTTCCTCACCCAGATTCTCAATATCCGCCGCGGTCGCATTCCCGCGGTTGATCAAGAAGTTACAGTGCATTTCTGAGACCTGAGCGTCGCCGATCACGAGCCCGCGACAGCCGGCGGCGTCGATGAGCTTCCAAGCCTTGTTGCCGGGCGGGTTCTTGAAAGTCGAGCCGCCGGTCTTCTCGCGGATCGGCTGCGCCGCCTCGCGCGCTTCGGTGACGCGCTCCATTTCGGCCTGGATCGCAGCCTGATCGCCGGGGCGGCCCTGGAACAGCGCCTGCGTGAAGATCACGTCCGCGGGCGCGCTCGAGTGACGATAGGCGAACCCCATGTCGTCATGGCTGAAGACCCGGACCTCGCCCTTGCGGTCGATGCCGCGTGCCTCGACAAGCACGTCGGTGGTCTCGCCGCCATGGGCGCCGGCGTTCATGCGCAAGGCGCCGCCGATCGACCCGGGGATACCGCGGTAGAAGGCGAGCCCGCCGATCGCGGCATCCGCCGCGGCGCGCGACACCTTGACGTCCGGCACCGCGGTGCCGGCTAGGAGGCGGTGTCCGTCCTCGACCGAAACCGTGCCGAAGCCCTTGCCGCCGAGCCGGATCACCACGCCGGGCACGCCGCCGTCGCGGACGATCAAGTTCGAGCCGAGCCCGACGACCGTCACCGGCACTTCCTGCGGTAGGCGACTGAGGAAGTGGGCGAGGTCCTCCTCGTCGGCGGGCGAGAACAGGATTTGCGCGGGCCCGCCGACCCGGAACCAGGTGAGGTCGGCCATGGCCGCGTTCGCGACCACGCGGCCGCGCAGCTCGGGCATAGAGGCGCGCAGCTGGGGGATGATGTCGGGAAACATCGGCTCAGGCGGCCTTCTCTTCCATGCCGGCGAGCTCGCCGGGAAGCGCGTAGGCCCATTGCGTGATGTTTCCGGCGCCGAGACAGACGACATAGTCGCCGGGCGTTGCGAGCCCGCGCACCATGGCGGCGAGATCCTCGGAGCGCTCGAGCGGCATGGCGTTGCGATGCCCGCGCGCCCTGAGGCCCTGCACGAGGCTGTCCCGGTCCGCGCCTTCGATCGGCTGCTCGCCGGCCGCATAGACCGGCGCCACGATCACGGCGTCGGCGTCGTTGAAGCAGGTGCAGAAATCGTTGAAGAGCGATTGCAGGCGCGTGTAGCGGTGCGGCTGCACGATTGCGATCACCTGCCCGTCGGTCGACGCGCGCGCCGCCTTGAGAACCGCCGCGATCTCCACGGGGTGGTGGCCGTAATCGTCGAAGATCGTCGCACCGTTCCACTCTCCGGTCCGGGTAAAGCGGCGCTTGACCCCGCCGAAGCCGGCAAGCGCCTTTTTGATCGACGGCGGATCGACCCCGAGTTCGTGGGCCACCGCGATCGCCGCCGTGGCGTTCAGCGCGTTATGGCGGCCCGGCATCGGCAGGACGAGATCCTCGATTTCGATCCGCATGCCCGGGCGCCGGTCGCGGATGAGAACGCGGAACCGCGTGCGCCCCCCGCCCTGCTCGACATCCATCAGCCGCACGTCGGCCTGGGGGTTCTCGCCATAGGTGATGATGCGCCGGTCGGCGATGCGTCCGACGAGGTCCTGCACCGTCGGGTGATCGGTGCACATCACGGCGAAGCCATAGAAGGGTATATTGTCGATGAAGGACCTAAAGGCGTCCTTGATGGCGTCGAAGGTCTGGAAGTGGTCGAGGTGCTCCGGGTCGATGTTCGTCACGATGGCCACGTCGGCGGGCAGCTTGAGAAAGGTGCCGTCCGATTCGTCGGCCTCAACCACCATCCAGTCGCCCTCCCCCATGCGGGCGTTGGTGCCGTAGGCGTTGATGATGCCGCCGTTGATCACCGTCGGGTCTAGCCCGCCGGCATCGAGGAGGGTCGCGACGAGCGAGGTGGTAGTGGTCTTGCCGTGCGTGCCGGCGATCGCGACGCAGCTCTTGAAGCGCATCAGCTCGGCGAGCATCTCGGCGCGGCGGACCACCGGCAAGCGCCGCTCGCGCGCAGCGACGAGCTCGGGGTTGTCGCGCTTGATCGCGGTCGAGACCACCACGATCTCGGCCGCCTCGAGGTTCTCGGCCTTGTGGCCGATGAAGGTCCTCACGCCGCTTTCGGCAAGTCGCTTGACGTTGTAATTATCCGCCGCGTCCGAGCCCTGCACGGTGTACCCGAGATTCGCCATCACCTCGGCGATGCCGGACATGCCGATGCCGCCGATGCCGATGAAGTGGATGGGGCCGAGCTTGGGCGGCAATTTCATGAGCGTTCTCGTGCACTTCCGGAGAGAGGCTGGGAGGGAGCTTGCGGGTTAGCACAGCTCCGCCGGGATGCCTCTAGGAGAATGTTCTAGCCCTGCTCAGGCCTCGCGCCGCCCTTCGCGAAGGCCTTGACACCCACGAGATCAGCGACGCTCGCGGCCAGGCGCTGGGCCGCATCGGAGCGGCCGGCAATCTTTGCGGCTTGAGCCGCCTGTGTCAGCCGCGCCGGATCTTCGAGGCGAGACCTGATCTCGCTCGCGAGCCGCTCGGGCGTGAATTCCGCCTGCGGGATTACGGCCGCGGCGCCGATATCGGCGAGCGATTGAGCATTGGCGGCCTGGTCCTGGTCGAGCGCGCCCGGCAACGGCACCAGGATCGAGGGGCGCCCGATCACGGCGAGCTCGGCGACGGTCGAGGCGCCGGAGCGCGAGACGACGAGATGCGCTTGCGACATCCGGCGCGGCAAATCCTTGAAGAAGGGTTGCAGCTCGGCCTGCACGCGTAGGCCAGAAAAGACCGCCCGGACGCGCTCGAGATCCTCCTCGCGTGCCTGCTGCGTCAGGTCGAGCTTCGCGCGCAGCTCCTCCGGCAGCACCGCGATCGCGCCCGGGACGATATCGCTCATGACCCGCGCGCCCTGGCTGCCGCCGAACACGAGAAGGCGCAGCTTGCCGCCATCGAGTGCCGGATAAGGCGTCCGCGCCGCCTCGAGCACCGCGGGCCGCACGGGATTTCCGGTGTGCACGATGCGCGCGGCCACCCCGGCGGGAATGCCCGTCACCTCAGGAAAACCCGTGGCGATCACCGAGACGCGCCCCGCCAGAAACCGGTTCGCGCGGCCCATGACGCCGTTCTGCTCGTGGATCACCGTCTGGATGCGCAGCATCGAGGCCGCGGCGATCGGCGGGACGGTGGGATAGCCGCCGAAGCCGACCACCGCCGCGGGCCGCAGCCGGCGAAGGGCGCGGCTTGCCTGCAGGAAGCCGTAGCCGAGCACGATCGTGGCCTTCGCCATCTGCGCCGGCGAGCGGCCAGACGGCGTCGCGGCCGCGATCCCGACGATCTCCTCGGCGGGGAAGCTCCCTGCAAGTGCGCCGGCGCGGTGGTCGGTCGCGAGCGCCACCCGGAGCCCGAGCCCGTTCAGCGCGTTCGCCAGCGCCTCGGCCGGGAAGAGATGTCCGCCCGTGCCGCCGGCGGCGAGGAGGATCAGCGGCTTCTCGGTCACAGCCGCATCGGCCCGAGCCGGTCCGCGATCTCGGCGCGCGGCCGCCGACGGGTGAGCGCTATGAGGAAGCCCATGCCGAGCGCGAGCGAGATCAGCGAGGACCCGCCGTAGGAGACGAAGGGCAGGGTCATGCCCTTGGCCGGGATGAGGTGCACGTTCACCGCCATGTTGATGGCGGCTTGCAAGCCGAACATCATCACGAGCCCGGCCGCGGCGAGCCGGCAGAAGGTATCCTCGTTGCGCTGCGCCAGGAGGAGCCCGCGCAGTACGATGAAGGCAAAGAGCGCGACCAGCGCGATGCAGACGATCACGCCGAACTCTTCGCCCGTGACCGCGAAGATGAAGTCGGTATGAGCATCGGGCAGGCGGCGCTTCGCGACGCCCTCCCCCGGCCCCGCGCCGAACCAACCGCCGCGCAGGAAGCCTTCCATCGCGGTCTCAGTCTGGAAATTGTCGATCACCGATTTTGCTCCATCCTTGCCGCCGTTGTCGCCCATGGCCTTGTGCAGGAAGCGCTCGATGCGGTCGCGGACATGCGGCAGGAAACGATAGGCCGCCCCGATGCCGAGCGCGCCGCCGCTGCCGAGACCCAAGACCCAGAACCAGTGCAGGCCTGCGATGAAGAAGAGCCCGCACCACACGACGGTGATCAGCATGGTCTGGCCGAAATCCGGTTGCAGGATCAGCGGGACGATCGTTGCCGGCAGAAGCATGAGCGCGAGGAAGGCGCCGGGCATGTCGCGACGCCGCGCCCCCTCGGCAAAGGCCCAGGCGGCAAGCACCACGAAGGCCGGCTTCACGAACTCCGAGGGCTGCAGGCCGATGCCGGCGATCGAGATCCAGCGATGGGCGCCTTTGATCTCGGGCCCCCACTGCAGCGCGGCGAAGACGAGCGCCATGCCGATGGCGTAGGTGAGGAGTGCGAGGCGGCGTACGTGCCGCACCGACAGGAACGATACGGCCATCATCAGCGCCACAGCGGGCGCGAGATAGAGCACCTGGCGGCTCACGAAGTGGAAGGTCGAGAGCCCGAGACGCTCGGCCGCCGGCGGGCCGCCGGCCATCAGCAGCACGAGGCCCGTCACCATCAAGGTCGCCAGCCCGGCGAGCATGGCGCGATCGACCGTCCACCACCAATCGCCGACAAGCGTCCGTTCCGCGCGGGACATCATGCTCAGAGCCTCTTTGTCATTCCCTCAAGGCCGCGCAGCAACCGGGAAGGCATCCAGGGGTATCGGCGACGCGAGGAGGATGGGCCCCTTCCCTTCCTCCGCTTCGCTCCGATCGGCCGGGAAAGATATCGTTGCGGGAAGATTCGCAGAACGCGGTTTACAGTCCCTTTACCTCGATGCCGGGCAGCGCCTGAACGAGCTCACGGAAGCGGTTGCCGCGCTCCTCGAAATTCTTGAACTGGTCGTAAGAAGCGCAGGCCGGCGAGAGCAGCACGACCGGCTCGTCAGCGGTCGAGCGCGCCGCGTCCTCCGCGGCAGCGGTGACGGCCCTCTCCAGCGTGCCGCAATCGAGGTACGGAACCTCGTCGCCCAGGGTGCCGGCGAACGTATTCGACGCCTCGCCGATCAGATAGGCGCGGTCGACTTTGGGGAAGTATGGCCGGAGCATCTCGATCCCGCCCTCCTTGGGCTTGCCGCCCAGGATCCACAGCACCCGCTCGAATGACGCGAGCGCCTTTTCCGTGGAATCGGCGTTCGTCGCCTTGGAGTCGTTCACGAATATCGCCGGCCCGCGCCGGCCAACCTCTTCCATCCGGTGCGGAAGGCCGGGGAAGGTGTAGAGCCCCGAACGGATCTTCTCCGGCGGCACGCCGAGCGCGTCCGCAACGGCGACCGCCGCGGCGGCATTCTGAGCGTTGTGCTCTCCGCGCAGCGAGCGGGTGCCGGAGAGATCCGCGAGGGAGCCGCTATTGCGTGCATCGACGCGCACGAGAGTCCCTCGATCAGCGAACACGCCTTCCGACCCGAGCGGCTCGGTCGAGATGCGCCGGAGGGGCTTGCCGCTGTCGGCGCGCCGCGTGGCGGCCGCCCGGCTCGGCTCGTCGTCAACTCCCACCACGGCGAGATCGGACCCTACGATGAGCCGCTCCTTGGTCGCGGCGTAGTTCTCCATCGTCCCGTGCCGATCGAGATGGTCCGGCGAGATATTGAGGAGGACGCCGATGGTCGGCTTTAGGCTCGGCGTGAGGTCGATCTGAAACGACGACATCTCGACGACATGGACGCGGTCGGTCGCGGGCGGCTCGAGCGACAGGATGGCGGTGCCGATGTTCCCGCCCATCTGCACGTCGCGGCCGGACTCGCGCAGGATATGGGCGATTAGCGCGGTGGTGGTCGATTTGCCGTTAGTCCCGGTGATCGCGACGAACGGTGCCTGCGGCGCAAGCTCCGCTCGCTCGCGGCAGAAGAGCTCGATATCCCCGACGATCTCGATGCCCACTGCCTTCGCCAGCTTCACGGACCAGTGCGGCTCGGGATGGGTCAGCGGCACGCCAGGCGACAGGATGAGCGCGGAAAAGCGCGACCAATCCGCCTGTCGCAGGTCGGAGGTCTCGATCCCCTGCCCTGCGGCTTGCTCCATCGCCGAGGCACTGTCGTCGCAGGCGATGACGCGCGCACCGCCCGCCCTGAGCGCCAGCGCCGTCACAAGCCCCGAGCCTCCGAGCCCGAACAGCGCGACCGTCTTGCCGGCGAAGGTGATGACGGGGGTCATCCAGCAACGGCTCGCGCTTTGCCGCTCTCCTCGTCCCGAGGTGCGAGCGTAGCGGGCCTCGAAGGACGTGCCCTGCCGGCACGGTGCCGAAACGCCGGTGCGTGCTTCGAGGCTATTCGCTGGCGCTCCTCGCACCTCAGCATGAGGGGAGTGGAGGGATCGATGAACATCACCGCAGCTTGAGCGTCGCGAGCCCGACGAGCGCCAGCACCACCGAGATGATCCAGAAGCGAATCACGATCTGCGGCTCCTTCCAGCCCTTCTGCTCGAAATGATGATGGATCGGCGCCATCGCGAAGACGCGCTTGCCGGTGAGCTTGAAGGAGCCGACCTGGATGATCACGGACATGATCTCGAGCACGAAGAGCCCGCCGACAATGGCGAGCACGATTTCGTGCTTCGTCGCGACCGCGACGGTGCCGAGGAGCCCGCCGAGCGCGAGCGAGCCTGTATCGCCCATGAAAATCTGCGCCGGCGGCGCGTTGAACCACAAGAAGCCGAGCCCCGCCCCAATCAGCGCGCCGCAGATCACGGCGAGCTCTCCCGCGCCGGGCACGAAGTGGATCTGCAGGTAGTTCGCGAAGATCGCATTGCCTGAGAGATAGGCGATGAAGCCGAAGGTGCCGGAGGCGATCATGACCGGGACGATCGCGAGCCCATCGAGACCGTCGGTAATGTTCACGGCGTTGCCGGCGCCGACGATCACGAAACCGGCGAAGACGACGTAGAACCACCCGAGGTCGAACAAGACCTCCTTGGCGAAGGGTAGGGACAGCTTGTTCGAGAGGCCCGGCGTGGCGACGAGCGAGATCGCAACGCACGCCGTGCCGGCGATCAGCGCCTCCAGCGCCAGGCGCGAGCGGCCGGAGAAGCCCTTGTGCGACTGTTTCGTGACCTTGAGATAGTCGTCGTAGAAGCCGATCGCGCCGAAGCCGATGGTCACGAGCACCACCACCCAAACATAGAGGTTCCGCGGATTCGCCCACAGCAGGATCGCGACGAGCGTGCCCGCGAGGATCATCAGACCACCCATGGTCGGCGTGCCGCGCTTCGTGACGAGATGGGACTGCGGCCCGTCCTCGCGGATCGGCTGGCCCTTGCCCTGCTTCAGCCGCAGCGACGAGATCATCGCCGGTCCGAACCAGAACACGAACAGCAACGCAGTTGCGGTCGCGCCGCCGGTCCGGAAGGTGATGTAGCGGAAGACGTTGAGCGGGCTGAAGATCGGGCTGAAGTCGGCGAGGAAGGTGAGCATCGCGGCGTCAGCCCTTTGCCGCAGCGCGCCCGGCCGCCTCGCCATAATGTTCCTTCAGTGCCTTGACGATGCGCGACACGAGGATGCCCTTCGAGCCCTTGACCATGATGACGTCGCCGGCGCGGACGTTCGCGAGGACCACCGCCTCGATTTCCGCAGCCGAGGCGGCATAGCCGCCGCGCCGCTCGGAGGGAAGGGCACGGACGAGGTTGTCCATCAGCGGACCGGCCGCGAAGACGATGTCGCTCGTCGCCTCAACCGTCGCGGCGAGCTCGCGGTGGTGGGCCGGCCCTTCAGGTCCGAGCTCGAGCATATCGCCGAGCACCGCGACGCGGCGCCCGCCCAGGGCGGGTTCGGTCGCGCCGAGATTGGCAAGCGCCGCGCGCATCGATGCCGGATTGGCGTTGAAGGCCTCGTCGATGAGGAGGAACTCCCCGTCGCGCGCCCGCAGGACCGTACGCTCGCCGCGGCCCTCGGGGGGCCGGAGTTCCGCAAGCGCCTGCGCCGCGAGCGCAAAGTCGCCGCCGAGCGCCTTCACCGCCGCTAGCACGGCGAGCGAGTTCATGGCGACGTGCTTGCCCGGCGCGCCGACGCGATAGACGAGCGGCGTGCCGAGGATGCGCGTCTCGACGATCGACTGGTCGGGCTTGAGGATGATGCGCTCGGCCCGCACGTCGGCGCTCTCGTGCTCGCCAAAGCTCAGGATGCGCCCCGCCGCGGAAGCGAGCGCGTGAGCCTTTACCCGCTCGAACTGCACATTGTCGCGGTTGAGCACCGCGATGCCGCCCGGCTCCAGCCCCAAGAAGATCTCGCCCTTCGCGTCGGCGATTGCCGAGATCGAGCGGAAGAACTCGATGTGCACGGGCTCGACCGTGGTGATCACCGCCACGTGCGGGCGCACCATCCGGGTTAAGGGTTCGATCTCGCCGGCGTGGTTCATGCCGATCTCGAACACGCCGTAGGCAGCGTCGCGCGGCATCCGCGCAAGGGTCAGCGGCACGCCCCAATGGTTGTTGTACGAAGCGACAGCAGCATGCGTCCTGCCGAGGCGCTCGAAGGCGAGCCGCATCGCCTCCTTCGTCCCGGTCTTGCCGACCGAGCCGGTGACCGCGACGATCTTCGCGGCGGAGCGCCGGCGGGCCGCGGCGCCGAGGCGGCGCATGGCATCGAGCACGTCCGGCACGACGAGGAGCGGGCCGGCCCCGCCGAACTCGGCGGCGCGCTCTTCCGAGATCACCGCCGCCGCCGCGCCCTTGGCCAACGCGCCGCGCACGAAGCCGTGGCCGTCATGAACGTCGCCCTTGATGGCGAAGAAGAGCTCGCCAGGCTCAAGCGTGCGCGTATCGATCGAGACGCCGGTGACGGCCGGCATTGTGCCGAGGGGGCGGGCTTCGGTCGCCGTCAACAGTTCGTCCGGCGTCCATAAAGGGGCGCTCATCCCTTCACCTCCGCGATGGCCGCCCGCAATACGTCATGGTCGGAAAACGGCAAGGTGCGGTCGCCGACGATCTGGCCGGTTTCATGGCCTTTGCCGGCAACCACGAGTACGTCGCCGGGACGAAGCTCCCGGACTGCGGTGTGGATCGCCTCGCTGCGATCCCCGATCTCGCGCGCCCCTTTCGCGCCGGCGAGGATTTCCGCTCGGATTGAAGCGGGGACTTCGGTGCGGGGATTGTCGTCGGTGACGATCGCGACGTCGGCCTTCTCGACCGCGATGCGGCCCATGATCGGCCGCTTGCCTCTGTCGCGGTCGCCGCCGCAGCCAAAGACGCAAACGAGCCTGCCCTTCGCGAAGGGCCGCAAGGTGTCGAGCACATGCTCGAGCGCATCAGGTTTGTGGGCGTAGTCGACGAGCGCGACGGCGCCGTTCACCTCGCCGACCTTCTCGAGGCGCCCCGGCGCGCCCCTGAGCTTACCGAGCGCGGCCATGACGGCCGGCGGATCTCCGCCCGCCGAGACCGCAAGACCCGCCGCAACGAGCGCGTTCTCGGCCTGAAAGGCTCCGATCAGCGGCAGACGGACGCTGTAGGCCTGCTCGAGCTGGCGATGGACACCGCTCGGAGCGCGTAGCTCGAGGTCCTGGCCGAAATCCCCGCTGCGGCTGTTGACGAGCTTGATCGTCTCCCCCGCGCGTCCCGTCGTCTGCACGTTCAGCCTTTGCCGACGCGCCACGTCGATCACCGATTCGGCGTAGGCGCCATCGGCGTTGACCACGGCCGACTGCCCCGGCGCGAGCAGCGCCTCGAAGAGCCGCAGTTTTGCGGCCAGGTAGTCCTCGAACGTCGGGTGGTAGTCGAGATGGTCGCGTCCGAGATTGGTGAAAGCCCCGGCGGTCAGCCGCACGCCGTCGAGCCGGCGTTGGTCGAGGCCGTGGGACGACGCCTCCATGGCGAGATGCGTGACGCCCTCGCCGACGAGCCTGTCCAGCGTCTCATGGAGCGTGACTGGATCGGGCGTGGTGAGAGAGCCGTAGCTCGGGCCTTCCGACGTGACCACGCCGAGCGTTCCGAGGCTCGCCGACCTGTGACCGAGCGCTGCGAAGATCTGGCGGACGAAATCCGCGACCGAGCTTTTCCCACTTGTCCCCGTTACCGCAACGATCGTGCCGGGCTGGCGCGGGTGAAAGCGCGCGGCGGCGCGTGCGAGCGCGCGGCGGACTTCGTTCACACGCACATAGGCGACCGCTGCATTGAGCGTCGGCGGCCGCTCCGCCTCGCCGACCAGCGCCATCGCGCCCGCGGCGAGGGCCTGCGGCATGAAGGCCATTCCGTCGAGCTTCGTGCCCGGCACCGCGACGAAGACATAGCCCGGCTTGACCTTGCGGCTGTCGGCGGTCAGGCCTGCGACACTGCGCTGGGCATGCCCGGTGCCCTGCGCCTCCGGGAAGAGGTCGCCGAGAGTCGCCGGCCGGGGCACGCTCATCGCGTGCCCCAGGCGCCGAGCTTGACCATGAGGGGGAAGGCGTGAGCCGGCGGCTCGAAGCGCGGCGGCACGCTCAAGAGCGGCGCCACGCGCTCGATGATGTTGCCGGTGGTCGGGGCCGCATTCCAGCCAGAGGTCGAGAAGCCGTGCGTTTCGGGCAGGCCGGCCGGCTCGTCGAGGATGGTCAGGAACACGTATTTCGGCGTGTCCATCGGATAGACGGCGGTGAAGGTCGTGAGATTCTTGGTCTTCGAGTAGCGGCCGTTGATGACCTTCTCGGCGGTGCCGGTCTTACCGCCGACGAAGAAGCCTGCAATGGCCGCCGAGGATGCGGAGCCCTTCGTCGCATTGAGGCGCATGACGTAGCGCATCGCCTCGCTTGTCTCAGGCTTGATGATGCGCACGGCCCCGGCCTTCGCCTCCTCCTCCGTACGTTTGAGGAAGGTCGGCTTGATCATCATGCCGCCATTGACGAGCGCGCCGACCGCCATCAGGGCCTGCAGCGGCGCGACCGCGACGCCGTGGCCGAACGCGATCGTGATGGTGTTGAGCTCGCCCCAGCGCGCCGGCACGATCGGCAGCGCGTTCTCGGGCAGCTCGGTAACGAGCCGCTCGAGCTGGCCGGCCTTGCGCAGGAAGGCTTTATGTCCCTCGACGCCGACGCCCAGCGCCATCTTCGCCGTGCCGATGTTCGAAGAGTAGATGAACACCTCCGGCACTGTCATGACGCGGTTCTTGGCGTGATAGTCGCCGATCTTGAACCTGCCGTAATGGAGGGCGCCGCGCGCATCGAGGTTAGAATGGATGTTGAACTTTCCCGAATCGAGCGCCATCGCCGTCGTCAGCGCCTTGAAGGTCGAGCCCATCTCGAACACGCCGACATTGATGCGGTTGATCCGATCCTTCTCGAGCGCATCGACCGGGTTGTTCGGATCGAAGTCGGGCAGCGAGACCAGGCCCACGACCTCGCCGGTGGTGACGTCCATGATCGCGCCGGCCGCGGCCTTGGCGCGGAACTTCGCCATCGCCTTGACGAGCTCGTCGCGAAGCGCGTGCTGGACGCGCAGGTCGAGCGAGAGGTGGACCGGCTTGAGGTCCTCGGCGCTCACCGCAAAGCCGGCGCCGTTGAGATCCTTCAGCCCCTGGCCGTCAATGTATTTCTCGATCCCGGCGATGCCGGCGTTGTCGATATTGGCGAAGCCGAGCACATGCGCCCCGGCGACGCCGTTCGGATAGACGCGCTTGTTCTCGGGCAGGAAGCCCACGCCCGGGATGCCGAGGCGGTGCACCTCGGCCTGCTGCTTCGGCGTGATCTCGCGTTTGATCCACACGAAGCCGCGACGCTGACCCAGCTTCTGGCGCAACTCGCGCGCGCCGAGGTCGGGCAGCACGGCGGTCAGGAGCTCGACCGCCTCGTCCTTGTCGACGACCTTGCGCGGGTCGGCGAAGACCGAGACGACCTTCACGTCCGAGGCCATCACCTCGCCGTTGCGATCGAGGATGTCGGGCCGGGCGGCAGCGATCTCCTGGCCGGCCGACCGTCCAACTCCTGCCGCGCTGTCGGGAACGAGCGCGATCATCGCGAGCCGCCCGGCGATCGTTGCGAACACGAGCGCGAACACGGCGCCCGCGAGCCCGAGCCGGCCCGTGCTCTTGTCGACGCGCAGCCGTAAGAGATCGGTCGCGATCCGCCAGAGGCGCGGGAATAGCCCCGACGCGGCGGCTGGTTCGGGCGCTGCCGTGGGGGTTGGGACCGCCGTCATGGTCTCATTCTCGCCGGGGTGGTCGAGCCGGTGGTGCGCGGATCGCCCCCGCGCTTCTCCTTCTGCGTCGCGCCTTGCGGCGTCGTGCCCTGGAGCAGCCGCGCGATCTCGTCGATCTTGGGCGCCTTGTTCGGCAAGTCCGCGAGACGCGCGAGCTGGTGGATGGTCATCGGCTGCAGGTCCAGATGACGGGCGACGGCCTCCTGGAGGCGGTCGGGTCGGTTGAGATGCTGCCATTCGGCCTTCAGCACCGCGATCGAGTCGCGCTCCTTTTGGATGCGCGTCTTGAGCTTCGCGACGTGCTCGGCATGGAAGAGCGTCTCGTATTTGATCGAATAGGCGTAGCCGGCCGAGCCGATGAGGCACGCGACGGCGACGAGGTTGAGGAAGCGGATCATCGCCCGCGGGCCTTCGAATGGGCAGGAAGGGAGGCGAGCGTCTCGAGTGCGGCGAGCGGCGCCTGCGCCGGAGCGCCGGTGCGCTCGGCCGCGCGCAGCTTCGCCGAGCGGGCGCGAGGGTTCCGAGCGCATTCGTCGTCGGACGGACCGACCGGCCCGTTGGTCACCGCAACGAAGCTCGGGCGCACGTCCTGCCTCGGCGGCAGGTGGCGCGAAGCGGTCGCCGCGCGGCCGGTTCGCACTGCGAAGAACTGCTTCACGATGCGATCCTCCAGCGAGTGGAAGGTCACGACGGCGAGCCGGCCGCCCGGCTTCAGCACGCGCTCGGCGCCGTGAAGCGCGCGCACGAGTTCGCCGAGCTCATCGTTGACCGCGATACGCAGCGCTTGGAACACCCGGGTCGCCGGATGGATGCCGGCGGGCTCGGCGCGGATCAGGCCCGCGACGAGCTCGGCAAACTCGCCCGTGGTCCCGATGGGCGCTTTCCGCCGCCGCTCGACGACGGCCCGCGCGACCGCCCTTGCCCGTCGTTCCTCGCCGTAATGGAAGAAGATGTCGGCAAGCTCGGCTTCCGAGGCGGTGTTGACGATGTCGGCCGCGCTGTCGCCTTCACGCTCCATGCGCATGTCGAGCGGGCCGTTTTGGCGGAAGGAGAAGCCGCGCGAAGGCTCGTCGAGCTGCATGGAGGAGACACCGATGTCGAGGACGATCCCGTCGGGTCCCTCGGGTTCGTGCTTCGCGACGATCGCCTCGACGTCGCCGAAGCGGCCGGGCGCCAGCGCGAGCCGGCCTGTCGTCTTCTCGGCCAGCGCCGCGCCCCCGGCAATGGCGTCCGGGTCGCGGTCGATCGCGATGACGCGGTTCTTGCGGTTCGCCGCAAGGATGCCTCGCGTGTAGCCACCGGCGCCGAAGGTGCCGTCGACGAAGACGCCGCCGCGCTCGGCGCCGAGCGCCTCCAAGACCTCCTTCAGGAGGACTGGGACGTGGCGCATCACGAGCCCGCCGCTCCCGCCAAAGGCTTCGAGCCGAACGCCTTTTTCAGGTTCCGCACCTTGGCCCGAGCCTCCGCGAGATGCTCCCGGAAACGCGCAGGCTCCCAGATCTGGAACTTGTGCCCGAGCCCCACGAAAGCCACCGAATCCGTAATGCCGGCATGGTCCTTGACGGTCTCGGTCAGGACCACCCTCCCCTCGGAGTCGAGCTTCAGGATCTCGCTGGTGCCGAAAAGCGCCGTCGAGAGCCGGTCGCGCTCCTCGGAATAGGGCGCAAGCGTCTGCAGGAACTGGTCGATTTCGTTGAGGAGCAGGTTGCCGCCGGCGTCCAATGCCGGCGCATCGAGCGCGAGGTGGAGATAGAGGCCGTCGAAGCCGTCCTTCGCGAGAACCATTCGGAACGCCGCCGGGATCGAGACGCGTCCTTTGGCGTCCAGGCGATTGATGTAGTTGGACAGGAAGCGGTTCATGGCCCGCGATCAGCCCGCCTCCGTGGTCGCCGCGACCGGCGTTGCCCGCCCGTTCCGCGCCGATTATAGGCCGTTCACAGGCATGTTGCGGCACGCCCCGGCGAGGCGCGCAGCGACCGGCCAGCCGCGGTGGACGGAAGGCGGACGGGAAAGCTTGGGATAACATGGGCAAGCTTGGGCGTCAACAAATTGGCAAGGCTTCTTCGGTCCTCGGCGAGACCTGAAGCGCCCCTTCGGATAAGACGGCCTTAGGGTTAAGGAACGGTCAAAAGCACGCTCCCCGACCGTCAGCTTTCGCCACAACGAGCAGCCCGATGCCTGCACCGACCGCACTCGCCGCCGTCCTCGTCTTCGCCTCGACCGTCGGCGCCCTCGCCCATCATCCCATGGGCGGGGCGACTCCGCAGACGCTCTGGCACGGCTTCCTATCTGGCCTCGGCCATCCGGTGATCGGCCTCGACCACCTCGCCTTCGTGATCGCGATGGGCCTGATCGCAGCGCCCCTACGCCGCGGGGCAGTGATGCCGGTCGCCTTCCTCGTCGCCGGGGCAGCGGGAGCGGGCTTGCACCTCGAACGCATCGGCCTGCCCTTCGCGGAAGCGGCGATCGCGCTCTCGGTCATGGCAATCGGCGCGCTGATCGTCTCGCAGCGCCCGCTCCCGACGGCGGCGCTCGCCGGGCTCTTTGCGCTTGCCGGCCTCTTCCACGGCCATGCGCTCGCCGAGAGCATCGTCGGCGCCGAGCCGGCGCCGCTCGCCGCCTATCTGGCTGGCCTCGCCACCGTGCAATCCATGATCGCGCTCGCCGCGATGCACGTCGCCCGGCGGCTCGCGACCGAGCGCCCGGCGTTTGCGCGCGCTGCCGTCGCGATCGCCGGCGGGGCCGTCGCCGCGACCGGCTTCGCCTTCCTCCTTCCAACGCTCGGATAGCTCGGCTCCGACCCGGCCAAGCTCCCCCACTTGCGCCGCAAATCGCGCCGACAAGCGCGGCTCGCCCGCAATGCCGGGCCGAGGGAGAATCACCATGACGGCCATGCCCGCCCGCGCCTTCGCGCGCGAGACCGACACGCGCGGCTTCGACCTGTCCGCCGACCGCGACACGCTCTACCGCGACGGCATCGTCGGCCTCAAAGGCGCCTTCTCGCGCGACTGGGCGGAGTCCATGCGCGAGGACATGATGACCGCCTTCTGGGAGGCGATCCAGCGCCCGGGCGGCGCGGTCGGTCGGGGGCCGAGACGCTGGTATGTCGAGATCCATCCTCAGGCCTTCCGCGGCTTCGTCGACCTTGTGACGCACCCCTGGGTCGCCGGCATGTGCGAGGCGGTCTGCGGCCCGGATTACGAGATCGTCGAGATCGGCTTCGACACCCCGTTTCAGGGCGCCAAGCGCCAGCCCTGGCACCGAGACTTCCCGTCCCCGCGCGACACCTACGAGGCGCGCCGCATCACCTCGCTTGCCTTCAACCTCACCGGCATCGACGTGACGCCCGACATGGGGCCGTTCGAGATCGCTTCGGGGACGCAATGGGACGATGGCCGCACGTGGAAGCACGAGATGTTCCCGCCTCAGGAAGTCTGGGACCGCTTCGAGGAGCGAGGCGTGAAGAAGTACCCGCACGCAGGCGACATTTCCTGCCGCTCGGCGCTGACCGTCCATCGCGGCACGACCCATAACTCGCCGATCGCGCGCCCGGTGCTGGTGCTCGGAGTCGACGCCCCCGGCGCCGGCCACGCGGCGCTGCACGACCTCATGGTGACGCAGGACTATTACGACGCCCTGCCCCAGAGCGTGCGCGACCACCTCGTCTGCCGCGTCGTGGACAAGCTCGTGCCCGTAACCCAGAAGCACGATATCGAAGGACTGGTGATGGGGGCGGAGTAGCACCGCGGCGTTTGCCACGGTGCCGGCATGCCGCATGCTCGAAGGGCTCCATCCGAACAAGCCGACCCATGTCATGCGGCTTGCGACCGACGAAAGCGCGGCCCGGCGCATGACCGATCTCATCGGCGAGGTGTTCGAGCCGGCGGAGACCGCGGTCGCAGCCTTCGAGAGCGCCGACGGCAGCTGGCTGCTCGAGGCCTATTTCGCGGCGGAGCCCGACGAGGCCGCCATCCGGGAGCTGATCCGGCCGATCGTCGGCGAGGCCGCCGCGGGCGCGGCGTTCGAGCTCATCGCCCAGAAGGATTGGGTCGAGGCCTCGCTCGAAGGCTTGCGGCCGGTGCGGGCCGGGCGCTTCCTTGTCCACGGCAGGCATGATCGGAACGCCGTGCAGCCTAACGACCTCGCGATCGAGATCGAGGCGGCGCTTGCCTTCGGCACCGGCCATCACGGCACGACGCGCGGATGTCTCCTCGCCTTCGTGAGGGAGCTCAAGCGGCGCCGTCCGCGGCGGGTGCTCGACGTCGGCACCGGCACCGGCATCCTCGCTTTTGCCGCCGCGAAGGCGCTGAAGCGGCCGGTCGTCGCCGGCGACATCGATCCGGTCGCGATCGCGGTCGCGCGTGACAATGCGCGGCTAAACGGCGTCGGGGCTTACCTCAAGCTCTATCTCGGCCCGGGCGTCCGGCACCGGCTGGCGCGGGGCAGGCGCTTCGATCTCGTTTTCGCGAACATCCTGGCAAGGCCCCTCAAGGCGCTTGCGCCCTCGCTCGCCCGCGTGCTCGTGCCGGGCGGCACGCTGATCCTCTCAGGGCTGCTGCCGGGCGACGCCGCCGGCGTGCTCGCGGCCTACCGGGCTGAGCGCCTGCGGCTCGAGCTCCGGCTCGAGCTCGATGGCTGGGCGGCGCTCGTGCTCCGCCGCGGCGGGGCAGCCCCGCGGCCTCGACGAGCGGCTTGACGTGGCTTCTCCCGTGATGGGAGCAAGGCACCATGCGCGCGCTTACTCTTGCGGCGATTCTCCTCCTGCCCGGCTGCGTCACGGCGGGGTTGCCGTCCTGCCCCGGCAACGCGCGGGCGCAGCTGCGGGCCGAGCTGATCTTCGGCCGCGGCCTCAAGAGCGGCGGCGAAGTCGGGGAGGCGGCATGGCGGCGCTTCCTCGACCGCGAGGTCACGCCGCGGTTCCCAGACGGCTTCACTGTCATCGACGCGAGCGGCCAATGGCGCAGCCCGGGCGCCGTGAAGCTCGTGAAGGAGCGAAGCAAGGTGCTCGTCGTCGCGATGCCGGACGATCCCGATCGCCGGGCGCGGCTCGACGAGATCGCTGCCGCCTATAAGCGCGCTTTCAATCAGGATTCGGTGGTCAGCATCATCGCGCTGGGCTGCGTCTCGTTCTGAAGCTGCCTCGCTTGCCAAGCGCCGCCTCTTCGACGATTTCATCGGCCCCCCTACACTTCCCTAGGCCCGCGCGATTCGCGGGGCCGCAGACGGAGGACGGAATGCGCAAGATCCTCAGCGCCGCGCTCGGAGCCGCGGCCCTCGTCGGCTTCACCGAGGCCTCGCCCGCCCCGGCGGAGGCGAGCGAGCGGGCCTCGCCGGAGTTCAGCCGCGCCTATTCGGCCGAGGGCTACACGCAATACCGCCGGCGCTATTACGGCGGCTACTATCGGCGCGGCTACAATCCGGGCGCCGCCGCCGCGGCCGGCATCGCAGGTCTAGCGGCCGGCGCCATCATCGGCGGCGCGATCGCCAACCAGGGTGCGGCGGCGCAGCCGCTGCCGAAGACCCAGGACCCCGACTTCATCGCCTATTGCTCGCGCAAGTACCGCAGCTTCGATCCAGTCGATGGCACCTATCTCGCCCGCGACGGCATGCGCTACGAGTGCGAGTATCCGTAAGGCTCACGCCTTCTTGCGACGGCCCCGGCCCGGGTAGGGGAGGACGTTCCGCTCCTTGTGCTCGGCCGGGTCCTTGAGGAGATCCTCGAGGCCGCGCGGGCGCAGCAGCAGGTTGACGGTCTCGATCGGCACCGGCGGGCTGAACAGGTAGCCCTGCGCCATGTCCGCGCCCTCGCGGACCACGAAGTCGAGCTCGGCATGGGTCTCGACGCCCTCGACAACGGTCTTGAAGCCGAACGACCGGGCGAGCCCCATGATGGTGCGCACGAGCGTCTGCTTCTCGGGATTGGCGGAGACGTCCTGCACGAGCGATCGGTCGAGCTTGATCGTGTCAATCGGCAGGCGCGCCAGCATGGCAAGATTCGAGTAGCCGGTCCCGAAGTCGTCGATCGCGATCTTCACCCCCATCTCGCGCAGGCGCAGGATCTGCTGCTGCACGACCTCGGAGTCGCGCATCGCCATCGACTCGGTGATCTCGAGCTCGAGCGCGCTCGCAGGGAAGCCGGTCTTGGCGATGATCCCGCCGACCGTATCGGAGAAGTGGGGATCCTCCAGCTGGAGTACCGAGACGTTCACCGCAACGGTCAGCGCCAGACCGTCGGCGAGCATGCGCCCGACATCGTCCATCGCCCGCTCGAGCACGAAGAGCCCGATGTCGGGCACAAGCCCGGTCTCTTCGGCAATGCCGATGAACTTGCCGGGCGAGATGTAGCCCCTCTGCGGGTGGCTCCAACGCACCAGCGCCTCGACGCCGACGATCGCACCGTCGGCGCAGTTGATCTTCGGCTGGTAGTGGACGCTGAAGCGGCGCTCCCGCACGGCGACCTTGAGGTCGTGCTCGATCGCGAGGCGTTCCTGCATCATCTCGGCGGCGTCCGGGGTGAACAGGGCGTAGTTGTCGCGCCCGCTGCGCTTCGCCTCGTACATGGCGATGTCGGCGTTCATGAGCAGGCTCTCGTAGTCGCTGCCATGCGCCGGGCAGAGCGCGATGCCGATCGTCGCGCCGACCATCATGCGCGAGCTTCCGACCTCGTAGGGCTCGCATAGCTTCTCCAGCAGCCGCTCGGCCCGCGTCCCAGCGCTCTCGTCGGCCGACTTGCAGCGCAGGACTACCAGGAACTCGTCCCCGCCTATGCGCGCGAGCAGCGCGTCCAAGACGCGGCCGGCCTGGCGCTCGGCCTCGAAGAAGCCGCTCAGCCGTTGCGCGACTTTCTTGAGCAGGGTGTCGCCGGCCTTGTGGCCGAAGGTGTCGTTGATGCTCTTGAACCGGTTGAGGTCCAGGAACAGGAACACGCCAACCTCGTCGGGCTTGAGCATCCCGATCAGGGTCGCGCCGTCCATCCGGATCTTCTCGCGGTTCGACAGCCCCGTCACGGGATCGTAGAAGGCGAGCTGGCGGATGCGCCCGAGGCTCGTGCGCAGATTGAGCAGCATCGCCTCGAAGGCGAGGCCGAGGCTGTGCACCTCGCCGAACCCGGTCGCGCGGAAAGGCACGTCGAGATCACCCTCGGCGACCGCGGTCGCTGCCCGCGACAGCTGCGGCAACCCGCGCGTTGCGTGCCGCACCGACATCAGGAGCGCGCTGACGAGAGTGACGAGCGAGCCCGCCGCAAGCACGAGGAACCAGATCATCAGCGAGCGCGTCTGCTCGGCGCCGATGCGGAACATCTGCTCCTGAGAGGCCTTGACCTCGGCCGAATTGGTATGGGCGCAGACCTGGAGATCGCCCAGATAGTCGACGCAGCGCGCGATGCTCGCTCCGTCGATGCTGTGGAGGAGCTTGCCGTTGGGCGCATCAGGGCCGGCGACCCGGAGCGGCGTGCCGCCGCCGCTCGACACCGGCCCCCGGCTCGACAACACGGTCACGCCGGCGCGCGCGAGGCTCGAAAAGGCCTCGAGCGTCGCCTCGACCGGCGCGAGCACGCGCAGCCCGATCAGCGCTCCGGCAACATCTCCGAAATCGTCGAAGACCGGATCGACGATGAGGTGGCCGATGCGGTCGGCATCGGCAAAGCCGAGCGCCTGCCCGACCACCGGCCCGAGGCGGCGTGAGACCTGGAAGATCCGGCGTTTGATGCGATCGTTCTCGCGGACGATATCCGTGATTGAAGCGCCGAGATCGCTCGCCGTGAACGCGTCCTGCACGCCGAGGAGGTCTATCGTCGTGCTGGCCCCGACGATATGGCCTTCCGGATCGACGGCAAGGAGAAGATCGAGCTCGGCCACCTTGGCGGCCGGGGCGAAGAGTTCGCGGATAGTGACGTCGTTCTCCGATGCGATCGCCTTCATGACGTCGCTGCGCTGCGCGAGCGCGCGAACTTGGCGGCTGGCTTCGGCGAACATGTTGTCGAGCCGAGCGCGCGCTAGGCGCGCCTCGCCCTCGAGCTTCTCCGCGATCTGCATTTCGGAGAGCCCGCTCAATGCCTCGCCCTGCTCGGCGAGGCCGCGGTTGAGCCGCATTGCGGTCAAAACGCCGATCGCGCCGAAGGTCAGCGTGCCGGTGACGAGGACAACGGCGGCAAGCCGCGCGCCGATCGAGAAGCTCGCGCGCCTAAGGGCAGAGTTCCTCCGAACTGCCGTCTCGGCGCGCCCAAGCGCCGCCCGATCGAGCGCCTTCCCGGAGGGCGGGGCGGCCTCGCCGGCCGCAGCGGCCGGAAGGGATGGATCGGCAAAACTCACATGCGTTCCCTCAATCAAGAGGGAACGCTAAGGCGAATTCATAAAGGTTGGGTAAGCGCTGGCCTAACAGATCGTAGCCGAGCCAGTCCCTGATCGGGGCCCCGCCTCAGCCGCGACCCTCGCTCCCGGCGCAAGGATCTCATGGCGCTGGCTCAGGAACGCGCGAGGAGCCTCGAGAAGAGAGTCGCGCGCCGGCGGGTCTCGCCGGGCGCGCTCCTCTCCAGCGCCGCTGCGTGGCGGGCCGCGGCGGCTGGAAGAGGAATGGGAGGCGCAGGGAGGCCGGCCGGGCGCGGCGACAGCGGGTTTGCCGCAGGTGCGGCTCCGGCGCGCATCGCCCGCCGGAGCCGATCGAACATCGAGCCGGCGTTCGGGCTGATGGTGAAGGGGTCGGCGTGGCATTCGGCGCCGCCGAGATGGGCGAGGTGCTTCACGGCGTCGACCATCTCGGGCGCACCGGCGGCGTAAACGAGGTCGGACGCCGTGATCTCGGGCAGAAACTCGGTCGGGCGGCCGAAGCGGGTGTCGCCGCCGACCCGCTCGCCGGTCGCGGTCACGACGATCTCGGCGACGCCATTGGCGGAAAGCCAGTTCAGCGCCGGGCCCATGTAGAGATTGCGCGGGTCGCGCGCCGCCGCGATCACCACCATCGCGCGCGTAGGCTCGGCGAGGCGGGCAGCGTGCGCCACTGACCAGATCGGCGCCCAGCCGGTGCCGCTTGCGACGAGCACAAGCCGTGACGGGCCGGGCCGGTAGAAGGCATGGCCGTAGGGGCCGTTGACGGCCACCTTGTGCCCGAGGCCGATGGCGTTCCCGAGCGCCGACGAGACGAGCCCGCCCTCGTAGCGTTTGATGTGAAAGACGAGCTCGGTCTCGTCGAGACCGCCATCGAGATAGGCCGTTGGACTGTAGTCGCGCGAGGGATAGCCCGCGAAGGCGACCTTCATGTACTGCCCGGCGAAGTACGGGAAGGGCGAGTTCATCGAGATCACGACCTCGACGATCTCGGGCGAGAGCGGCCGCATCGCGGTGAGCGTGCCGGCGCGCTTTGCCGGGATCGGCACCTCCTCGAACACGATCTCCGCGTCGCCCTCGATGGTCGCCTGACAGGCTAGCACCATCGCGCCGTCGAGCGTGCCCTGATCGTCGACGCTTCCGGACAGGACCCGCACCTTGCAGGTGTCGCATTGGCCCGAGCAGCAATCGTGCGGAATGAGCAGCTTCGCGGCGAGCCCGGCGTCGACGAGCGTGTCGCCGATGTTGGCCCGCAGCTGCCGGCCATTCACAACAAGCGTGCAGTGATCGCTCATGGCAATGGACTTTCTCAAACCTGAGGGACGCAGAAGGTACGCAGGAACTCGATAGTCATCGGATCGTCAGCTTCACCGGGCGCATGTGGCGGGTATGGCGGGTCTGGTTGTGGTCGAAGGCCGAGACCCACATGAAGAGGGTCTCGCCCGGCACGAAGTCGACGTCGTACTGGCTGCCGGTTCTGAGGTCGCGCTCGAGCTCGAGGGTCCAGTAGCCGTCCTTCCACTTGGCCTCCCCGCGCAGCTGCGCCCGGTCGCCTTCGTAATTGCCCGTGATGAGCACGCCCGGGAGCACGGTGCCGAGAGGGATCTTTTCGTCGAGCTCCTTGGAATAGGGCACAGTCTCGGCCTCGGTCATCCACCAGCGCGCGCCGTCCTCGTCGCTGCTGTCGGGGTTGAAGTCGAACTTCCCGAGCGCCGCGACCGTGGCGGCGACGTCCTTCGGCAGCTTCTGCAGCTGGACCGGGCCGCGATGGCCGACCTCGACCTTGTAATTGTAGCTGTAGAAGGCCCGGCCGGGGTCGTTCCAGTAACCGCCCTGGTAGCGAGCCTTGCCGGACGCCTCGCCCGGCGTCGCGTCGCGCGGCGGACCGAAATACTGGTCGTCGACATAGCCGAGTGAACCGCCGCGCGAGGCTTTCCATTGCCACACGTCGAGGAAGCTGCCGTCGGTGGTGTAGTGCAGCCCGCGCTCGTTGACGGCCGCCGGCTTGTCGCCGAGCGGGCGTTTGCCCATGTGCGTCGAGCCGGCATTGCCGAAGCCGTCCTGCCGCGAGATGAGGGCCGCGAACTTGTCCTCGTAGAAATCCGTGACGTCGGCGTTGTCGACGCGGTTGCCAATCACGTGCCAACGATCGGCCTTCTTGATCATGGGCACGCGGCGGAGCGACCGGCTGGGGTCCTGCCAGCGGAAGGCGAAATAGACCTTCCTGTCGTCGCGGACCGCGCGGATCTCGACCATTGACTCGCCGCTGCCGCCAAGGCCCGAGCCCTGCATGGTTCGCACCGTGACCGGCCGGACGGTCCTCCAGACCTCCTCGTCCATGCGGCCGTCGAGCTTCGGCACCTCGCTGACCTGCCGGATCGGGAGGGTGTCAACGGTAGTGTAGTCGAGGGCGACGAGGGTGCCGGCGAAGGCCGTGCCGACAGCGGTCGCGGCGAGGAGAGGACGCGAGCGCGTCGCCTTGGTCTTCGCGAGCGGCACCGGCTTGAAGACGCGTAGGATCTGCAGCCAGCCGCCGTACCCGTAATGGCCGATGACATGGGCCAGGAGGTAGATCAGGACGAAGGTCGCCGTGACCGAGTGGATGGTGACGTTCCAGCCGCCGTAGCCGAGATAGAGCAACAGGCCGGTGACGGTCTGCACCGCAAGCAGTGCGTATAGCGCCCAGTGCAGGAGAACGTTGACGGCGCCCCATTTCTGCTTGGCGGGCGTCGGCATCGTCAGCGCCTGGACCTTGCTCAGGGCGATTCGCCGCTTCAGGCCGCTCCTGTGCATGTAGACGATGTAAGCGGTCGAGGCGAAGTAGAGGGCGAGCCCCGAGACGATGTGCCAGCTCCAGATCTCGCCCTGCGGAAGGATCGGCGCGATCGCGCGCCACACCACCGAGAATTCCTGATCGGAGGCCAGCCGCAGCCCGGTCACCAGCGTGATGATGCACGCGATCGACGCGGTCCAGTGGATGAGGATCGTCCCGACATCGGTCCGCGGCGATTTTGCCGAGGCCGTCCTCTCGCCGAGATCAGGAGAAGGGACGCGCGAATACTGCCGGAACCCGGCCCGAGAAAGGTCGTTCAAGGAAGCCCCCGCCACTAGGCTTGCCGAAACCGTGGCGCCTTCGGCGCGCTTTGGTTCGCAAGAAAGGTTACTGGACTATTGTGGATTTCCAAGCTGTTTGAAGAAGGATGGTTAACCTCCTCTTCACATTGACTATCTCTTTGGTCACTGCGTGGTTCTCAAACCAAGAATCCGCAGGGCCGATAACGACACGCTAAGGCTGCACGGCTTAGATGGCAAGCCGTCTTTTTCGGAAACTTCTCGTTCATGAGAATTCAGCGTGTGGTCGGGTCGCTTCGTGCCCGGAGATGGCTGCCATCGCGCCAAAGCGCTTCACGCATGTACACGCCGCAGTCTATTTTGTGCCGGCATGAGCCATCGCGAATCGCGGCGCGCCGCGGCTGACCTCCGCCAAGCATGACGGCGGGCGCCTGGAGCGGCACGTTCGCGGCGCTGTGCGCGATCCTCGTTGGGGTCGGCCTTGCGCGATTCGCCTACACCCCGCTGATTCCGGCGCTGGTCGAGGAGCGCTGGTTCACGCCGCCCGAGGCCGCTTATCTCGGCGCCGCGAACCTCGCCGGGTATCTCGCCGGCGCGCTCCTCGGCCCCGTCATGGCGGCGCGGATCCCCGTTCGGGTCCTTCTGCGCGGCATGATGCTCGCAGCGGCGGTCTCGTTCCTCGCCTGCGCCGCCCCCCTGCCCTTCGCCTGGTTCTTCCTCTGGCGCTTCGTCTCGGGGCTCGCGGGCGCGGTGCTGATGGTGCTCGCCGCCCCGACCGTGCTGCCGCACGTGCCGGCGGAGCGGCGCGGGCTCGCGGGGGGCGTGATCTTCACTTCGGTGGGGCTCGGCATCGCCGCCTCCGGAACGCTGATCCCGCTGCTTCTCGGCCTCGGGCTGCGGGAGACCTGGATCGGCCTTGGGCTGCTCTCGCTGGCGCTGACGCTCGCCGCCTGGACTGGCTGGCCGCACGCCGGGCCGCTCGACGGAGCGCAGGCGGCTGTGTCGCAGCCGCCGCTTCGCACCGCGCTGAGGCTCGGCGCGCTCTATCTCGAATACGCGCTCAATGCCGTCGGGGTCGTGCCTCACATGGTCTTCCTTGTGGACTTTATCGCGCGCGGGCTCGAGCGTGGCGTCGCGGTCGGATCCTGGCATTGGGTGCTGTTCGGGATCGGCGCGATCACGGGCCCGGTGCTCGCCGGCGGGCTCGCCGACCGGATCGGCTTCGGCCCGGCGCTGCGCGTCGCCCTCCTCACCCAGACGATCTGCGTCGGCTGGCTCGCCCTTCGGACCAACGGTTTCGCGCTCGTCGTCTCCTGCGTGGTGGTCGGCGCCTTCCTGCCGGGCAGCGTGTCGCTCGTGCTCGGCCGGGTGCGCGAGCTCGCCCACGGCGAGGGCGAGGCGCAGCGCGCCTGGACCTTCGCGACCCTCGCCTTCGCAATCGGCCAGGCGATCGCGGCCTACGGTTTCTCGTTTCTGTTCAGCCGGACCGGCAGCTACGCCCTGCTTTTCGGGCTTGGCGCCGCGGCACTGGCGCTTGCCTTCATCATCGATCTCGCGGTCGGAGCCTCGCGGCAAGGCATGACCACGAGCCCCGCCGACGAGCCTCAGGCGCGATAACGCCCGCCGCGCCTGACCAGCACCGTCGCGCCCACCGGCACGCGGTTGTAGAGGTCGACTACGTCCTCGTTGAGCATACGGATGCAGCCCGAGGAGACCTGCTTCCCGATGCTCCAGGGCTCGTTGGTGCCGTGGATGCGGAAGAGGATGTCCCGGCTGCCCTGGTAGAGATAGAGCGCACGCGCCCCGAGCGGGTTGCCGATGCCGGCCGAGGCATAGCGCGGCAGGCGCGGATTGATCCTCACCATGGTCGAGGTGGGGCTCCAATTCGGCCACACCCCTTTCCGCCCGACATAGGCGGCGCCTTTCCAGGAGAAGCCCTGGCGGCCGACCCCGACCGCGTAGCGCAGCGCCGTGCCGCCGCTCTGCACGAGATAAAGGAAGCGCTGATCGATGTCGACCACGACCGTGCCGGGCCGCTCGCCGCCCGAATAGCTCACCGTCTGGACGCGATAGGCGGCCGGAAGGCGGCTGCGGTCCACGAGCGGGATCGGGAAGGGCTGGTCCGGCGCAGTCCCGATGTACCAGCCCGAGTAATCGCCCTCGGTCGGAAGCCCCGCCATATGCGTGTTGCAAGCGGCAAGCGGCGCGCCGGCGAGCGCGAAGAGGAAAGTGCGGCGAGAACCCATGGCTCGGCGTTCGATTCGGACCCTATGGCGCGTGGGTACGTGCCGCACTGATTCGGGCCTAGTGCAGCGAAAACACACCCACACCCTCGCGAGAATCAAAGCCGGCGGCGCTCGGGGGTTTGCGGCGCGCTTGACTTGCCGCCCCCGCCCAGCCCCTCTTTCCCCGGACGGGAGGGATGGTCCGATGCTCCAGACGACGCTCGCAGGCAGCTTGCCGAAGCCGAGTTGGCTCGCCGAGCCCGAGCGGCTGTGGGCGCCGTGGAAGCTCTCCGGCGGCGACCTCGAGCAGGCGAAGCTCGACGCCACCATCCTCGCCGTGAAGATGCAGGAGGACGCGGGTATCGACATCGTCAGCGACGGTGAGCAGGCCCGTGTGCATTTCGTGCACGGCTTCCTCGCCAATCTGGACGGCATCGATTTCGGCAAGAGGACCGTGATCGGGATTCGCGCTGACCGCTACAAGGCCGAGGTGCCGACGGTCGTCGGGCCGATCCGGCGCAAGGGCTCGGTGCACGGCGCCGAGGCACGCGCGGCACGGGCGCATGCCGGCCGCAAGCTGAAGTTCACGCTGCCCGGCCCGATGACCATCGTCGACACTATCGCGGACGAACACTACCGCAGCCGGCGCGACCTCGCCTTCGCCTTCGCGACCGCGCTGAACGAAGAGGCGCGCGAGTTGGAGGGGATCGGCGTCGACGTGGTCCAGTTCGACGAGCCCGCCTTCAATGTCTACATGCGCGAGGTTGCCGAATGGGGCATCGCGGCGCTCGAGGCCGCGCGCCAGGGCCTTCGCTGCAAGACGGCCGTCCACATCTGCTACGGCTACGGCATCAGGGCGAATGTCGATTGGAAGGAGACGCTCGGCTCCGAGTGGCGCCAATACGAGGAGACCTTTCCCCTGATCGCCAAGAGCTCGATCGACCAGGTCTCGCTCGAATGCCGCAACTCGCATGTGCCGATCGAGCTGATCCGCCTCCTCGATGGCAAGGACGTGCTGGTCGGGGCGATCGACGTCGCCTCCGACGCAGTCGAGACGCCGGAGGAGGTCGCGGAGACGATCCGGGCAGCGCTCAGATTCGTCGCGCCGGAGAAGCTCTACCCCTGCACTAATTGCGGCATGGCGCCGATGAAGCGCGAAGTGGCTTACGGCAAGCTCGCGGCACTTGCCGCCGGCGCGCATCTCGTGCGCACGGAGCTTGGAAGAAGCTGACGCGGCCGGCCCGCGACGCATCTTGCCGTCCGGGGTACCCCGCGGGCCATCGAGGCGTCTCCGCGTCTGCGCAACCCACACACCTTGACGGCGTCAGCCTCGCAAGTGGCAGGCGGCCCAATGCCCGGTGCTTTTCTGCTCTAGCGGCGGCGTCTCAGTCGAGCACAGGGGCAAAACACGAATGGGACAGCGGGTGTGGAAGCGGCATCCGGATGGCGGGCGGATCGGGCTCGGGATCTCGCCCTGCAGGCGGATGCGCTGCCGCTTCACGGTCGGATCGGGGATCGGCACGGCGGAGAGCAGCGCCTCGGTATAAGGGTGCTTCGGGGCCGTGTAGAGGTCCCGTGCGCTCGCGATCTCGACGATCCTGCCGAGATACATCACCGCAACGCGCGTGCTGATGTGCTCCACGACCGAGAGGTCGTGCGCGATGAAGATGTAGGTCAGCCCGAACCGCCCCTGCAGGTCTTCGAGAAGGTTGATCACCTGCGCTTGGATCGACACGTCGAGCGCCGAGACGGGCTCGTCGCAGACGATCAGCTTCGGCGAGACCGCGAGGGCGCGGGCGATGCCGATGCGCTGGCGCTGCCCACCGGAGAATTCGTGCGGATAGCGGCGCAAATGGTCGGCGTTGAGCCCCACGGTCTCGAGAAGATGAACGATGCGCTCCTCGTATTCGCGGGGCGTCTTCGCGAGCCTGTGAATCGTCAGCGCCTCGCCGATGATGGCGCCGACCGTCATGCGGGGATTGAGCGATGCGTAGGGGTCCTGGAAGATGATCTGCATGTCGCGCCTGAGCGCGGTGAGCTCGCTGCCGTCGAGCGACGTCACGTCCTTGCCTTCGAACCACACCTCGCCCGAGCTCGGCTCGATGAGCCGCAGGATGCACCGACCGGTCGTCGACTTGCCGCAGCCCGACTCGCCGACGAGGCCCAGCGTCTCGCCGGCCGCGAGATCGAAGGTCACGCCGTCGACCGCGTGCACCCATTCCCGGTCGCGGGAGAAGAGGCCGCCCTTCACCGCAAAGCGTTTCTCGAGCTCCTTCACCCGCAGGAGCGGCGCGCTCATGCGGCCAGCTCCTGGCTCGGCGCGTGCAGCACGCAGGCCACCTTGTGGCCCGGCGCCACCTCGACGAGGGCCGGGGTCGCCGCGCTGCACGCCGCGCTCGCAAAGCGGCAGCGCGCCGCGAAGCGGCAGCCAGTCGGCGGATCGAGAAGGCGCGGCACCACGCCGCCGATCGTCTCGAGCCGGGTCTTGTACGTCGCCGCGCGGTCGATGCGCGGGATCGAGCGGATGAGCCCCTGGGTGTAGGGGTGGAGCGGCTCGGCGAAGAGCCGTTCGACGCTCGCCTCCTCGACGACCTTGCCCGCATACATCACGACGACCCGCTGCGCGGTCTCGGCGACGACGCCCATGGCGTGGGTGATCAGCATGATCGCCATGCCGAGCCGCGCCTTGAGGTCGTTCAGGAGATCGAGGATCTGCGCCTGGATGGTGACGTCGAGGGCGGTCGTCGGCTCGTCGGCGATGAGGAGCTGGGGATCGCAGGAGAGTGCCATCGCGATCATCACCCGCTGGCGCATGCCGCCAGAGAACTGATGCGGATAGTCGCCGACACGCCGCTCGGGGTTGGGGATGTTGACGAGGCGGAGCATCTCGACCGTCTTCTCCAGCGCCGCGCGGCGGGAGAGGCCCTCATGCAGCCGGATCACCTCGGCGATCTGATCGCCGATCGTGTAGACGGGGTTCAGCGACGTCATTGGCTCCTGGAAGACGATGGCGATCTCCTTCGCGCGGATCTTGCGCATCTCCTCGGCCTCGAGCGGGACAAGGTCGCGGCCCTTCCACAGGATCTGCCCGGCGACGACTCGGCCGGGCGGCATCGGGATGAGCTTCAAGACCGACATCGCGGTGATGGTCTTGCCGCAGCCGGACTCGCCGACGACGCCGACGGTTTCGCCGCGGCCGATCGCGAGATCGACCCCGTCGACCGCGTGAACCATGCCGTCGTCAGTCACGAAATGCGTCTTCAGCCCGCGGATGTCGAGGAGCGGCGCGGTCATTCGGGGCCGGCGCCCTGGTGCACGGCCTCGAGCTTGTGCCCGTCCGAGTCTATCACGAAGGCGGCGTAGTAGGCGGCGCCGTAGCGGGGGCGCAGCCCCGGTGCACCCTCGTCTCGCCCGCCCGCTTCCATCGCCGCGGCATGGAACGCATCGACCGCCGCCCGGCTCGGCGCCGTGAAGGCGAGATGGAAGCCCGGGCCCGGCGGGGTCGCGTCGCGTGGGCGGGCGAACAACGCAAGCTGGTCCGCCGCTCCCGGCCGGCCGAAGCCGGCACCGTCGCGGCTCGCCCACAGCCGCCGATAGCCGAGCGGAGCGAGGATACGTTCATAAAAAGCCGCGGCCCGGTCGAGGTCGCGGACTCCGAACGACAAATGCGACAGCATGCCGGACGCGGCGATCTCGTCGGATGCCATCGCTACAGCACCTTGCGCGGGTCGAGAGCGTCGCGCAGCCCATCCCCGATGAAGTTGATGGTGAGCACGGCAAGGAAGATCGCGGCGCCCGGAAATAGGGCCCAATGCGGCGCGAAGTCGAGGTAATCTTTGGCGTCGTAGAGGAGCCGTCCCCAGGTCGGGATGTCGGGCGGGAAGCCCAGCCCCAGGAAGGACAGTGTCGATTCCGCGATGATGGCTGCGGCGACGTCGATGGTACCGGCGACGATCACGGGCCCGAGCGCGTTGGGCAGGATGTGGCGCGCGACCTGCCGGGAGGTCGAGGCGCCGAGGGCACGCGCGGCTTCGACGAACTCCTTCTCGCGCAGCGAGAAGAACTGCGCCCGAACGAGCCGCGCCACCGGCATCCAGCGAAAACCTCCGATGACCACGACGATGAGGATGAAGACGCCGACCTCCGGGCCGAAGACATCCTTCAACTGATCGCGGAACAGGTAGATCACGAGGAGGAGGACGGGCAGCGGGGGCAGCGAGAGGAAAAGATCGGTCAGCCACATCAGCCCGGCGTCCACGCTGCCGCGGGAGATGCCGGCGATCGCGCCGATCAGCACGCCGACGCAGATGGCCACCACCATGGCGGCGAGCCCGACGGCAAGCGAGATGCGTCCGCCGTAGAGCATGCGCGCAAGGAGGTCCTGACCGAGGTCGTCGGTGCCAAACGGATGCCGCCAACTCGGCGGGCTCAAGCGCGCCGTGAAATCGATGTCGTTGATCGGCACGCGCCAGACGAGCGGACCGAGAACCACCATCAGCACCATCAGCGCCAGGATCACGACGCTCGCCAGCGCGAGCCGGTGGCGCCTGAACCGGCGCCATGCCTCGCGCCCGGGCGAGAACGGCCGGGCGCGCACCGCCGCGATGGGCACGCTAGCGGTAGGAGATGCGAGGGTCGAGCCAGCCATAGAGCAGGTCCGCCACGAGGTTGAAGGCGATGACGAGACAGGCGAAGACGAAGGTCACTGCCATCACCACCGGCGTGTCGTTGGTCAGGATCGAGGCGATGAGGAGCGATCCGATTCCGGGGATGCGAAAGATCTGCTCGGTGACGATGGCGCCGCCGAACACGGCCGGCATCTGCAACGCGACGAGCGTCACCACCGGGATGAGCGCGTTGCGCACGACGTGCTTGAGCACAACGACGTGCTCGGAGAGGCCCTTTGCACGCGCCGTGGTGACGTGATCGAGGCGGATAACGTCGAGCACGGCGGCGCGCACGTAGCGGGTCCACGAGGCGCCCTGGAACAGGCCGAGCACCGCGATGGGCATGATCGACTGCTTGAAGTGCTCCCAAAACCATTGCCACCCCGTCGCAGAGATGTCGGCGCGGTAGACGAAGGGCAGCCAGTCGAGCTGGATCGAGAACACCAGGATGAACAGGAGTCCGGTGAAGAAGGTCGGCAGCGAGAAGCCGACGAAGGTGAGCGTGTTAGCGATCTGGTCGAAAACCGAATAGGGCCGCGTCGCGGCGTAGATCCCGACCGGCAGCGCGACCGCAAGCGCCAGGATCTGCGAAGAGCCGATGACGAACAGCGTCGTCGGCAGCCGCTGCAGGATCAGCGTGTCGACGTCGACCCGGCTTGCGAAGGAGAAGCCCCAGTCGCCTCGCACCATCGCGAGAAGCCAGTGGAAGTAGCGGAGGTAGATCGGGTCGTCGAGGCCGAACTTGGCCCGCAGGTTCGCGCGCACCTCGGGCGGCACGTTCGGGTTCGTCGCGAGCTCCTCGAACGGGTCGCCCGGCGCGAGCGCCAGCACGGTGAACAGGACGACGCTGATCCCGAGCAGGCTCGGGATCGCGATGAGCAGGCGTCGGGTAAGGTACCGGCTCACGAGAGACGGCTCACGCCTCCCGATACCAATCCTTCAGCGTCGCGAGGTCGTTGTCCCAGCCGCTGATCTCGAGCCGCATCTTGTTCGACACGGCGCCCGCCTTCGGACGGTTGACGATCGGGATGACGGCGTGATCCGAGCACACGAGGTCGTTCACGCGGACGAAGAGCGCCGCGCGTTTCACCGGATCGAGTTCCCCCTGGGCCGCCCGGTAGGCCTTGTCGACTTCTTCGTTGCGCCAGCGAGTGATGTTCCGGCCCTGCCATTTGTTGTCCTTGGTCGCGACCTCCCACGACACGAACTGGTTCATGAACAGCTCGGGATCCGGCTCCGTCATGGTCGTGTTGTACATCTGGATGTCGCAGTAGAACTTCGTGTAGGTGTCCGGGTTGGCGACGTCGGACGAGAAGAACACGGAAGCCGTGACCGACTTCAGCTCCAGGTCGATGCCCGCCCTTTGGCAGGCCTGCTTGACCACCGCTTGATTCTTCTGACGCGGCGCGTTGATCGAAGTCTGGTAGACGAGCTTGAGCTTCTTGCCTTCCTTCTCGCGGATGCCGTCGGCGCCGCGCTTCCAGCCGCCGGCGTCCAGGATCTGGTTCGCCTTGTCGATGTTGAACTCGAACTTCATGGTCTTGGAGCGGAAGCGCTCTGGATTGTTGAGGAAGTTCGCGGTTGCGATGCCGGTGCGGCCGTAGATGTGGTCCTGCACCGACTTCCTGTCGACCAGCAGCCCGAGCGCCTGGCGTACCGCTGGATCCGAAAGGATCGGGTGCTTGGTCTTGACGCTCGAACGCTCCCCGTCCACCTCGGTCCACGGGTCTGTCGAGTTGAGCTGGATGTGCTCGATCGCGCCGCCGGGGGTGATCAGGATGCGGCCCTTGCCGCCTTTCTCGAGGCGCTGCAGCAGCTCGTCCTCGACCTGCATGTTCCAGGCGTAGTCGAACTCGCCGGTCTGCAACACCGCACGCGCCGCCGAGACCGCGTCGCCCCCGCCCTTCACCTCGATCGAGTCGAAATGAGGCCGGTTCGGCTCGTGGTAGTTCTGGTTGATCTCGCCGCGCACCATGTCGCCAGGCTTGAAGTCGACGAATTTGTAGGGCCCGGTGCCGACGGGCTTCAGGTTGGTCGGCGCGTCGCGCGACTTGTCGCCCTTGTAATCCTCGAACAGGTGCTTGGGGATCAGCATGCCGCGCGTACCGACGAAGGCGTCTGCCCAGAACGGCGTCGGCTTCTTGAAGGATACCTTGATCGTGTGGCTGTCGAGCTTCTCGACCGTCACGTCCCTGTAGTTCGCGATGGTCACCGCGGCAGTGGCCGGATCGCGGGCGTATTCCCAATTGAACACGCAATCATCGGCAGTGAACGGCTTGCCGTCGTGCCAGGCGACATCGCGCTTGAGCTTCCAGATCACCCACATGCCGTCGGGGGCGAGGCCGCCGTTCTCGCGCGAGGGGATCTCCGCCGCGAGAACGGGAAAGAGCTCGCCATCCGGATCCCATCCGGCGAGCGGCTCATAGAAAATGCGCGCGGCGTCCTGATCCTTGGTGCCGACCGCAAAATGCGGATTGAGGAGCGTGGCCCCTTGCCACCAGAGCACCTTGAGCGCGCCGCCGCCGCCGCGTTTGGTCGGCTTGTAGGGGAACCGCTCCTGAGCGCGCGCGACGCCGCCCGACGCAAGCATCTCGTTCGCGAGCGGCGCGGTGATGCCGAGGGCCAGCATCCGGGCGATGAACGCCCGCCTCGACATCTTGCCGTCCTTCACTCGCCCAACCAGGAGCCGCAGCCGCTTCTCGTTCATGATGGTCCTCCCGAGTATCCGCTCCCTCAGCTTCGCTCGGAAGGGCGGTCGACACAACCGGGAGCGCGGGCAGGGGTCTGTGGGCTTCGATGAATACCTGATAGCGCTGGACTTCGGCTTCGCCTGGTCGTCCGGCTTCTCGTAGCGGATCGAGCTCTTGCCGCGCAGCTCGGCCGACACCGGCGCGCCCGGTCAGCCCTTGACCCCGCCGGCGCCCCACCCGGCCACCATGTATCTTTGAATGAAGACGAAAACTCCGAGCACCGGGGCGATCACGAGAAGGCCGGCAGCCATGATCATTCCCCAATCGACCACGCTGGCGTTGTACAGATCGGCTATGCCGACCGGAAGGGTCTTGAGCTCGTCCCGGCTCAACAGGATGCGCGCGAAGATGTAGTCGTTCCAGGCCAGAATGAAGGTCAGGATGCCGGTCGCGACCACGCCCGGGATGGCGAGCGGCAGCACGACATAGATCACCGCCTGGAACCGGGTCGCGCCGTCGGTGAGCGCCGCCTCCTCGATCTCGATCGGAATGCTCTGTAAAAAGCTGCGCAGCATCCAAAGGCTGAACGGCAGGCAAAAAGCCGTGTACGCGATAACCAGCCCGACATGGGTATTGGAGAGCCCGAGGTAGCGCATCACGACGTAGAACGGGATGATGATCATGATCGGCGCGAACATATAGGCGAAGAGCACCGTCGCCGCGATCTGCTCGCGCCCGCGGAAGCGGAGCCGCGTAAGGCTGTAGGCGGCGGGGGTCGAAAGGAGGAGGGTGACGGCGACGGCCGAGAGGGAGACCGTCAGACTGTTGCGGAAATATGTGAGGAACTTCGTTTCCGAGAACAGCCGCTGGACATGGGCGAGCGTAAAGGAGTTCGGCCACAGCGACGGCGGCGTCGCGAAGATCTCGCGCGAATCCTTGAAGGCCGTCGAGCCCATCCAGACGAAGGGAAAGGCGGAGAAGAACAGGAGCGCGAGGGCGCAGATGGCGACGAGCTGCCCTGCCGGGCTGAAGAAGCCGGGAGAGCGGCTCACAGGCTCTCGTCCCGCCGCCAGAGGCGGAAATAGACGGCGGTCGCGGCCGCGAGCATCATGAACATGGCGACCGCCATGGCCGAGCCCAGCCCGGCCTCATAATAGGCGAAGGTGCGAAGATAGGTGTAGACCGGGAGCGTACGGATGTAGGTCTCCGCCCCACCGCCCTGGATCATCAGCCAAGGCGTGTCGAATTTCGTGAACATCCAGATGCTGCGCAGGAGCACGATCACGAACAGCACGCTCTTCAGCTGCGGCAGCGTGACGTGCCAGAAGCGCTGAAGCGCGCTCGCGCCGTCGACGGTCGCAGCCTCGTAGAGTTCGAGCGGAATGGTCTGCAGCCGCGCCAGAACCCCGATCATCACGAACGGGAAGAACTGCCACACGCTCACGAGAATGAGCGAGGTCATGATCCAGTCGCGGCCCATCCAGCTGATCGGATGGTCGGCCACGCCCGTGCTCTGGAGGACGTAGTTGACGAGGCCGAACTGGCTGTCGAGCAGCCACTTCCAGACGATCACCGCGACTACGGTCGGCACCACATAGGGGAAGATCACGATAGCGCGCAGGATATTCGTGCCGGGGAAACGCTCGTTGAGCAGCACCGCCGCCCCAACCCCCAGCACGATCTGGAGGGCGATGGTCGTGAGCGAGTACACGGCACCCCGCCTGACGCTTGCCCAGAACTCCACATCGCTCAAGATCGCTGCGTAGTTGGCGACGCCGACGAAGCTCTGCTCGGGAAAGAAAGAGTGCTTGTTGAACAAGCTGATCCAGGCCCCGTAGAGCACGGGATAGAGCGTCAGCAGGAGAAGCAAGAGAAGCGCCGGAAGCAGGAGCAGGACGCCGGTGACCGGCTCCGGCAGCCGCCAGGTGCCGGATTCCGCCCGGGCGGCGCGAGTCGAAGGGGCTTCGATCGTTCGGCCTCGATCGGCCACGGTGGCCGGATCAGCGCTTGAGGTATCCCTTGCTGCGCATCAGGTCCTCGAGGCGCTTCTGCGCCTTCTCGGCCGCCTTCTGCGGCTCCATCTTCTCGACCGTCGCGTCGATGACCATGTCGCGCAGGATGCCGGAGCCCAGCACCTCCATGAGGTAGGGCTTGTCTGTCATGTCGGCCCAATCGACGACCAATGTCGGCTTGCCCTGGTCCTTCTCGAGATATTGCTCCTGCGCGTCGAGCCAGCCCTTCCAGCGCTGGATCATCTCGGTCTGGCGGTAAGCCGGCGACTGGCGGAGCGACTTGGTGATCGGGAAGAAGTGGATCGGAACCGTGCGGATGTATTCGAGGTAGTTGTCGTCCTGATAGAAGAACTTCAGGAACTCGACCGCCTCGTTGGTGTTCTTCGCCTCCTTGAAGAGCATCCAAGGCTCCTCATCCACCTGCGCCGCGGGCTCCGACCCGCTCGGGCCGTGCGGCTTCACCCAAACGTCGAAGGTCTTGTCGTTCGCCATGTCCTTCGGCGCGAATTTCTCGATCATGCCGGCGCCGCGGCCATAGCCCGCCAGCATCATCGCAGCCTTCTGGCCGTAGAGGTTCTGGAAGGTCTGGAGATAGCCGTGCCCTTCCCAGCCTGGCGGCGCGTAGCGGGCAAGCTCGCGCCAGAACTCGAGCGTTTCGATCATCTTCCTGTCGGTGAGCATCGGTCTGTTGTTGTTGTCGAACAGCTGGCCGCCATTGGCTTTGATGAGCTCGCCCAAGAGGATGTTGATGAACAGATTGTCTCCCGGCAGGCTGATCCCGTAGATGTCGGTCCTGCCGTCGCCGTTGCTGTCAAGCGTCAAGGCTTTCGCGGCCTGCACGAGGTCGGCCCAGGTCTTGGGCGGCTTGAGCCCGTGCTTCTCGGCAAGGTCGCGACGATAGATCAGGAGCGAGGTCCCGGCGGCGTGGACGAGCCCGTATTGCTTCCCGCCGACGTTGCACACGCGCCGGACCTGCTCCCAAATGTTCGCGTCGCCGATCGACTTGACCACGTCGTCGAGCGGCAGCAGCAAGCCCTTGGACTGCAGCGCCGTGCAGGTGATCGGCTGCCCGTGCGACAGCTCCGGCGGACTGCCCGCTGCAAGCGAGGCCATGATCTTGCCTTCGAGGTCGCCCCAGGCGAGGCCCTCGGCTTCGATCTTCACCCCCGGGTGCTTGGCCTCGAACCGGCGGGCGATGTCGTTGAAGGCCTTGATGGTCTGCGGCTCGGTTTCGGTATGCCAGACCCGCACGATCTTTTCAGCAGCCGCGACCTGCGTGCCGAAGATCGCCCCCACCGCGAGAGCCACGATACCGGATAGCGTTCGCATGGGTTTTCCTCCCGCCGCGTCTTCAGCTTGAGCTCTTTCCCTGCAGGTCCAGCGCAGGCGCACCCTCTTCGAGGACCCCGCCCGCGGCGAGGATGCTATCGCAGTGTGAACTGCGGTTCCAGCAGCGCAATTTTAGGCTCGCGCAGCAGGTTCTCTGCCCAAAGCGCCCCAAACACCCGCGCGGGAAGCGGCGCCGCCGCGGCGAAGCGGCCGATTCTCGCCGGTGCCGGACGGCTGGTGCCCTATCTTCCCCACCGCAGCGCCAGCGGTTCCGCCTCGCGTGCGAGCTCCAGGAGCCCCGCACGCGTCGCAGGATGCAGCGGCTCGAGCGGGTGGCGGACGGCGTCGCTCCCGATCACACCGCCTTCCATCATGACGGTCTTCGCGGCGCGAAGGCCGCACTGGCGGTTCTCGAAATTGATGAGCGGCAGGATGCGGCCGTAGGCCTTTGCCGCTTCCCCGCGGCGGCCCGCCCGATGGTGCTCCAGCACGGGCTTGATCAGATCGGGCAGGAGCGCGCTCGGCATGGTGCCGGTGGCGCCGGCGTCGAGGTCGGCCATCAGCGTGATCGATTCCTCGCCGTCGAAGGGGCCTTCGATCGCCTCGCCCCCGGCCTCGATCAGCGCGCGCAGCTTCGCCGCGGCCTGCGGCACCTCGACCTTGAAGTAGCGCACGAGCGGCACCTCGCGGGCGAGCCGCGCGAGGAAGGCCACGGAGAGCGTCACGCCGCTGAGGGGGGCATCCTGGACCATGATCGGGATACCCGCCGCTTCGGCGACGCCCGCGAAATGCTCCACCATCCCCTTCTCGTCGGCGCGCAAGCCGGTGCCGTGATAGGGCGGCATCAGCATCAGCATGGCGGCCCCAGCCTCCGCCGCCCGGCGCGCGCGCTCCGCGGCGATGCGCGTTGAGAAGTGGCTCGTCGTCGCAATCACCGGCACGCGCCCGGCCACACGCTCCATGCAGAGCCTCAGGAGGATGTCGCGCTCCTCGTCGGTGAGCAGGAACTGCTCGGAATAATTGGCGAGGATGCAGATGCCGTCGACGCCCTGGTCGATCATGCAGTCGAGGACGCGGCGCATACCGTCGAGATCGAGGTCGCCGCTCTCGGTGAACGGCGTCGGCGCGATCGGGAACACGCCGGAGTAGGGCCGGTCCGCGCGAGCCATGGATTCCTCCGCGAAGGGACGATTGCGCCAGAACCGGCGTCTTGGTGGCGCGTTATTACCGCGCCCGCCCCGGCTTTGACACACCCCTTCGAGGCGCCCGGATGATCTTGAGCCCGGTCACGGTGCTCGTCGTCGAGGACGAACCGCTTCTCTGCGAGCTCATGGTCGACGAGCTGAAGACGCTCGGCTTCGTCGTGCTGCGCGCGACCACGGGCGAGGAGGCGTTGCGCCTGATCGACGGCGACGAGCCGGTCGACGTGCTGTTCACCGACATCCGTCTGCCTGGGCGTCTCGACGGTTGGGATGTTGCCGAGCAGTTCCGGATGAAGAACCCCTCGGGGCCAGTGATCTACACGACGGGCTATTCCGGCACGCCGGTGCGGCGCGTGCCGCAGAGCGCCTTTATGCCGAAACCCTACCGGCCGGCTGCGATCGTAAAGGAGATCCGGCGTTTGAGCGGGCCGGCTTAAGGTCCGCCGAAAGCGAGGCGACGCGCACCGGGCGGGGGTGCTCGACGATCAGCGCACTCGCACGAGCGCGTATTCCCTGCCGTTGGTATTCGGGTCGGATCCGTCCGACGACGAGAAGTACAGCGCCGCCCCCCAGTGCGAATGACGGCCGCGACCGTCCCGTCGAATGGTGTCATGGATGCTATGAGCATCGCGGAGCTCGGATCCGTTCTCGCACAAGAGGAACGGAGACCGGCGTGGCGTCTCGGGGCTGTCGGCCAGGCCAATGTGATCCGGCAAATTGGCGAGATACGAGTGGCCAACCTCCCGCACGAACGGCTTTGCCAGGACGGTTCGGGAGTCCTTGCCGCGCTCGCACGCACCCGTAAGCTGCGCGAGCGGCTCGATCTCCCCGGTCGCATAGAACCGTTCGGCGTCCTCATAGAAGGTGTCGTTCCCGCAGGAACCGCAGAAGTCGCGCTGGATGTAATGGTCGATGTTCCCGCCGCGCCGCACGGCTTCCGGGGTCACCTCGAGCGGGACCTCGATCGGAATCTCCGCTCCGGCGAGGTTCGAGAACTTGAATGAGATCCTGACGAAACCGTCCGGATCGACCTTCAAGCCATGGAACTCCCGCTCCCAGTTGCGTACGGTGAGATGTCCGTCGACCTTCTCGAGAATCGCGCCGTGAACCCTGTAGCCGTGGGCCACGTCGCGGGGTGGATGCGCAACGGCAGCAGGCCGCGCGGGAACATGAATTTGGCGGGATTGGGATTGGCGTGAACAAGCGCCTTCGCGCCCGCCCCGGCTGCTGCCGGAACGACCGTCCAACCCTTCGACGAGGTTGGACCGACCGTCTCGACGAAATGCCTCAGCCGGATGGGAAAGGGCTCGAAGAGCCGCGACCGTGCCGCCCTCTCGTCTTCGGCCGAAGCAGCCGCGGGCGACGCAGCGCGCTCGGGCCCTGAAGGAAGGGGAGACGCAGCCGCAAGGGCGTTCGAGCGCGGCAGCCTGACCGCGTGCGCCGGCGCCAGGGCACCGCCCGGCGCGAGCCCGAACTGTCGATCGATCTCTTGCGCGGTCAGGCCGCGCACCGCCTCCGGTCCGTCGCGCTGAAAGACAACAGCGTCCGGATGCTGGAAGGGGAGAAAGAGCCGCTGATTGCGCCCATGCCTATCCGTGAGATCGATGCGGTCGGGTTCGAAGAGAATCGCGAGGTCGCCGAACAACGCCTGCGAACTCTGCATGACAATGTCGTCACCGCCGGAACCGTCCGCTTCGAACGCGACATTGTCTAAATGGACCCCTCTGCCCTCATGGATGAGCAGCGGTATCTCGATGTTCGCCGTATTGCGCAGGCTCGCGTTCCGGACGATGGTCTCGCCCCGCGCCGGCACCTTTATGCCGACGGCGAAGTTCCTGATTTCTGCGCCTTCGATAGTCAGGCTTCCGGTCAGATCGTTTCCGCCAATCCCCGGGAAGCCGCCCCGGTTCGAGCCGAGGAGTCGAAGCTTCCTTAGGGCGACGTGCTTCGAGTACGGAAGAGCGACCCCCTCCTCCGCCACGTTCCAGACCGTGAGCCCGTCGACGACTCCGAGCTCGCGATGCGTCGAGTAGACCTTGTGGTACCAGACATCGAGCCCCTTCCCCGACGCCGCCACT
>JAQSWQ010000080.1 GCA_029266525.1 Microvirga sp.
CGAGGCCGCTTCGGTCGGCGTGAAGAAGCCGAGCAGCATGCCCGAGACGAGGAGCACCGGCGTCATCAAGGCCGGCAACGCGGGCAGGAAGTCGGCCCAAAGCTCGCGCGGGGTCGGCCAGCGTGCGGCGCGCGGGAAGTTGCGCTTCCAGGCGAGGAACGCAACGGTCACCATCAGGAGCGCGACGCAGATCAGCGCCGGCACGATCCCGGCGAGCAGGAGCTGGATGATCGAGACGTTGGTCGCCGAGCCGTAGATGATGAGCGGGATCGAGGGCGGGAAGATCGGCCCGACGATCGCCGAGGCGCAGGTGAGCGCGCCGGCGAACTCGCGCTTGAAGCCGTGCGAGGCCATCGCCTTGATCTCGATGCGCCCGAGCCCGCCGATGTCGGCGAGCGCCGCGCCGCTCATGCCGGAGAAGATCAGGCTGCCGACGATGTTGACCTGCGCGAGCCCGCCATGGACGCGCCCGACGATCAAATTGCCGACGAAGATGAACACCGGCACCGCGACCAGCGGGAAACTATCGAGGGCGTAGGCCATGCGCTGGCCGATGAGCTCGATCGGAAAGCCGTTCCACAAGACGTAGGCGACGGCCGGGATCATGACGGCGAGCACGACCGGCCAGCCGAGCAGGAAGAAGAGGGTAAAGGCGCCGAGCAGCAGGAAGGTCATCGCGGCCCCTCGCCGGCGCCGCGGTCGGCCTCGGCGACAAGGGCCGCTTCGAGCGCGTCCATGTCGTCGGGCGAGGCCTCGTCGGCGAAGGTGACGTAGGGCGGCTTGCCCGCGAGCGCCTTCCAGAGCTGAAGAGCGAACTCGAGCGCGGCGAAGAGGAAGCCGAAAAAACTTGCCGAGAAGAACACCCAGTAGGGGATGCCGAGGGTGGGCGTGGCGTTCTGGAGATTGCGCAGCGTCGCGACCGCAATGGCGACCGCGGCGATCCCGAGCGTGACCGTGCCGGTGGCGGCGATCGCGACGTGGATGGCGCGCCGAAGCGGCGTCGGGAGAAGATGCAGCCCTTCCTCCAGCCGGATGTTGGTGCCCGACACCACGACATAGGGGAAGGTCACGAATACGACGCAGATGAGCATGAAGCGCGTCAGCTCCTCGGCACCGATGAAGGGCAGCTCGAGGACCTCGCGCAGCACGACCTGGACCGCCGGCAGCGCGATCATCACGGAGACCATGGCGAGGCTTGCCCACCGCAGCGCGCGCCGGAGCGGGCCTAACGCGCGGTCGGCCGGGGTCGCATCCGCGGGCGCATAGCTCTCGCGCGAAAGCAGCGCGCTCGGGATGGTTTCGGACATGGCGTTGAGGAGAGCGGGAGCGGGAGCCCGGCGCGGTTCCGCCGGGCTCGAGGTCACGCGTGGAGCGTCACTTCACGGCCGCGATGCGGTCCATGTAGGGCTTCCAGGTCGGGAAGTCCTTGGCGATCTCGCCCGCGACCTTGTCGCGGAACTCGGCCACCTTGAGGCCGTCCTTCTCGGTGACGAAGGTCATGCCCTTCTTCTTGAGCTCGCCGATCAGGTCCTCTTCGGCTTTTTGCGCCTGCTTGAGCGTGTCCTGGGCGATGCCCTCGAGCGCCTCGAGGATGGCGTTGCGGTCCTTCTCGGAGATCGACTGCCAGGCGCGCTCGTTCACGAACACCGGCAGGACGTTTTGCATGTGGCCGGTGAGCATAACGTGGCTCTGCACCTCGTAGAGCTTGTTGGCGTTGATCATGGTCAACGGGTTCTCCTGCCCGATCACCATGCCGGTCATGAGGGCGGTCGGGAGCTCCGCCACCTCGACCGGCGTCGGGATCGCGCCGAAGCCGCGGATCATCGTCGTCCAGAGCTGGATCGGCACGCCGCGGAAACGCTTGCCCTGGAGGTCGGCCGGCGAATAGACCGCCTGCTTGGCCGTCATCTGGCGCGCGCCGCGGAAGAGGCGGCCGACGATGCGCATGCCGCCCTCGGCGACGAGCTTCTGGTTGAATTCCTGCAGCACCTCGGATTTGCGCGGGTCGGTCGCGGCGAGCGCATGCGCGCCGTCGCGGTAGACGAAGGGGGCGTTGAACACGGCGATGTCCTTGACGAGCCGGGCGAGCGAGGCGAACTCGTGATGGCCGATCGAGATCGCGCCGGACTTCACGCCGTCGATCATCTCCTGCACGCCGCCGAGCTGCGAGTTGGGGAAGACCTGGACGGCGACGCGATTCTCGGTGACCTGCGGGATCTTCTTCGCGGCCTCCTCGGCGAACCAGTATTGGATGTCGCCCTCGGAGCCCACATGGGCGTAGCGCAGGCGCGTCTGCGCCTCGGCGCCCGCGGTCGCGAGCACAAGAGAGGCGGCGAGCGTCAATCCGGCAAACAGCACCCTGCGGCGTTCCATCGGCTTTCCTCCTGTTGCGATTGTTCTCGGCTCGGGCGGGACGATGTGCCGAGCGCCAAGGGCGCGCAAATTCGCACAGGCGGGCCGGCTTGCAAAGCGCAGCGCCGCACGGGCGCCGCGAGGTTGCGCGGCGCATTACGCCGTGCTCGACTTCGAATCGAAGAAGCGCCGGGACAGCGCTCGGGGGAACGGCATGACGGAGATTGTTGACGGGCGCCGCGCTCGGCGTCGGCTCGGGTGTGGCGGGCGCGCTTCAGACCGAGGCGCTCGCCGCGCCGAGACGGCCTCTGATCGATACCGTCAAGATGGCCTGCCGGCGGCTTGCCCGGCATGGCTGGCGGGACCTTCTCCTCAAGGCGAGCGGGGGCGATCTCGACATCGCGGCGGCGGATCTGCGGCGCGAGCTCGGGCGTAGCCTGCGCGCGGTCGACCGCAAGCTTCCGGGCTTTGCCGATTTCTCGCCGGAGGGCGCACGAGGCGTCGAGCCAGGCAATCCCGCTGCGAGCCTGCTCTATCACGCCTTCGCCTCGCCCGACGTGGCCGAGAACGGTGCGGGCGCTCCGCTCACGGCATTCCCGACGCTCGCCGAGATCGAGGCGGTCGAGAACTACGTCTATGGGGGGAGGCCGCCGAGCCTCGCCGAGCTGCGCGCGGAGGCCGGCGGCAACCCGCTCGCGATCGTGGTCTATGCGCTCGATTACCGCCGCGGAGACGAGTCGGTCCACGGCCGTCACGCCGACCTCGCCTTCGCACGCACCGGCATTGCGCGCATGGGCAATGCCGGTCCGCGCTACGATGCGCGCGAGCGCGCCTTCGCGGCGCTCGACCCGGAGAGCCCTTTCGCCTTCCGCGTGATGCCCCAGCGTTTCGCGGCCTACATCGCGATGCGCGCAGCGGGCGACGGGAGCCGCTTCGGACCGCGCGACGCCCTCGCCGACGACAACAAGCGCCATTTCTGGGTGCCGCTGCACAAGCTCTTCGAGGGCCGTGAATGCCTGGCCGGGCTCGATCTCGCGGTCGGCCTCACGCGCCGCCTCCAGAATGAGAAGCTGCGGCGCTTCCATCGCTATCTCGAGACCCAGGGCTATGCGAGCAATTGGACCGGGGCCGATCTCGATCGCTTTCCTTTCGTGATCCGCGACGAGCGGATCGCAAGCTTGTCGAGGCGGCCGGAGTTCGGCACGGGCGTGCTCGAGCCGGTCGCCGCGCCTTTCGCGATCCGCGCCCGCTACCGGGACGGTTGGCTCGCCTTCGACGTGCCGCGCGACTTCGTGCGGGAGCCTGGCGTCCTGTATTTCTCGACCGCGCAGATCCTGCCCGGCGAAGCCGAGACCGAGCCGAGCTATCTGGAGGGACTCGCGCCGACCACCGACCGGCCGGCGCCCGAATATGTCAGCATCCGCCACCGGCTCCGCCCCGACGGTGGCCTGGATAACCTCAACGACGACCCGAACCTCATGGAGGTGCTGAAGGCCGGCGGCTATAAGGCGCAACACTTCATCGACTACGCCGGCGACGGCTGGATCGAGGCGCGCTGCCCGCAGCTCGCGAGCGAGATCCCGACGCGCCTCCCCGCCTATTGCCTCGTCTCGCCGCCCGACTTCTTCCCCCGCGTGAGCCAGCGCGACCTGACGCAGTGGTGGCGCCGCGAGGTCCCGGAGGCGATCCGGTCCGCGCTCTGGGCGATTCCGCCGATTCCCCTCTCCGACAAGCGCATGGCGGCGAATATCACGCTGCCGGCGGGCTTCAGCATCAACGACACAACGATCACCGCGGTGGTCTCGCATGCTCGCGCGGCGCCGGCCGCAGGCGCGCCCGCCGCGACTTCGTCCGGCCGCTATTCGGGTCTGCCGGACGCCTCGCCCGGCATCTTCGACCCCGGCTGGGACACGAGCCTCGGCATCCACTACAGCGACCCCGACGTGCCGGTTCAGCCTTTCATGCAGGCCTATGGCCTCGGCACGCCCTTCATCGAGGACATCAAGCTGTGCGCGGCGCTCGGCAGCTACTGGCCGGCGGTTGCGCCGGACAGCGCGCGAACCTTTTCCCCCCACAAGCGGGGACCGGGTTTCGCCTATCCCTGGCCCAGCATCGTGCCTCTCACCGACGAGGAGACCGGGATCGCACCGCTCGAGGGCGGCCGCTACCTGCCGTGGGACGGCGTGCGCGGGCCGCGCCGCGAGACGATCGGCGGGCGCGAGGTCGCGGTCTATCCGGACATCGACCGCGTCGACTATCTCGGCAACCTCGAGACGATGACGGCGGCGCTCACGGCCAAGATCGACCTTGCCGAGACCAAGGCCCGTGTGCTCGCGATGGCCGCCGTCTATTGGAGCCTCGGCGTCCGCGATCCCGAGTTCCGCGAGCGCCGGCGCTCGGACGAGGACCGCCAATGGATCGTCGAGACGCTCAAGGCCAAAGCGGGATGGGCGGTGCTGTCCTTCCGCAAGACGGGGGAGGGCGACACCGAGCTCAACAGCGCGGAGGAGGCGGCCGGCGGCCGGCTTGCCGGCGAGCGACGCTACCGCTTCCACGTCTATCGGCCCGGGCCTGAATCGCGGCATCCAGGCGATCTCAAGTCGGTGCTGGTCGAGCTGACGGATCAGGTCGTGGCCTTCAGCGACGGGCGTGAGGTGATCTTGCGACGCGACGGGTCATGGCAGCGCGACGCGTCGATCCCGACGTCCTGATCGTCGGCGGCGGGCCGGCAGGCGCCGCCGCCGCCATCCAATGCGGGCTGCGGGGGCTCGATGTCGTGCTTCTCGAGCGCGAGGGCGCTCCGCGCGACAAGCCGGGCGAAGCGCTGCATCCCGGCGTCGAGCCGCTGCTCGGCCAGCTCGGCGTCGCCGGCCGGCTCGACGCCGTGACGGGCGCGCGCCATGCGGGCGTCTGGATCGAGTGGGCGGGCGGGCGGCGCTTCGAGCCGTTCGGCGCCGATGCCGGCGGCCCCTGGCGCGGCTTCCAGGTCCGCCGCCGCGACTTCGACGCGCTGCTCCTCGATCGCGCGCGAGAGGTTGGCGCGGAGACCCGCCCGGGCTGCCGCGCGATCGCTCTTCAGCGTGGCGCGGATGGGCGCTGGCGCGTCGAGACGACGGACGGACCGGTCGCCTGCGCGATCGTGATCGACGCGACCGGCAGCGCCAATTGGCTCGCGCGCAAGCTTCGCCTCCGGGCGTCGGAGCATTCGCCGCCTCTCGTCGCCCGCTATGGCTATGCCGAGGGCAGCTGCCCGGCGCGGGACGAGGCGCCCTCGCTCATCGGCGAGGGCGCCGGCTGGACCTGGACGGCCCGGGTCGCGCCCGGCCTTTATCAATGGGTGCGGCTCGATCTCGAGGAGCGCGCGCAAGCGGCCGATCCGGTTCCGGCGGAGCTGCGCGGCCTCGCCCCGCGCGGCCGGGAGCGCGGCGCGGACGTTACCTGGCGTCTGTCCGCCGCCGCGGCGGGGCCGGGCTGGTTCATTGCGGGCGATGCCGCCGCCATGCTCGACCCGGCCTCCTCGCACGGCGTGCTGAAAGCCATCATGTCGGGCATGATGGCCGGCCATCTTTCCGCACGCGTGCTCCGCGAAGGCGCCGCGCCGGCGGAGGCGGTCTCGGCCTATCGCGAGTGGCTCGAGGGGTGGTTCGCCGCGGACGTGGCGCGCCTGTCGGAGTTCTACCGCGAGCTCGGGGTCAGCGGCTTCGCGGCGGAAGCCGCGCTCGCGTGACTTCGACGGTCGGAGAGAATTGGAGCGGGTGAAGGGAATCGAACCCTCGTCATCAGCTTGGAAGGAGCCTGCTGAGTTCAAAAATCGCTAAATCCAATCAGATACTTACCAAAAGCTAGTCTCTTTTGGTCTCACGGCGGCATGCGTCGGAATGATCGCCCATGCGCTGCATCCCGGATTCGGCGCCGCAGCACCAACGTGCGCTGCAATCCAAAACGACGAATCTCTCGCTCCTTTTTCGTGATAGGACTACTCGCGAAGTTGATCGGCCTTGTTGCATCTGACGTGGAGGGAAAGCGGGTGGCAGGAGAACAGCGCGTCGCTCAGCATCGAGCTATGGGCCTCCTACTGATCTTGGCAGTGACGTTTGGCCTCCTCGGATTGCCTGTGGCGGTTTGGCTGGACTTGAGACAGCTTTCGGAACGCTTGCTGCGGACATAAGCCAGCGAGATCAGCCGAATTATCGATGATATGCGAGCGTTCTATGGCTCGGACGTAGTCGGCCGCGTACTTCAGGCGACCGGCCCGGTGACGGCACGACACAACTACCGAGAGGTGGTAGGAGCTATCCCGATACCGGCGACGCTGTCGATCGAGCTCGGCAAGAGGATCAGCGCTCACGAAGGCTCGGTGAAATACCGCTTCGTTTCGGAGCTGCCTTTTGCGGGCCGTGAGCCGCATCAGCTGGACGGCTTCGAACAGCACGCCATTTCTGCTCTTAGGGCCAATCCACGCGAACCGGTTATCGAGGTCTCGGGGGGCCTGCTCGATCGTAACGTTCGAGCGGCAGCACCGGTAATCATGGGTCAGGTCTGCGTGAGCTGCCATAATTCACACCCGGACAGCCCAAAGCGCGACTGGAAGGTAGGGGATGTCCGTGGGATTCAGGAAATCTCCGTCTATCAACCGATCGCTGCCAACGTCCTGTCATTCAAGTATCTGCTTTTGTATTTTGCCCTTGCGGCGGCGGCAGGAGTCACGTTCATTCTCCTTCAGCGCCTTCAAGCTGCTCTGATCCAGGGAATGAACAGGGAGCTCGCCGAAGCGAATGACTTCCTCGCCGCCATCTCAATGAAAATAGCCAAGTACCTCTCGCCGCAAGTGTACAAAGGTATTTTCAGCGGGCAGAAGGACGTAGCGATCGCGACCGAACGGAAGAAGCTGACGATCTTCTTTTCGGATATCAAGGATTTCACGGCTATTTCCGAGCGACTTCAGCCGGAAGACCTGACGGCGCTCCTCAATGAGTATTTTACGGAGATGTCGGCGATCGCCCTCAAACATGGAGGGACGATCGATAAGTTCATAGGCGATGCGATCCTCGTGTTCTTTGGTGATCCTGAGACTAAGGGCGTGAAGGAGGATGCAAAAGCTTGCCTGAGCATGGCGGTGGAGATGCAACGGCGTGTGCAGCAGCTGAACAACGTCTGGCGGCAGCGCGGAGTTGAGGAGCCTTTCCAGGCTCGCATCGGCATCAACACCGGCTTTTGCAATGTGGGGAACTTCGGCAGCGACGATCGAATGGATTATACCATCATCGGTGCCGAGGCGAATCTGGCGGCCCGGTTGCAGGCAATTGCGGAACCGGGGGGTATCTGTTTGAGCTATGAGACATATGCCCTTGTTGGTGACTTGGTTCGGGCACGCCCATTGCCCGCGATAAAGATGAAGGGGATTAGCCGAGAGGTGGTACCGTATGCGGTCGAGGGATTGTTGGGAGATTTGGCGCAGCGATCGCTGGTCATAAGCGAGCATTCTACTGGACTCGAGCTATTCTTTGATCTCGACGCAATCGACGACGAGGGGATCGAGCGCGCAAAGCGACGGCTCGCCGAGGCCCTTTTGGCGCTTACCGCTCGCCAGACGCCAAGGATTTCGCCAACAGGGGTCAGCTAGGGCGGGCCCTGGGGGAGCACGGAGGGTGGAGCGGGTGAAGGGAATCGAACCCTCGTCATCAGCTTGGAAGGCTGTTGCTCTACCATTGAGCTACACCCGCGTTGGAGTCACTCGTTCTTCGTCCTCGTCAATAGAATGGTGAACCAACCGACGACTGACCACTGACTCGATAATGGTGGGGGAAGTAGGACTCGAACCTACGAAGGCGTCAGCCAGCGGATTTACAGTCCGCCCCCTTTGCCGCTCGGGACATTCCCCCAATCGCCACCGGCGCCGGATAGGCCGGGCCGCCCGCCGCGAGGGCGCTCTTATGGTGAGCGGGTCCTGCGGTGTCAACCGCGGGAAGGGCCCGCCTGCCGCCCCGTGGAACGCCTGGCGGGATATAGGCAGCGCGGCACTCGCCTTGTAGAGACGGGCGATGCCGAAAGACCGTTTCCAAGGGCGCGAGCCCCCGCGCAAGCCGCCCGCCCGCGGGTCGAGGCGCGAGAGCGGGGACGAGGTCGTGCTCTATGGCTGGCACCCGGTCGCCGAGGCCCTGCGCAACCGGCGCCGCGGCTTCCGGCGGCTTCTTGCGACCGAGAATTCGGCCCGCCGTCTCGAGGAGGAGCTGGGCAAGCTGCCGCTTGCCCCGGAGATCGTCCGGCCGGAAGCCATCAACCGGCTCGTCGAGCCTGACGCCGTCCATCAGGGGCTTTATCTTGAGGCGGATGCCCTGCCGGCGCCGGCCCTCGACGAGCTCGGCGGGAATCCGCTTGTCGTCGTGCTCGACCAGATCACCGATCCGCACAATGTTGGGGCGATCCTGCGCAGTTGCGCGGCCTTCGGGGTCGACGCGGTGATCACCACGGCGCGGCACAGCCCTGCGGCGACCGGCGTCCTTGCCAAATCCGCCTCGGGCGGGCTCGAGCACGTGCCCTTCGTCGTGGTCCGCAACCTCGCCGAGGCGCTGATCGAGCTCGGCGAGCGCGGCTTCCAGCGCGTCGGCTTCGATTCGGAAGGCGATGTCGCGCTCGGCGAGGTCGCGGTGCGCCGCCCGCTCGCCCTGGTGCTCGGGGCCGAGGGCAAGGGCCTGCGCCAGCGCACGCGCGAATGCTGCGACGTCCTCGGCAGGCTCGACATGCCGGGCGCGATCAAGAGCCTCAACGTCTCGAATGCCGCCGCGGTCGCGCTCTACGCGCTCTCGAGCCGGCTTGCCGCCTGAGCTTCAGAGCCCCCGCCGCGCCGTGACCTCGACGATGCGCGGCCCTGGCCCGCTCGGCGCGGTCGATCCGGTCGCGGCGACCTCCCGGCCCGGGTTGAGCGCCAGCACCTTGGCGCCCGGCCGCTCGCGCGAGCCCTTGCGCACGAGCGGGGCGTCGTGCCGGCGCTCGGGGCCCTTGATGACGTAGATGACCGGCTGCGCCGCGGGCTCGCTGCGGACGCCGGTCGAGCCCGGCATGTCGAGCACCGTCGGGTAGGAGGCGACGTTGGTCATCACGTTCTGCTGGACCGAGAGCGGCGGCGCGCCGTAGCCGTCATAGCCGCCGGGCCAGAAACCGCCGCCGATGAGCGTTCCATGGCCGAGCTTGCCGCCATGATGGCGACCATGCGGCGCCCAGACCCCGAAGCGGCCGTGATTCCGCGCCGCAGGGCGGAACCCGTGATAGCGGCCAGCGACATGGGTCCGCCCGCCTTTGGCGAAGCCGTGCCCGCGCGCGCCGGCGGCGGCGGCATCGGGAAGGGCGGAGAGAACGAAGCTGAAGGCGGCAAGCGCAAGGATGGGCGATAGGGATCGCATCATGACACTCCGTTCTTCGCCTCCTCGCGAACAGGCTAGAGCAAGGTCCGCCCGAAGTCACGAGCGCAAGGCCGGCTTCTCTTCTCCTTAAGGTTAACGACCTAAGTCCAACGACCTTGGTCGGACGACCTAAGTCTCACGACGAACTGCGAATTTTCGGCGCGTGCGCCGTCGATTACGAAAGCTCCGCCACGACGCCGAAATAGCGTCGCGGCCCGGCGCGGGCGCCGGCGGGGATCCGAACGCTCAGGAGCAAACCCATGACAGCAACCACAACCCTGCTGCGGGCGCCGGCCCCAGCCCGGCCGGCGACCGAACGGGCGCGGCCGATGACCCGCGAGGAGAAGAAGGTGATCCTCGCCTCGTCGCTCGGCACTGTCTTCGAGTGGTACGACTTCTATCTCTACGGCGCGCTCGCCGCGATGATCGGCGCGCAGTTCTTCTCCGCCTTCGATCCGACCACGCGCAACGTCTTCGCGCTCCTCGCCTTCGCGGCGGGCTTTCTGGTGCGCCCGTTCGGCGCGCTGGTGTTCGGCCGCATCGGCGATCTCGTCGGGCGCAAATACACCTTCCTCATTACGATCCTGATCATGGGCGCCTCGACCTTCGCGGTCGGCCTCCTGCCTTCCTACGCCACGATCGGCTGGCTCGCGCCTGTGATCCTCATCGTGCTGCGCATGCTGCAGGGCCTCGCGCTCGGCGGCGAGTACGGCGGCGCCGCGGTCTATGTCGCGGAGCATGCCCCGCAGGGCCGGCGCGGCTACTACACGAGCTGGATCCAGACCACCGCGACGCTCGGCTTGCTTCTGTCGCTCATGGTCATCCTGTCGCTGCGCGTGTGGCTCGGCGAGGCCGACTTCGCCGCCTATGGCTGGCGCATCCCCTTCCTGCTCTCGATCTTCCTGCTCGCGATCTCGGTCTGGATCCGCCTCCAGATGCAGGAATCGCCGGCCTTCAAGAAGATGAAGGACGAGGGCACGCAGTCGAAGGCGCCCCTGTCGGAAGCCTTCGGCCAGTGGAAGAACGCCAAGGTCGTGATCTTCGCGCTGCTCGGCCTCGTCGCCGGCCAGGCGGTGGTCTGGTACACGGGCCAGTTCTACGCCCTGTTCTTCCTGCAGAGCATCCTCAAGGTCGATCTCTTCACCTCGAACGTGCTCATCGCGTGGTCGCTGATCCTCGGCACCGGCGGCTTCATCTTCTTCGGCTCGCTGTCGGACAGGATCGGCCGCAAGCCGATCATCCTCGGCGGCTGCTTCGTCGCGGCGCTCACCTACTTCCCCCTGTTCGGCCTTATGACCTCGACCGCCAACCCGCAGCTCGCGAAGGCGATCGAGACCGTGAAGGTCCAGGTCGTGGCCGATCCCGCCTCCTGCGGCTCGGTGTTCGATCCGGTGGGCATCCGCAGCTTCACCGCGCCCTGCGACGTCGCCCGCGTGGCGCTCGCCCGCTCGGCAATCACCTACAGCCAAGTCCCGGCTGCGGCCGGGTCGACCGCCAAGGTGGTGGTGAATGGCAAGGACGTCGCGATCGACTCCGCCATCCCGAAGAGCATGGCAGCCTTCGCGGCGGCGGCTGTCGAGGCGGGCTATCCGAAGGCCGGCGACGCCTCGATCGTCAAGGTCAACGGATTCTTCTCGGTCTTCGCCGACGCGGCGGCCCTGAAGCTGATCGGGATTCTCACGATCCTCGTCCTCTTCGTGACGGCGGTCTACGGCCCGATCGCGGCGGCTCTGGTCGAGTTCTTCCCGACCCGCATCCGCTACACGGCGATGTCGCTGCCCTACCACATCGGCAACGGCTGGTTCGGCGGCTTCCTGCCCCCGACCGCTTTCGCCATGGTGGCGGCGACCGGCGACATCTATTTCGGCCTCTGGTATCCGATCGTGATTGCGCTCGCGACCGTGGTCATCGGCCTCCTCTTCGTGCCCGAGACCAAGGACCGGGACATCTTCACCTACGAGGGCGCGAAGAAGTAAGCCTCGAGCCCCAAGCCCAAGCGAAAGCCCCGCCTCTCGGCGGGGCTTTTTCGTTGGGGCGGGTGCCGCGCTCAGCGGCAGGTGGTGACGCGCCGCACGATCCAGCCCTCGCCCTCGACGAAGAGCCTGCGACGGGCGCTCGCGCAGCCGGCATCCTCCTCGGGCGCGGCCTTGGCGTAGGCGGCCTTCGGCTCTTCGGCGGGCGCAGCCTTTGCCTCGGGCGCACGCTTCGCGGCCGGCGCTTTCGTCTCGACCGCTGCGCGCTTGGCGCGCGTCGGCGCGGCGTCGGCGGGGCTCGTCCCCGCGACCGCGATCGCCGACCCAATCAGCAGGCTCGCGGAAGCCACCAGGGCTCCCGCCCCGGAAAAACGCTGGCGCATGGCGATGGTGTCCCGATCTCACGCGGGCGAATCGGCCCGGGCTTCTTCTTCGTGTGGAGAATCCCCAAACCACGCTTTTGTTTCAGTGCGATGGCGCACTTTGTTGCTGGGGGGAAATGGTGTGTGTGAGCGGATAGGGAAACTGGTGCCGGCGGAGAGGATCGAACTCCCGACCTTCGGTTTACAAAACCGCTGCACTACCGCTGTGCTACGCCGGCTTCTTCCTTGCACTGGGACGGCCGAGATGTATGCGGAGGGCTCGTTCGCCACAAGTCGATAGGCTAATCGGCGGCTCCGGCTGAGCGTCCGAAGCGCGCGACGAGGACTGTGGTCTCGCCATAGGCGCGCCGCTCCAGCTCCTCGAAGCCGGCAGGCAGCCCGACCGTCACTCCTTGCGCCTCCTCGATCACGGCGAGCGCGCCCGGCACGAGCCAGCCGCCCGCGGCGCAGGAGGCCAGGGCTTTCGGCGCGAGGTCACGCCCGTAGGGCGGGTCGCAGAAGAGGAGCGAGAAGGGGTCGTTCGGGGCTGCCGTCCCCATCCGCGTCGCGTCGCGTCGAAACAGCCGGGATTGGCCGCCGAGCCCGAATGCCTCGATGTTCGCGCGGATGAGGCCGCGGGCCTCAGCGCCCTCGTCGACGAAGACAGCGAAAGCGGCGCCGCGCGATAGCGCCTCCAACCCCATCGCGCCGGTGCCCGCGAAGAGGTCGATGACGCGCGCGCCGGCGACCGGGTCATCATAGGCATGGATGAGTACGTTGAAGATCGTCTCGCGCAGGCGGTCCGAGGTCGGGCGGATGGCGTCCGAGCGCGGGCCGAGGAGCGTGCGCCCGCGCAAGCGTCCGCCGACGATGCGCATGCGACGCTTCTAACGCGGGCGGCGCGGCGGCCCCTTGCTCGGGGGCCGGCCGCCGGGCCGTTCGCGGCCGGATCCGCCGCGCCCCGGAGGGCCGCCTCGTCCTGGAGGGCCGCTGCGCCCCGGAGGACCGCCGCGCCTCGGTCCCTCGCCGCGCGGGCCTTTGAAGCCGCCCGGCGCCTTCTTTGCGCCGCCGGCGGGGCGGTCGTCCCGTCGCGGACCGGCACGCCCGGGCCCCGGGCGTTCTTCGCCGCCGTGGCGAGGGCGCTCGAAGCGCTCGCCGGCCGGCCGGCGCGGGCGTTCGAAGCCGGCGTCGCGGTCGCGGCGCGGCGGTCTGTCGCCGAAATCGCGAGCGGGTTTGCCGGGGAAGGACTTGGGGCGGCGCGGACGGTCGTCGCCGGCGGGCGCGCGCTTGCGCCCCTCGTCGCGCTCGGGTTTCGGCGCGCCGACGAGGCGCTCGACGACGACCTTGCGGTCGCCGGCGGCGATCGCCCCGACCCGCTCGCGCGGCCGCTCGCCCGATGCCGCGCGCACGGCGCGGGGATCCTCCTCGCGCCGGTGGGTCTTGCGGGGCTTGTCGCCCGCGTCCTCGCCGTCGCGCCACACCGTCGGGCGGCGCTCGGGGCGACCTGCGACGCGCGGACGCTCGTCCCGGCGCGCTTTGCCCAGCGGAGCGGCATGCCGGTCGCGGCTGCGGAAATCGCGATCGGCGCCGCGGCCCGGCCGCTCGTCGCGGCGCTCGCGGAAGCCGCCGCGCTCCCGCCGATCGTCATGCTCGCCTCGGGCCCGCTCGTCGCGCCGCGGGCGCTCGTCCTTCCGTCGCTCCGATCCGAACGGCGCGATCGGCTCGCGCACCGGGCTTTCGAAATCGACGCCCGCCTCTTCGGCGAGCTTCGTCCCGAGCTGATCCTTCAGCACCCTCGTGCGCACCTCTTCGACAAGCCCGCTCTCGAGGTCGCCGAGCTGAAACGGCCCGAAGGAGAGGCGGATGAGGCGGTTCACCCTGAGCCCGAGATGCTCGAGGATCTTCTTCACCTCCCGGTTCTTGCCCTCGCGCAGGCCGAGCGTGATCCAGACATTGTCGCCCTGGACGCGGTCGAGCGTCGCCTCGACCGGGCCGTAATCCATGCCCTCGAGCGTGATGCCGCCACGCAGCTTGTCGAGATCCGGCTGGGTCACGTCGCCATAAGCGCGGACCTTGTAGCGGCGCATCCAGCCGGTGTCGGGGTGGGCGATGACCTTGGCGAGGCCGCCGTCATTGGTGAGGAGAAGGAGGCCCTCGGTGTTGATGTCGAGCCGGCCGATCGCGACGACCCGCGGCAAATCCTCGGGCAGGCTCTCGAACACGGTCGGGCGCCCTTCAGGATCGCGCGCCGTGGTGACCAATCCGCGCGGCTTGTGGAAGAGCCACAGCCGCGTGCGTTCGCGCGCCGGCAGCGGCTCGCCGTCGACGGTGATCCTGTCCGCCGGCGTGACGTTGACGGCCGGCGAGGCCAGGACCTCGCCGTTGAGCATGACGCGCCCTTCCGCAATCATCGCCTCGGCGTCGCGGCGCGAGGCGATCCCGGCGCGGGCGATTACCTTCGCGATGCGCTCCTCCGCCGGCTCGGCCTCCCCACGCTCGCGCCCGTCCTCGGGGCGAGGGCCGGCGCCGCCCTGGCGGTTCGTGTTGCTGTCGGTCATGGCGGCCTGATAGCAGAGCGGGGATGGCGAAGCGAGCGAACACCGGCGCCGGCCAGGCGCGGCTCGATCCGATGGGGCTCGCGCTTGCCGAAGCGCGGGCCGCGGCGGCGCGCGGCGAGGTGCCGGTCGGCGCCGTGATCGTGCGCGACGGGGCGGTGCTCGCGGCTGCCGGCAACGCGCCGCTCGCGCTCAAGGACCCGACGGCGCACGCCGAGATGCTGGCGATCCGCGCCGCCTCGGGCGCGGTCGGTGTCGAGCGCCTCGCGGGCTGCGACCTCTACGTGACGCTCGAGCCCTGCGCGATGTGCGCCGCGGCGATCTCGTTTGCGCGCATCCGCCGGCTCTATTTCGGCGCCGCCGACCCGAAGGGCGGGGCAGTCGAGCACGGGCCGTGCTTCTTCGCGCAACCGACCTGCCACCACTCGCCGGCGGTCTATGGCGGCATTCGCGAGGAGGAGGCAGGCGAGCTGCTGCGGGGGTTCTTTCGGGAGAGGCGCTGAGCGCCTCTCCCCGCTTGCGCGAGAGAAGGCCCCATGCCGAGGGCACGAGGCAACCCCGAAGGTCGAGGGTGAGGAGCTGCCGACGCTTGTGCTCGGTGGTCGTCAGCACTCACCCGCTCGCCTTCGGCGAGTCCACCTCTCTTCGCGAGCGGGGGGAGGTCAGGTGCCGCTCGATCTCGCGCTTGAGCTCGTCCTTGACGGGCTCGGCGGCGGTGAGGATCGAGCGGACGTCGAAGAAGTCGAGGATGCGGAAGCGGTCGACTGGCGGCCGCACCACGATCTGCGGCCGGTAGATCTTGAGCTTCGCCGCGACGATCGCCGCCTGCATGATCTGGAGCGAGCCGAGCATCGCCTCGAAGCCCGAGGGCGCGCGGGCGGGGTGCGGCACCGGCCCGCCGGTTACGTCGACGGCGGCGAGGATATCCGCGCGGCCGATGAGATGGTCGAAGGGGAGGGGATTGACCGCTCCGCCGTCGACGAGAAGCCGCTCCGCCACCTTTACGGGGCGGATCAGCCCCGGGATGGCCATCGAGGCCGCGACGGCGGGCAAGAGCGGCCCCGCCGCGAACACCGCCTCGCCACGCCCGTAATAGTCGGTCGCGACTACGAGGAAGGGCAGGCGAAGCGCGTCGAAGCGCTCCGGGATCGCCTCCGGCCAGAGCCGGTCGAGAAGCCGCTCGCCGTCGATCAGGAAGGGGTTGCCGAAACCGGCGAGCACGTCGGTGAGGCG
>JAQSWQ010000081.1 GCA_029266525.1 Microvirga sp.
GACTTTTTCTCCGACCCTCCGTTCTCCGATCCGTCGGAGCGGACGGCGGCCAAGCCTCCCGCGCCGCCCTCGAAGGGCGCGAGCGGATCGACGAGAGCCGGAACCTCGGGCCGAGCGGCCGCGGGGCGATGCTGCCATGCCTTGAGCCTGGCGGGACCTGTCGTCCCCAACATGCTGGCGGCGATTTTCTGCCGTCCAACTCAACTTAGGTGAATGAGCGCCCAGACCCCGTCTGCTAGCATCGTCCGGTCTGGATGATCCTTGGCGTTCCGGCCCCTCAGCCATGCCTTGCCAGACATCTCAACACCCGTCTGTCGCGGCGTGCCAGCGACGGGCGGGTTTTTTCTGCCACCCGCTTCTAGCGCTCCGCCAGGCGCCAGCGCCACCCACCGGCCTCTATCGCGCTCTCGACGTAGCCTCGCCCCTTGAGCTTGTAGACGACGAGAGCCGGAACCTCGGCCCAAAAGGGGCGCGGGGCGATGCTGCCATGCCTCGAGGACTCACGGCGGGCGCCCGAAGCTCCTATATCGGGTTCGATCCTGCGAGGCTGAAGAAGACATCATGGCGACGGCGTCGCTCGACATCGCCAAGCCCAACCCCGCTGCCGCTTCCGGCGGGGCGAGCGAGGCCGCGCTCGTCGACGGCATCGAGAAGATCGCCGAGCTCGCGCCCGCCGCCGCGCCGCCGGGCGGGCGAGCATCGCTTGCCGGCCTCACCCGCGACCAGCTTAAAGCCAAGCTCGCCGAGATCGGCGTGCCCGAGCGCGAGCTCAAGATGCGCGCCGCCCAGCTCTGGCATTGGATCCATTTCCGCGGCGCGGCCGCCTTCGAGGAGATGTCGAACGTCGGCAAAGGCCTGCGCGCCCGGCTCGCCGAAGCCTTCACGCTCGCGCGCCCGCAGGTTGTGTCGGAGCAGATTTCGAAGGACGGCACGCGCAAATGGCTCCTGCGGATGCCGTCGACCGGGCCGCTCGACAAGGGCGCCGAGATCGAATGCGTCTACATCCCGGAGGTCGACCGCGGCACGCTCTGCGTCTCGAGCCAGGTCGGCTGCACCCTGACCTGCTCCTTCTGCCACACCGGCACGCAGCGGCTCGTCCGCAATCTCACCTCCCAGGAGATCGCGGCCCAGCTCATGGTCGCGCGCGACCGCCTCGGCGACTGGCCGGGCGCGACACCGCCCGAAATGCGCGCCGACGGCGGACGTTTCGTCACGAACATCGTGTTCATGGGCATGGGCGAGCCGCTCTACAACCTCGACAACGTCTGCGACGCGATCGGCGTCCTCTCGGACAACGAGGGCCTCGGCCTGTCGCGCCGGCGCATCACGGTCTCGACCTCGGGCGTCGTGCCGCAGATGGAGCCTCTCGGCAGGCAGGCAAACAGCATGCTCGCGATCTCGCTGCACGCCGTGCGCGACGAGCTGCGCGACGAGCTCGTGCCGCTCAACAGGAAGTACCCGATCGCTGAGCTGCTCGAGGCCTGCCGGAACTATCCCGGCGCCTCGAACGCGCGCCGCATCACCTTCGAATACGTCATGCTGAAGGGCGTGAACGATTCCGACCGCGACGCGCGCGAGCTGGTGCGCCTCCTCAAAGGCATCCCGGCGAAGATCAACCTGATCCCGTTCAACCCCTGGCCCGGCACCAGATACGAGTGCTCGGACTGGGAGCGCATCGAGCGCTTCTCCGAGATCGTCTTCCGCGCCGGCTACGCCTCGCCGGTGCGCACGCCGCGCGGCCGCGACATCCTCGCCGCCTGCGGCCAGCTCAAGAGCGAGACCGAGAAGCTGCGGGCCCGCGCCAGGCTGATGCTCGAGAGCGGCATCGGAGCGGAGGGCGTCTACGCCCTCGGCGATAGGGATCCATGAGGCTGCTCGCCAGGCTGTTCCTGCTCGTCCTCGGTCTCGTCATCGCGATCCCGTTCGGATTGGCCGCCATGGCGATCGGGATCGCGCTGGAGCCCACGGCGCGCGAGCTCGTCGGCACGCTCGGCTTCGCGACGCTGTGGCAGATCCTCGCCGATCTCGCCGCCGGCGACCTGCCCGACGAGCGCGCGGTCGCCCTCTTCACCGCCTTCTCGACCGCGGCGCTCGCCCTGCTGGTTGCCCCGCCGGCGCTCGTCGCCATCATCGGCGAGGTGCTCGGCTGGCGTGCTTTCCTCTGGTACGCGGTCGCGACCGGCGCCGTCACCGCCGCTCTGCCCTGGGCCGGGCGCGCCCGCTTCGGGCTTGCCCGCTTCTCGGAGGCGGCGCTCCAGGCCGAGGGGCGCATCACGCTCGTCCTGTTCGTCACGGGCGCGGTCGCAGGCGCGGTCTACTGGCTCGTCGCCGGCCGGAGCGCCGGGCCAGCCCGCAGCCACGCCGCCCCGCGCTAAGACCCGCGGCGCGTCTCGAACCACAGGCTGGTCTCGAAGGCGCCTGGGCGAAGCGGGAGATGCGCCACAGGCGTCAGCCAGTCCGGGCGATGGGCCGCGACGTAGCGGCTCGCGAAGACGAGATCGCAGCCGCCGCCTTGCAGGAGGGCTCCGACGAGGAGCTGCTCGTTGTAGCCGCGCCATGCCCATTCCGCAGGGTAGGGGTCGGGCAGGAAGACGTCGTGGACGTGAACGAGCACTCCCGGCGGGAGGCGGGGCAGCACGTCGAGGAAGAGCCGGTCCACATCCGTGCCCGGCATGGCGATGTGGCTCGAGTCGATGAACAGCACATCGCCGGCCTCGAGTCCGCCCAGCAATCGAGGATCGGCCTCATGGAGGAGCGTCGCCACGTGGCTGACGCCGAGCCCTGAAAGGCCCGTCCGCGGGGCCGGATCGATGCAGAGGATCTCGGCCGCAAGCCCGCCATCGGCGGCCGCGCGGGCGAGGAAGCGCGTCGAATGGCCCGAGCCGATCTCAACGATCCTGTTGGGCTTGCGCGTTCGCACCAGGGAGTAGGCGGCGGCCGCGTCGAGGCGTGGGAACCAATCCTGGTCGAAGCGCGCGGACCCGCCGCCCTTCGCGATGCGGTCGAGATCCGGGCCGAACGCAGCGATCAGGCCGATGACCTCGCGGAAGCGCGGCTCCGCCGCCTCGAAAAGCCGGACGAGGGCGGGATAGCCGGCGGACGACGCGCCGGCCGCGTAGCGGTAGGGGATGAAGAAGCCGCGCGGCGCGAGACCGACGAGGGTCGAAAGCCCGAAGCCGAGCCGGCGAAGCCTTGTCCGCACGGCTCAGACGGGCGGCCCCGGCGTCCCGGGCGGCGGCGCGGCCGCTTCGGGCCCCATCCGGTCGCGCCAGGCATGGGCGAGGCGGGCTCGCTCGAACAAGAGCACCACGACGATGGCGATCGCGAACGGAATGAGCAGATAGAACAGCCGGAAGATCAAGAGCGCCGCGAGCACGTCGGGCTTCGGCACGTCGGGCATGGCGGTGATGAAGATGATCTCGAACACGCCAAGCCCGCCCGGTGCATGGGAGGCGAGGGCGGCGGAGAAGGAGGCGAGGAATACCGCCAGCACGGTGAGGAAGCTCGGCTCGAGATGGGCCGGAAGCGCGAAGTAGATGATGCCGGCGGCGCCGATCAGCTCGAGCGGCGCGGCGACGAGCTGCCGGGTCATGACCTGGGGGCGCGGGTAGTCGAGCCGGAACTTGAGGATCGTGATCGGCTTCAGGTGGAGTAGGGAGCCGATCACGTAGAGGACGACGAACGCAAGTAGCGCAAACCCGATGATCCGGGCCGTGGTCGGGCTGGTGAGCGAATAGTGCAGCACGCCCTCGAGCCGGGATAGAAGGTTCGGGTTGATGGTCAGCACGAGCCCGCCGAGGAGGATGGTGCCGAGCCCGAAGGTGAAGGAGCAGAGTGCGACGAGAACCGCGACCTGCGGCGCCGAGAGGCCCTTCGAGGTGTAGGCCCGGTAGCGCACGAGCGCGCCGGAGAACACCGAGGCGCCGATATTGTGCGACAGCGCGTAGGTCGTGAAGGAGCACACCGAGACGAAGAACCACGAGATGTGGCGCACCCCGAGATGCAGGAGCGCGATGCGGTCGTACCAGGCGAGCGCCGCATAGGCGAACAGCGTCGAGAGCGCGGCAAGGAGATAACGGTGAAGCGGGATCGCGGCGAGGCTCTCCCCGACCGTCACGAGGGAGATGTCCCTCAGCTCCCGATAGAGGAGCCACCCCGAAACCACGACCGCCAGGAGCCCGATCACGGGCCACACGAACTCGCGCACATTCTTCATCGGCGGGGCGATCGCTCCAGGAGGCCGCCATTCTGTGCCTGAGGCCGCGGCGCACCGCAAGCCGGGGAGGACCGCAGGACACGCTTGCTGTACGAAGCGCCGAACGTTCTCGAGCTTCCGGCAAGCGCATGCGCAGCGATGCCCCTCCGCCCGTCCTCAGCGACGGCTACACCGACGTGCCGGTCGGGAAGGTCGCCGCCGTGGTGACCTATCTCGAGATGCACGATCCGCCTTCCCCCGCGCGCGCTTCGGGGCATGCGACAGCCGGCAGGCTGGATGCGATCGCGGACGATCTCGCGCGCTACCGCGCGCTCTACCGGCGCATCGGCGAGCCCTGGCTGTGGTTCAGCCGCCTCGCGATGCCGGAGGCGGAGCTTCGAGCGATCCTGGTGAACCCCGAGGTCGATGCGTTCGCCTTGACCCGCGGCGGCCGGGATATCGGGCTCCTCGAACTCGACTTCCGCACCAAGGGCGAATGCGAGCTGTCCTTCCTCGGCCTCGTGCCGGAGGCGATCGGATCGGGAGCGGGGCGGTTCCTGGTCGAGAGCGCGATCGCGCGCGCGTTTGGGCGGCCGGTCCAGCGGTTGTGGGTGCACACCTGCAGCCTCGACCATCCCGCCGCGCTGGGGTTCTACCTGCGCGCCGGCTTCATGCCTTACCGGCGGGCGATCGAGATTGCCGACGACCCGCGCCTGACCGGGGTCTTGCCGCGGAGCGCCGCCCCGCAGGTGCCGGTGATCGAGAGATGAGGTTCAGTGCCCGGCCGGAGCCGGCGACGCGGCGATCTGCGCGTTCTCGGCGGGGCGCCTGACGAAGCCGGCGCGGAGGAGCCGTTCGGCGAGATCTGCGCCGCCGACCCTGCAGGCGCCGACGGCGTCGCCCGCCGCCTCGACGCGGTAGCGGCAGCTCACCTTGCGGTGGCGCGTGATCAGCTCGAGCTGCGTCGCGGCGCGGGCAGCGCAGCTTTCGAGACGACCATCGAGCGTGCGGCAGACCTCCTCGGCCTGCGGCAGCTCCAGGCCCGAAAGCCGGATGCGCAGCGACGGCGCCGCAATCGTGCGGCCGTCGAGCGCCTGCACCTGCGCGAACTCCTCTTCGCGCCAGCCGGCAGCCGCGTCCGGAGCCCGGAACTGACTGGGCGTCAGGGAGGCGATGTCTGCCGGGCCGGACGCCGAGAAGCGCGCCGGCCTGTCCGTCGGGCGCGGGTCCAGCATTCGCCAGCTCTCCGCCATGCCCGGCGGCTTGCGCGTGGTTGCGAGGCGGGTCGCATCCTTGTCGCTGCCGGCGACCTTGGGCGGCGGCGCAGCGGACCCTCCGACGGCCGGGGCCTGGACCGGTGCGAGCCCGAGCGCCGCCCCGCCGACAAGCCCGGCCAGTACGACGGCGCGCGCGAGCACGCCGACCCCGGCGCGGCGCGGAGATGCCCGCTGCACTACGCCGCCGACGAGCCATACGCATCCGCCGCTCTTGATGACTTTCATCGACGCTGCCCGAAGCTGTTGCTCAAGCAATGAAAGCACGAGCGCGCTCACAAGCCTTGAAAGCAATCGCAACAAATTTTCTGATCTCCCGTTTACGAGCTGCTAATCATCGGCCTGCGCGGGAGCGCGAAAGGTTTGGTTTACTGCAGCCGCAATCCCGCGATTTCCTTTCACCGTTGATTCACGTCGCGGGCCTCTCCTGTCGCGCACAAGAACTGCGTGAAGCAGCGCCTCCGAACCGCAAGGTGACGGGGCGACAGAGGACGGGGTCGGCGATGACGCGGCAGGAGAGGTCTTGGCGGTTCGGCGCGCGCGCGCCGCGGCGCTTCCACAACGGCGCGCTGGCGCTTGCGGTTGCCGCACTCATCCTCGGCTCCACCATGCTCCTCGCGGCGGCGCTCTCGCCGGCGGCGGCCCAGACCCGGCTCGTGGAGATCGGCGAGAACAAGGTCGGGGCGGTGCGCATCGCGCAGGGCAAGTCGCAGACCTTGCAGACCACGCTGAGCTTCGTCGACCTCGTCATCGGCGACCCCGAGATCGCCGACGTCATGCCGCTCACCGATCGCACCATGTACGTGCTCGGCAAGAAGCTCGGCACGACCAACGTCGCGGTCTACGACGGCTCGAAGGCGCTCGTCGGCGTGATCGAGATCGAGGTCGCCTACAACACGCCGCGCCTCGCCGCCGATGTCGAGGAACGCCATCCGGGCGAGCGCACGCGCATCTCCTCCGCCAATGGACGCACCGTGCTTTCCGGCACGATGAGCGACAGCGTTTCGGCGGCGCGCGCGGTTGCCCTCGCCAAGCAATACGGCCCGGAGATCCTGAACGACCTCAAGGTCCAGGGCTCGCAGCAGGTCATGCTCGAGGTGCGCTTCGTCGAGGCTTCCCGCAATGCCGGCAAGGAGCTCGGCGTGAACTGGGACGTGGTCGGCCGGAACTTCGGCAACCCGACGCGCGGCGCGCTGAACTTCGCCTCGGCGCTTGGCGTCGCTACGCTGCCATCGGGGACGCCGCCCTTCGGCACCATCCTCGGACGGGTGCTCTCGAGCGGCGTCGAAGCCGACGTGATGATCCGCGCGCTCGAGGAGCGCGGCGTGGTGCGGCGGCTCGCCGAGCCGAACCTCATCGCGATGTCGGGCGAGAAGGCGAGCTTTCTCGCCGGCGGCGAGTTCCCGATCCCGGTCGCCGGCACGTTCCAGCAGATCACCGTCGAGTACAAGAAGTTCGGCGTCGGCCTGACCTTCGTTCCGACCGTGCTCGCGAACGGGGTCATCAACCTGAAGATCGAGCCCGAGGTGAGCCACATCGATACGACGAACTCGATCCGCACCGGCGTCGTCGCGATCCCGGCCATCACGGTGCGACGCGCAAGCACCACGATCGAGCTCCGCGACGGCCAGAGCTTCGCGATCGCCGGGCTCCTCCAGAGCGTCACTGCGGACACCCAGCAGCAGCTGCCCTGGCTCGCCGACGTGCCGATCCTCGGCGCGCTGTTCCGCTCGGCCGCCTTCGAGAAGAAGGAGACCGACCTCGCGATCATCGTGACGCCGCGGCTCGTCAAGCCTGCAAAGCCCGGCCAGAAGCTGCGCACGCCGCTCGACGACGCGCTGCCGGCAAGCGACGCCGATCGCTTCCTCACGGGCAAGCAGGAGATCCCGATCGCCAAGGCCGCGCGGAGCGGGCTCGTGGTGCCCGCGACCGGCCACATCCTCGACCTGCGCAGGGAGGTCTCCGTTGTCGCCAAGAACTGATCGAGCCTGCCGGCTCGCGCTTGCGCTTGCGCTTGCGGCTGCCGCCGCGGCCTGCACCGAATATGTCGAGCGCCGCGAGACCATTGCGGCCCATGCCGGCAACGCGGTTGCCTGGAACCGCGCCGTGCACACGATCGATCCCTGGCCCGCAGCGGCGGCGCGCACCGACATCGCGGTCAGCGGGCGGCGCGTGGTCGACGCGATCGAGCGCTACGAGGCGCCGAAGCCCGTGAACGGCGGCCCGCCCGCGCCATCCGTCATGGCGATCCCGATCGGAATGCCGGCGCCGGCTGCGAACTGACCGCGGCGTAACCGAAGAGAGGCCGAGGCGTGGAAGCCAACGCACCAAGCCCGACGATCGTCCTTATCGGCACGGACGCGGCGCTGCTCGGCGCTGTCGCGGCGTCCGCCGGCGCGTCCAACGCCGGCGCCGTGAGGGTGCTGGCGGAAAGCGTGGAGCAGGCGTGCAAGCGCCCGGAGATCGACACGGCCGCGGTGGTGGTCGTCGACATCGACCCTAAGCGCCGGGAGAGCCTCGTCGCCCTCCAAGCCATTGCGATGCGCAGCTTCGGGCGTGCGCCGGTGATCGTGCTCGCCGATGCCTTCGACGACGCGCTGGTGCGCTGGTTCCTTCAGATCCGCCTCGCCGACTTTCTGCGCAAGCCGGTCGAGCCGAAGGAGATCCTCAAAGCCTGCATCCGCGCGCTCAAGGCGACGTCGAGCCTGCCCGAGGACGGCAGCCAGATCCTCTCCTTCCTCTCGCCGGCCGGCGGGGTCGGCACGACGACGCTCGCGATCGAGGCGGCGATGCTGCTGCGCAAGAGCGGCCAGAAGGACGATTCGACCTGCGTCGTCGACCTCGACTTCCAGAACGGGACCTGCACGGACTATCTCGACCTCGAGCCGCGGCTCGACCTCGACGAGATCGGGCCGCATCCCGAGCGGCTCGACCTGCAGCTGCTCGAGGTGATGTTCAGCCGGCACGCCTCGGGCGTCTCGGTGCTCGCCGCCAAGGGCCGTCCGGCCGAGCGGCCGGCGCTCGACGCGTCGGTCGTGATCCGGCTGCTCGACCTCGTCTCGGCGCGCTTCGAGAACGTGATCATCGACCTGCCGCGCGCCTGGGAGCCCTGGACCGATCAGGTCCTGCTCGGCTCGAACCGGGTCTACCTCGTCACCGACATGACCGTGCCGGGCCTGCGTCTCGCCCGGCGGCTGGCGGGCGCGCTCGTCGAGCGCCTTCCGGACCTGAAGCCGCGCGTCATCGTCAACCGCTTCGAGCAGCAGCTCATCTTCGGCAACGGGCTTCGCCGCGCCGAGGTCGAGCGGGCGCTCGAGGGCTATTTCGAGGGCACCGTCGTCAACAACTACAAGCTCGTGCGCGAGGCGATCGACCGCGGGCTGCCGCTCGAGGCGGTGAAGGCCGGCAGCAACGTCTCGACCGACCTCAAGCGCATCCTCCTCGCCCAGGCCGCCGACAAGATGCGCGCCGCCTGACGCCATGAAAGCCATTTGAACGCACGGACATCGACATGCTTGGACGTTTCTCGGGCCGCACCGCCGCCCCACCGCCGCAACCCGCTCCGCCGCCGCCGGCGTTGGCGCGCGGGCCAGCCGTCCCGGCTGAAGCGCCGCCCCCGGCGGTGGCGGTGCCGGAGCCCCCGAAGCCGGGGGCGCCCGCCGCCCCGGCCATGCCCGCGCCGCCGGCCTCTCCGAACGAGAAGCTCCTCGACGCCAAGGTCAGGCTCCATCGGCGGCTCATCGAGGAGCTCAACCTCGCGGCGCTCGAGAAGCTGCCGGCCGACGAGCTTCGCCGCGAGATCCACGGCATCATCGCGCAGTGGGTCGTGGCCGAGCGCCTGCCCCTCAACACCAAGGAACTCGAGCTCTTCGTCTCGGAGGTGATGGACGAGATGACGGGCCTCGGTCCGCTCGAGCCGCTGCTCAAGGACCCGACCATCGCCGACATCCTGATCAACGGACATCAGAACATCTTCGTCGAGCGCCGCGGCATGCTCGAGCCGGTGCCCTCGCTGTTCAAGGACGAGGCGCATCTCATGCGCATCATCCAGAAGATCGTCTCCGCGGTCGGCCGCCGCGTCGACGAGTCGAGCCCCTTGTGCGACGCGCGCCTCCTCGACGGTTCGCGCTTCAACTGCGCGGTCCGCCCGATCGGCGTCGACGGCCCGCTCGTCTCGATCCGCAAGTTCTCGAAATCGAAGCTCTCGCTCGAGAAGCTCGTCGAGGTCGGCGCCATCAAGCCGCAGATGGCCGAAGTGCTCGCCGCAGCCGTGAAGGCGCGCATCACGACGATCGTGTCGGGCGGCACCGGCTCCGGCAAGACCACCATGCTGAACGCGCTCTCGGCCTACATCTCGCACACCGAGCGCCTCATCACGATCGAGGACGCGGCCGAGCTGCAGCTGCAGCAGCCGCATGTCGCGCGCATGGAGACGCGTCCGCCGAATCTCGAGGGCAAGGGCGAGATCCGCCAGCGCGACCTCGTCAAGAATGCGCTGCGCATGCGCCCCGAGCGCATCATCCTCGGCGAGTGCCGCGGCGAGGAGGCCTTCGACATGCTCCAGGCCATGAACACCGGCCACGAGGGCTCGATGGCGACGATCCACGCCAACAACCCGCGCGAGGCGATCTCGCGTCTCGAGCAGATGATCGGCATGGCCGGGCTGCCGATGTCGCAGCTGTCGATCCGCGGCCAGATCTCGGCCGCCGTGCGAATGATCGTGCAGCTCCAGCGCCTCGCCGACGGCAAGCGCCGCGTCACCTCGGTCGCCGAGATCACCGGCATGGAGGGCGAGATCATCCAGATGCAGGAGATCTACAAATACGTGCGCACCGGCACCGACGGCGACGGCAACATCCAGGGCCACCATGTCGCGACCGGCGTGCGACCGCGCTTCCTGCAGGAATTGGTGGCGCACGGGATCAACATCCCGGGCTCGTATTTCGACCCGTCGAAGCCGCTGTGAGAGGGGTGAGCGATGAACCTCAGTCGTCAGTCGTCAGTCGTCAGTCGTCCGTCGGTTGCCGACTGACTATTCACCGCTGACTCCTCGCCATGCCCTTCGAGATCGACCCGCTCTACCTCTTCTACGGCTTCGCCGCGCTTGCCGCCGTGCTCGTCGCGGAGGCGCTCTATCTGCTTTTCCACAACACGCAGAGCTACCGCACCCGCGTGAACCGCCGTCTCAAGGTATCCTCGAAGGAGCCGGACCGCGAGAAGGTGCTGGTGCAGCTGCGCCGCGAGCGCGGGCTTTCGGCCGACGGCGGCTACGCCCTGCCGATCGCCGCCTTCAACCGGCTCGTGCTGCAGTCCGGCGTCAAGGTCGAGCCGGCCCGCGTGGCGTTGATGCTGAGCCTCGCCGCGGTTGCGGCGTTCCTCGGCGTCTTCGTGTGGCGCGGCGAGCTCCTCGAGGCGGCCGCCGCCGCGCTCGTCGGCGTGACCGCATTCCCCTACGCGGTGCTGGTCTGGATGCGCCGGCGCCGGCAGAAGGCGTTCGGGGCGCAGTTCCCGGAAGCGATCGATGTCATCGTGCGCTCGCTGAGGGCCGGCCATCCGACCCCTGTCGCGATCGCCATGGTGGCGCGCGAGCTCCCCGATCCGGTCGGCACCGAGTTCGGCATGGTCGCGGACGAGATCACCTACGGCTCCGATCTCGAAGGCGCCCTGCGCAGCATGATGGCCCGGATCGGCCATGAGGATCTGCCGCTGTTCGTGACCTCGGTCTCGATCCAGGCGACGACCGGCGGGAACCTGAGCCAGATCCTCGACAACCTCTCCAAGGTCATCCGCGAGCGCTTCAAGATGCGCCGCAAGATCCGCGGCCTCGCGGCCGAGGGCCGCGCCTCGGCAATGATCCTGAACCTCACCCCGTTTGCGGTCTTCGGCCTCGTCAACTGGATCACGCCGACCTTCTACGGCGAGACCTGGGGCCATCCGATGACGCCCTACGCCTTCGGCGGGGGGCTCCTGTGGATGGGGGTCGGCAACCTGATCATGCGGCGCATGATCAATTTCAAGTTCTGAGCCGGCCATGGACGCTCTCTCCGCCCTCGCCGAAAGCTTCGGGAACGATCCGGTCATGACCCTTGCGGTGCTCGGGGCCGCGGGCGGCGGGCTCTTGCTGTTCGTGGTCTTCGGCATCGCCCGCGACCGCCGGGACGTCCGGCGGCGGGCCGCGGATGGCGTGCAGCCCGCCGCCTCGGCCGCCGGCCCCGCGGGGACGCCGGCGAGGCCGTCCTTCGAGCGCCTGGTCGCGCTCCTCGACCAGAACCTCTCGGCCGACGCGAAGCAGAACCGGCTCCTGCGCATGCAGCTGGTCCAGGCCGGATTCTTCGACCAGCGCGCGGTCGCGATCTATTTCGGGGCGCGGTTCGCAGGCGCGCTCGCGCTTGGCATAGCCGGGCTGACCTTCCTGCCCCTCCTCCTCGGCGAGACCACCGGCGCCACGACCTGGATGTGGTGCGGCGCGCTCGCGATCGCCGGCTACTTCCTGCCGACCCTCGCCATGAAGCGGCGCATCGCCCAGCGCGCGCTGCAGCACCGGATGGGCTTCCCCGACTTCATGGACCTGATGGTGGTCTGCGCGGAGGCCGGCCTGTCGATGGAGGCGGCGATCGAGCGCATCGCCCGCGAGCTCGTGGACGGCTACCCGTCGCTCGCCGAGAACCTCTACATGGGCTCGCTCGAGATCAGGGCCGGCAAGACCTTCAGCGAAGCCTTCGAGCGCCTGGGCGAGCGCCTCGGCATCGAGGAGGCGATGATGCTCGCGACCCTCCTCCAGCAATCGGCGGAGCTCGGCACGAGCCTTTCCAACTCGCTTCGCGTCTACAGCGACGAGATGCGCTCGAAGCGCCTCGCCCGGGCCGAGGAGAAGGCCTACTCGCTGCCCGCGAAGCTTACGGTTCCGTTAATCCTTTTCGTCTTTCCTGTGCTCCTCTTCGTGCTGATGCTGCCCGTCGTCATCCACATCTCGGGCGCGGGCTTGGCCGGTTAGCCGGAGATCGGTGAGGGCCATGGGTTTGCGTATCGCTCTTCTCGCCGCCGCCGGGGCGCTCGCGCTCCCGGGCTGCACGACGATCGAGCTCGGGACGATCGGCGGGCCGCCGAGCCCCGCCGCCTATGCGGTCGCGACGCGCGCGCCGGACGAGCCCAAGGACGACCTTACCCTCGGCAAGGAGCATTTCCGGGAGAGCCGCTACGGGCTTGCCGCGTCCTACGACCAGCTCAAGCGCTTCCGCCTCGCCGACCGGGCCTATGCGCAGGCCTTGAAGATCACCGGTCCGACCGCGGAGTTCCTGAACAATCGCGGCTACTCCTATCTCCTGCGCGGCGACATGCGGCGCGCGAGCCAGGATCTTTCCGCGGCGCTCGCGCTCGACCCGGAGAACGAGCGCATTCGCAACAACGTCAGGACGCTCGACGCCCGCGCGCGCGGCTCGGCTTAAGGCGCCTAGCGCTCCGCCATCACCAGCGCCCAGAAATGCTTGTAGCGCGTGGTCGGCGCGTCCGCGCGGGCGATGCCGAAATGGCGCGCCTCGCGCATCAGAAGGTTGCGGTTGTGCCCGGCCGAGGCCTTCCACTGGGAGATCGTGCCGTCGAGCGTGGCTGAGCCGCCGGCGAGGTTCTCGGCGGCGCGGGCGCGGTCGGCGGCTCCGAAGGAGGCGAGCCGCACCGGGAAGTCGCCGCCGATGTCGTGCGAGAGATCGCCGATTTGGGCGTTGCGGCGCGCCTGCGCCGCGGCGACGCGCGCGAGCCCCGCGTCGACCGTCACAGGCCCGAGGCCGTGCGCGGCCCGGTACTGCGAGATCAGCGCCGCCGCGCGAGCGGCATCGACCGGCACGTCATGCGCGGCATGGCGCGCGGTTTGCCCGCCGCAAGCCGCAAGGCCGAGGGCAAGGAGGAGAGGCAGGATACGCATGCGGATCATCTTGGACCGCCACGCTTTCGGTTCCGTTTCCGGCCAAAGGAAGGCGCGTCAGAGCTTGGCGATCGGCCAGACGATCAGGATCAGCGGCACGCCGACCAGGATGACGATGAGCGAGAGCGGCGCGCCGAGCCGGCTGTAGTCGCCGAACTTGTAGCCGCCCGGTCCCATCACGAGCGTGTTGCACTGATGGCCGATGGGCGTGAGGAAGTCGCAAGCCGCCCCGATCGCCGTCGCCATCAAGAACGCGTCGGGGCGGTAGCCGAGCTGCGTCGCGAAGCTCGCTGCGATCGGGGCCATGACCAGCACGGTCGCGGCGTTGTTGAGGAAGGGCGTCACCGCCATCGCCGCGATCATCACCAGGGCGACGGCTCCGGCCGGCGGCAGCATGCCGGCAACCTGCGACAGCCAGGCGGCGAGGAGCTCGGTCGCGCCGGTCGTGCGGATCGCGTCCGAGACCGGGATCAAGGCGCCGAGCATGACGAGGATCGGCCACTCGATGCTCTGATAGGCCTCGCGGATCGGAAGGGCGCCGAACAGCACGAGCAGGACCGCCGCGCCGAAGAAGGCAATCGCGATCGGCAGGACGTCGAAGGCGATGAGCAGGACCGTGATGGCGAGGATCGCGACCGCGATCGAGCCGCGCCGGGCGCTGCCGAGGGGGATGCTGCGCTCGGCCAGCGGCAGGAGATTCAGGGCCTTCAGGGTCTCCGGCAGGAAGCGCAGCACCCCTTGCAGCACCACCGTATCGCCGGGGCGCAGCCGTACCGAGCGCAGCCGCTCGGTGATGCGCTCGCCGCGCCGGCTGACGCCGAGGAGGTTCACGCCGAAGCGCTGGTAGAGCGCGACCTGCTCGACGGTGCGGTCCGCGAGCGCCGAATCCGAGCCGATCACCGCCTCGATCGCGCCGACCTCGTCCGCCGCCTCTTCCTTCTCGAGCGGCCGGTCGTCGCGGGTGAGGCGGAGCTCGGCATGGGCGACGAGGCTGTCGAGGGCCTTCGGATCGCCTTGCAGGAGGAGCGTGTCGTCGGGCCTGATCTCGACATCCGGCAGAGGCCGGGCGCTGCGGTCATCCTTGCGCACGATGCCGACGACCGAGACGCCGTCCTCGGAGAGCTTGCGCAGGTCGGAGACCGTCTGGCCCGCGACGGGCGAAGTCTCGGTCACCTTGGCCTCGGTCGTGTATTCATGCGCTTCGAGGGCCGCATCCATACCTGCCGATCCCTTCCGGGCCGGCAGGAGGCGATAGCCGACGATCAGGAACGCCACCCCGGCGGCCGCGATGCCGAGCCCGACCGGCGTGAAGTCGAACATCTGGAAGGGCTCGCCCACGAGCTCCTGGCGCACCCGCGCCACGATGACGTTCGGCGATGTCCCGACCAGGGTGACGATGCCGCCGAGGAGCGAGCCGAAGGCCATCGGCATGAGGAAGCAGGACACCGAGGCGCCCGAGCGCCGCGCGAACTGGAACGCGACCGGGATCATCATGGCGAGCGCGCCGATGTTCTTGATGAAGGCCGAGAACACCGTCACCGAGACGACGAGCAGGATCATCTGCGCACGGACCGAGCCGACATAGGGCGAGGCGAAGCGCATCGCGACCTCGACCGCGCCGGAGCGGGCGATCGCCGCGCTGACCAGAAGCGCGCTCGCGACGATGATGATGATGTCGTCGCTGAAGCCCTTGAAGGCCTCCTTCGGCGGCACGATTCCGACGACGACCGCCGCGAGAAGGGCGAGCGCCGCAACGAGATCGTAGCGCAGCCGGCCCCAGATGAAGAGCCCCATCATGGCTCCGAGGATGCCGAAGGCGAGGCCTTGCTGGAGCGTCATGCGAGGGGAACCGAGGGAGGAGGAATGTAGGCGGGCACGCACGGTAACGGGCGTCAACGGCTGCGGTTTCCCGCCTGTACGGTTGCGCCCGGTCAGTCGTCGAGAAGCTGGCCGC
>JAQSWQ010000120.1 GCA_029266525.1 Microvirga sp.
CGACAGGCTCCCGTATAAAATTAGGATCGAGCCGTCGCGTCCCGCGCCCCCTCGACCTCTTACGCAAAGCTCGGGCTCCCGGAGACCGCGAGGACGATGGCGCACGATTCCGAATGGGCGGAAGACGGCTCGCGCTCAGAGCACCCCCTCGCGCCTCAACTCCGCGATCTCCTCGGCCGAGCAGCCGAGCTCGCGCAGCACCTCGTCGGTGTGCTCGCCGACGGCCGGCGGGTGGCGCTCCACGCGCGAAGGCGTGCGCGACAGGCGCACGGGCTGGGCCAGCATCTCCAATTCTCCGAGATGGGGCGACGAGACCCGCGCCGTCAGCCCGAGATGCGCGACCTGCGGATCGGCGAACATCTCGTCGATCGCGTAGATCGGCCCGCAGGGAACGCCGGCCTCGTTGAAGCGGGCGATCCAGCTCGCGCTGTCCTCGGCTGCGAGGGCGGCGTCGATCTCCTCGCCCAGCCGGTCGCGATTGTCGGAGCGCGCCTTCGCGCTCGCATAGGCCGGATCGGCGAGAAGCCGCTCGAGGCCGCAAGCGCGGCAGAAGCGCTCCCAGATCCGCTGGCCCGTGACTGCGATGTTGATGTGGCCGTCGCGGGTCTTGAACACCCCGGTCGGGATCGAGGTCGGGTGGTTGTTGCCGGCCTGCTTCGGCACTTCGCCCCCGATCAGCCAGCGCGCGGCCTGGAAATCGAGCATGAACACCTGCGCCTGCAGCAGCGATGTGTCGACCCACTGCCCCTCGCCCGAGCGCTCGCGCTCGATCAGCGCGAGGAGAATGCCTTGGGCGCAGAAGATGCCGGCCGAGAGATCGGCTACGGGTATGCCCACCCGCACCGGCCCTTGGCCGGGCAGGCCGGTAATCGACATGATGCCGCCCATCCCTTGCGCGATCTGGTCGAAGCCCGGCCGGTCGCGATAGGGCCCGTCCTGGCCAAAGCCCGAGATCGAGGCGAGGATGATGCGCCGGTTGAGCGCGCGCAGCGCCGGATAATCGACCCCAAGCCGCTCCTTCACGTCGGGGCGGAAGTTCTCGACCACCACGTCGGCCTGCTCGACCATGCGCCGGAACAGGGCGAGGCCGCGCGGCGCCTTGAGGTCGAGCGTGATCGCGCGCTTGTTGCGGTGGAGGTTCTGGAAGTCCGGCCCGTTGCGCGGCCCGCCAGGCGCATCGCCGGGCTCCGCGCCTTCCGGCATCTCGATCTTGACGACGTCGGCGCCCCAATCGGCGAGCTGGCGCACGCAGGTCGGGCCCGAGCGCACGCGGGTGAGGTCGAGGACCTTGAGGCCGGAAAGAGGCATGCGAGATGTTCGAAAGCTCTAGGATGGCACGGTCGCAGCCGCAAGAGCAGACGACCATCGCGGCGGCTGCGACTCGGGCCTTCTCGGCCCGAGGCAAGCGGGTTCTCCTGCGTTGATGACACGCATCAGGCCCGCCCCGGGGCCGTCCGGGATCCTGGCCGAACTCGCTTGACGCGTCCGAGCTTTGCCCGGGCCTTGCTGCTACAGACCTGGTGCGACCTCGATGTCGCCCTCGAGAGGTCCGGTGCCATAGGCGACCCTGTTTCCGTCGCGGTCGTAGACGACGAAGCCGGCGATGTCGGCGGTTCCCTGGTCGCCCGGCCTCTTGTTGTTCGCGATCAACAGCCAGAACCGGCAGCCGACCGGCACGGGGCCTCCATCCGTGATCGTGACCTTGCATCGGCCGGCTATGACGGACGTCGGCGTATGCTTGCCGAAGGAATTGACCTGCTCGATCGAGGTCGACTCGGCCTGCCCCTTGAACGAGTCGGACAGGTCGACGTCGATCCTCACCGAGCCAGCGGGATAATCGTCTGCCGCCGGGTTGAAAGTCACCGCGACCCTCACGCGGAACACCCCGCTATGGGCGGCGTCCTGCCGACGCGGCACGAGCCTCACCCTTCCTTCGCCGCGGATGACGCTTCTGTCGCTGATGTCGAAATTCGCGATCTGGATCGGCATCGAGAGCTCCCCTGTTGGAGGCGGGATGCTGACGCGACTGACAGTTGAAGCTATCGCAGCCGCGGCTCAATGGCAAGGGAGAGACTCTCGGCAGGCGGATGGGGCTGAGGTCGACGCGGGCGCCGCCTCCGATCTGCCCGGATTCCCTTGTGATCTGCCGCTTGGAAGGAGAGCGACGCCATGTGCCGCAACATCCGCACGCTGTTCAATTTCGAGCCGCCCGCGAGCGAGGACGAGATCCGCGCCTCGGCGCTGCAATTCGTGCGCAAGCTCTCGGGCTTCAACGCGCCGTCACGGGCGAACGCGCCGGCGTTCGAGCGCGCCGTCGACGAGGTCACGGAAGCCGCCCGCCGGCTGCTCGACTCGCTCGCGACGAACGCGCCGGCGCGCGACCGCGAGACCGAGGCCGAGAAGGCCCGCGCCAGGGCGCGCGAGCGCTATGCGTGAGGCCAGGCCGATGGATCGCGAAGGAGGAGCGAATGTTCAGTCACGTCATGGTCGGCTCAAACGACATTGAGCGGGCGAAGACCTTCTACGACGCGCTGTTCACAGCGATCGGCGGCAAGCCGGGCCGGGTCGACCCCAAGGGCCGCCTGTCCTACCTCCACAAGGGCGCCGCCTTCATGGTGTCGAAGCCGATCGACGGGCAGCCCGCCTGCCACGCCAACGGCGGCACGATCGGGTTTTCCTTGGAGGGGCCCGAGCAGGTCGAGGCCTGGCACAAGGCCGGCGTGGCGAATGGCGGCACCGCCATCGAGGACCCACCCGGCCCCCGCCAGGGCAGCTTCGGCCCCCTCTACCTCGCCTACCTCCGCGACCCCGACGGGAATAAGCTGTGTGGGCTGTACCGAGTGCCGGGGTGACGAGGAGGCGGCGCGAGCGCAAGGCTGCGGCGCCTACCACAACGGCGTCATGCTGAGGAGCGCCGCGGAGCGGCGCGTCTCGAAGCACGCGGGACGGCGGTGCGTGCTTCGAGACGGCGCCCGCCTTGCGGGGGGGCTCCTCAGCATGACGCAGGTTGGGATCGGACGCGAGCGCCCTACTCCGCCGCGTCCACATAAAGCTTCCCGCCGCCCGCCAAAAACTCCGCGCTCTTCGCCCGCATCCCGGCCTCGGCCGCCGCGCGCTCCATCTCCTGCACCTCCGCGCGCAGATCCTGCGTGATCTTCATCGAGCAGAATTTCGGGCCGCACATCGAGCAGAAGTGCGCCACCTTGTGGGCGTCCTTGGGCAGGGTCTCGTCGTGGTAGGCGCGGGCGGTGTCGGGGTCGAGCGAGAGGTTGAACTGGTCCTGCCAGCGGAAGTCGAACCGCGCCCGCGAGATCGCGTCGTCGCGCAGCTGCGCGGCCGGGTGGCCCTTGGCGAGGTCGGCGGCGTGGGCCGCGATCTTGTAGGTGATGACGCCGGTCTTGACGTCGTCGCGGTTCGGCAGGCCGAGATGCTCCTTCGGCGTGACGTAGCAGAGCATCGCGGTGCCGTACCAGCCGATCTGCGCCGCGCCGATCGCCGAGGTGATGTGGTCGTAGCCCGGCGCGATGTCGGTGGTGAGCGGCCCGAGCGTGTAGAACGGCGCCTCGCCGCACTCGCGAAGCTGCTTCTCCATGTTGACCTTGATCTTGTGCATCGGCACGTGGCCGGGGCCCTCGATCATGACCTGGCAGCCCTTGGCGTGGGCGATCTTGGTGAGCTCGCCGAGCGTCTCGAGCTCGGCGAACTGCGCCGCGTCGTTGGCGTCGGCGATCGAGCCGGGGCGCAGGCCGTCGCCGAGCGAGAACGACACGTCGTAGGCGCGCGCGATGTCGCAGATCTCGTCGAAGCGCTCGTAGAGGAAGGATTCGCGGTGCCCGGCGAGGCACCAGCGCGCCATGATCGAGCCGCCGCGCGACACGATGCCGGTGACGCGCTTTGCGGTGAGCGGCACATGGGCGAGCCGCACGCCGGCGTGGATGGTGAAGTAGTCGACGCCCTGCTCGGCCTGCTCGATCAGCGTGTCCTTGAAGACCTCCCAATCAAGCTTGAGCGGATCGCCGTCGACCTTCTCGAGCGCCTGGTAGATCGGCACCGTGCCGATCGGCACCGGCGCGTTGCGGATGATCCAGCCGCGGATGTTGTGGATGTTTGGTTGATGTTGGCCGGGATGATCGCCCGCCCGCGCGCCACCTCGTCGCGCACGAATTCCGGCGTGACGAAGGGGGGAATCGAGGCGCCGAAGCTCTCGCCGCCGGCAAGCTTCTCTTCGGCCTCGGCGAGCGCGGCCTCGCGGGCGAGGTTCTCGCGGTGCGCGACGAAGACCATCTCCTCGGTGACGATTCCGGCCTTGGCGAACTCGTATTGCGTCACAAGCTCGCCCGGCGCCCCCTTGCGGACAGTACGCCTGGCCGGGCACGGAGCGACGAGCTTTTCCGGCGAAATGTTGCCGTTGTCCTCCGGCTTCACCGGGCGCGGCTCGACGGAGGCGTAGCCGCGCGCGGCGATCCACGGCTCGCGCACGAGCGGCGCGCCCTCGGTGAGATCGATGGCGGCGTCCGCCTCGGTGTAGGGGCCGGACGAGTCGTAGACCTGGACCGGCGGCTCGGCCGGGTCCGAAAGCACGATCTCGCGCAGCGGCACGCGGATATCCGTGCGGCCCTTCGGCGAGGCATAGACCTTGCGCGAGCCCTGGATCGGGCCGGTCGTGACCGCGGCAGGGATGCCTCTGGCATCCCGCCCCTTCAGGATCTCGGGCAGACCTTTGAGGTTGGTGATGGGGGCGTTCATGAGGATCTCCTTGAGCTTCAGGAGATCCGGCGTCGGCTGCGGGGGGTGCGCCTTGGTTCCTGTCCCTCCGCCGGTATGACCCGGATCAGGTTCAAGGGTCACGGCGGCGGCCGTATCTCAGCCCCTCCTTCAGGGCCCCCCTCGGAACGCGCCGAACCTCGCCCCCCGCGCGCCGGCTGTCAATCATCTTCTCGGAGAGTGAGCCGCCCCGTCTTTACGGGCTCACGGGGACAGCTACACTGCGGGCCGGGAGGCGAAACACGGAGAACCACGGATGGAAAGGCGTACAT
>JAQSWQ010000014.1 GCA_029266525.1 Microvirga sp.
CAGCCTCGGGTGGACCTCACGCAGTTGAGCCACACGGTAAAGGACATCATCCTGGCCGCCGGACTGCGTAATGAGTTGTCATTCACCTCGTTCCGGCATGGCGGGTTCACCGAGGCGGCGGATGCCGATCTGAGCGATGCCGAGATGCGGGCAGCGGGCCGACATCGGTCGGCGAAGGTGCTACCGCGGTACGCCAAGCGGACAATGCGCCAGGTCGAGGCGGGGGCCAAGAAGCGACGGGCTTTACGAACAAAACCGGACGATCTGTCAGAATGAGCAAAAAGTTTGTATCAGAATGACATCAACGTCATTCGCTAAGCCTCTGAAAAGTCTGGCGACCCCGGCAGGACTCGAACCTGCGACCAACAGCTTAGAAGGCTGCTGCTCTATCCAGCTGAGCTACGGGGCCGCTCCTGGCGTCGGCCGCCAGTATAGCGTGCCCGGCGCGCCGGCGTGAGCGCCGGTCAATGGGTCCATTGGCCGACGCGGTTGAACTTGAAATTGTCGGCGTAGGAGATGGTGCGCCGCTTCGCTTCCTGAGGCTCCTCGATCCGGTAGGCGATGCCCTCCCGCGTCGCGTAGGCGAGCGCCTCATCCTTCGTGTCGAACCAGAGCTTGACCTGCTGGCGGGTGTCGCCCGAGGAGGTCCAGCCCATCAAGGGCTCGATCTCGCGCGGCTCGACGCGGTCGAACTCGAGGAGCCACTGCTTCGTGCGGGCGGTGCCGGACTGCATCGCGGTCTTCGCGGGCTTGTAGATGCGGGCGGTCGTCATTCGCGTTCCGTGTGCGGGCGTGGTCGGGGCGGCCGGATTCGAACCAGCGACCCTCTGCTCCCAAAGCAGATGCGCTACCAGACTGCGCTACGCCCCGACGCCGGCCTCGAATCCTGTAGGGAGTCGACGGTTGCAGCGCAACCCCGGCCCGGCGCCCGTCGCTAGTTCAGGAGGCAGAGGCCGCCGACGACCTTGCCGCTCTCGCACCACGGGCGCGGCGCGGCGGCGGGCTCAGACCCGACCGGCGCGGCTGCGCTGACCGGCCGCGAGGGTGCGGCAAGCCCGAGCGGCGCGCCTACCGCTGCGGCGGACGCCGGCGGCCGAGCCTCCCTGCGCAGGATCGGCACGGGCACGACGACGTTGGCGCTTCCGCGGTTTGGCGACGCGTTCGCGGCGGCGGCCGGGCGCAACCGACTTCGTCTGCGGCGCCGGGCTCGATTTCCGGAACCCGCCGAAGCCGCGCCCGGCCCGCGCCTCCGCGGCCGAGGACAGGATCAAAGCTGCGAGGAGCGTTGCGGTCAGAACTCTGAACATCCGGGGGGTCGCCCTGAGAAGACATCACCGGTCGGGAGAGTACGGCGAGGAGCTTAAGGCGCGGTGACCGCCGAGGTCGCAATCTTCATGCTCGTCGGCGCTTGCGCACGGCGCGGTTCGCAGCCAGGAAGGTGAATGCCCATGAAGCGGAACTGCACGATCCCGACCCGCGGCCTCGCAGGCGCGCTCGCCCTCGCGCTCCTCGCCTCGGCGCCGGCGCTCGCCCAGCAGGGCGAGTCGATCGGCTCGTGGTGGTTCATCGAGATGGCCGGCGCCCCCGAGCCGCGGCACGCGATCATGACGCTCTCGACGCAGGGGTCGGGCGTGATCGCGATCCAGTGCGCGGGCGGAAAACCGACCGTGCTCGTCGGGCTGAACCGGCCCGAGATCCGGCCGCCTGAAGGCGAAACCGCCTTGTCGGTCGAGCTTCAGCTCGGAAGCGGCGGGCGGCAGCCGGCGCAAGCCACCCGCACCTCGGAGGACACGATCGAGCTCGACGACCAGGCCTCGGCCGAGATCCTTTCGCAGGCGCCCGACGCCGCGTCCTTCGCGGTGCATCTGCCGAACGGCGCCGACCCGGATATCGCCCTGATCTTTCGTCCCGTGCAGACAAAGGAGGCGATCGCGCGCCTGCAGGAAGCCTGCGGGGCGCCGGTCCGACCGCGTTAGCGAGCCTTGAAGATCGGGTGCTCGACCCGGTCGCCAGGCCTGATCCCGAGGCGGGCGGCGCTGCCGGCGACGAGCTCGAGCACCGCCAGCACCGGCTCGCCCGAGGGGATGGTGCGGGTCGAGAGCGGCTCGGTGTTCTGAGCGATGCGCGCGATAGTGCCGTCCGGGCGGATGAAGAACATGTCGAGCGGCACGTAGGTGTTCTGCATCCACATCGCGACCGGCTCGACCCGTTTGAAGTCGAACAGCATGCCGCGGTCGGGCGCGAGGCTGCGCCGATACATCAACCCCTGCCCGCGCGAGGCGTCGTTGTCGGCGAGCTCGATCTGGAAGTCGTGCCGCCCGCTCGCCGTGACGATGGCGAGCGGCTGCAAGGCCTGGGCGTTTGCGCCCGCGCTCCAGGCGACGAGCCACAGGAGCAGCGCCGAACAGACCCGCGCAACGCTCATGATCGGCTTTGCGCGCGCAATCAGTGCGAGGACGGCAGCGCGCCGTCGGCGAGGCGCACCTCGGCGGCCATAAGGCCCTTGCCGCCGTCGCCGAACCGTACCAGCACCTTCTCGCCCGGCTTGAGCTCCGCGATGCCGTAGCGGCGCAGCGTCTCCATGTGCACGAAGATGTCGGGCGTGCCCTCGCCGCGCGTCAGGAAGCCGAAGCCGCGCAGGCGGTTGAACCACTTCACCACCGCCGGCTCGAGCCCGCTCGTCGGCACAACCGCGACGTGGGTACGCGGCATCGGCAGCTCGGACGGGTGGATCGCGCTCGACTCGTCGAGGGAGATGATGCGGAACGCCTGCAACCCCCGCGGGCGCTGCGCGGCTTCGACCACGATGCGCGCGCCCTCATGGGCGACCTGATGGCCGTCGCGGCGCAGGCAGGTGACGTGGAGCAGCACGTCGGGCATGCCGTTGTCCGGCACGATGAAGCCGAAGCCCTTGGCGACGTCGAACCATTTGATGCGGCCGCTGATCTCGACGAGGTCCAAGGGCCGTTCGGGCTGGGCCTCCTCGCGCCGGCTGGGATCAATCGCCTGGCGCGCCGTGCCCGCGCCTAATGGACCGGACTCGAAATCGTCGGACATGTACAAACCCGCGTCGAATCGCGCCGCATGCGACTCTTTGGCCAGGATAGCACCGCCGCGAATCAGGGGAAGCCGAAAAGGAGGTCGTCCCCCAAACTTCGAGTCGGAGCGGTAACTTCGCGGCTAACTGTGACGCGCAATCAACGGCGCGAGGACGTCGCCGATCTCGGCGTTGATGACGAGGTCGGCTATCTCGTCCATCTCGGTCGGCTCGCGGTTGACGATCACGAGCGCCGCGCCGTTTCGCTTCGCAAGCACGGGAAATCCGGCGGCGGGATAGACCACGAGGGAGGAGCCGATGGCGAGGAAGAGATCGCAGGCAAGCGTCAGCTCCTGCGCGCGCCGCATCGGCTCCTCAGGCATCGCCTGGCCGAAAGAGATCGTCGCCGATTTGACGATGCCGGCGCAGTCCCGGCACTCCGGCGCCTCTCCGGTCGCCTCGAAGCGTGCGCGCACCCAATCCAGCTCGTGGCGCGCCCCGCAGTCGAGGCAGGTCGCATAGGTGCCGTTGCCGTGGAGCTCGATCACCTGATCTCCCGGGACGCCCGCCTGCTGCTGCAGGCCGTCGATGTTCTGCGTGATGACGGCCGGCATCTTCCCCGCGGCGACGAGCGAGGCCAATGCGAGATGGCCGCGGCTCGGGCGCGCGCCGCGATAGAGGTCGTCCATCGTGAACTTGCGCCGCCACGCCTCGCGGCGCGCCTCGGCGCTGCGGATATAGGCCTCGAACGGGATCGGCTGGTTCTTGAGCCAGGGGCTTCCGGGCGAGCGGAAATCCGGCACGCCGCTCTCGGTCGAGATGCCGGCGCCGGTGAAGCCCGCGATCACGCTCGCGCGGCGGACGAGCACGACGAGATCCTCGATCTGGTCGGCAAGGGAGGGGCCCGGCGCGCTCGCGGTCATCGCCGCAGTATGGGAGAGCGTGGCGCAAAGCCCAAGGGGCGGGACCGGCGGTGACGACGAGCGCCATGCTGGGCGATGCCGACGCACTCGCCTTCGGCGCCCCGCGGATCGCGGCGGTCGACGCGGCCCGCGGCATCGCGCTCATTGCGATGGCGGTCTATCACTTCTCCTGGGATCTGAGCTTCCTCCAGCTCGCCGCGATCCCGGTCATGAGCGATCCCGGATGGCGATGGTTCGCGCGCATCATCGCCGGATCCTTCCTGTTTCTCGTCGGCGTGAGCCTCGTGCTCGCGCATGGCACGCGCATCCGCCGGCGCGCCTTCCTGAAGCGCCTTGCGATCGTCTCGGCGGCGGCCGCCGGCGTGACTGCCGCGACCTTTTTCGCCTTCCCCGCCAGCTTCATCTATTTCGGCATCCTGCACTGCATCGCGCTTTCGAGCGTGCTCGCCCTGCCCTTCCTGCGCCTGCCCTGGTGGGCGGCGCTCGTCGGCGCTGCGGCCGTGTTCGCGGTCGCGCATTTCGGCGAAAGCGAGATCTTCAACCGGTGGCCGCTCGTCTGGACCGGGCTAAGCACGCGCGTGCCGTTCTCGAACGACTACGTCCCGATCTTCCCCTGGTTCGCGATGGTGCTCGGCGGCGTCGGTGCGGCGCGGCTGCTGGCGCCCCGGCTTCGCGAAGGCCCCCTCGCCCGGTGGCGCGCGGGAGGTCCGATCGGCCGCGCCCTCGCCTTCGCCGGCCGCCACAGCCTCGCGATCTATCTGCTGCACCAGCCGCTGCTTCTGGCGCTGCTTGTCCCGGTGGCTTGGCTCGCGCGCGGGTGAACGGCGCGCGGCGGCCTAGCCCGCGGCGGCTTTGAACGCCGCCACGTCCTCCGGTGTGCCGACCGCCGTGCCGGTGGCGCCGGGCGCGATGCGCTTGACCAAGCCGGTGAGCACCTTCCCCGAGCCGATCTCGTAGAACCGGTCCACGCCCTGCCCCGCCATATAGGCGACGCTCTCGCGCCAGCGCACGGTCGCAGTCACTTGGCGCACCAGCGCATCGCGGATCGCGGCAGGGTCGGTCAGCGGCGCGGCCTCGACATTGGCGACGACCGGCACCGCCGGCGGGCGCATCTCGACCGCGGCAAGCGCCTTGCGCATGGCCTCGGCAGCAGGCGCCATCAGGGCGCAGTGGAAGGGCGCCGACACCGCGAGCATGACGGCGCGCTTCGCGCCCTTTCCCGGCGCAAGCGCGACGGCGCGCTCGACCGCCGCTTTGTGGCCCGAAACCACGACCTGGGCGCCGCCATTGTCGTTCGCGACGTCGCAGACCTGCCCTTGCGCGGCCTCGCGCGCGACCTCGGCGGCCGCGGCCTCGTCGAGGCCGAGCAGCGCCGCCATGGCGCCGACCCCGACCGGTGTCGCGCTCTGCATGGCCTCCCCGCGGATGCGGAGCAGACGGGCGGTATCGGCGATGGAGAAAGTGCCGGCGGCGGCGAGCGCGGAGTATTCGCCGAGCGAGTGGCCCGCGACGAAGACAGCGTCGCGTGCAAGGTCGAGCCCCGCCTCGGCCTCGAGCACGCGCATGACCGCAAGGCTCACGGCCATGAGCGCCGGCTGGGCGTTCGCGGTCAGCGTGAGCTCCTCGGCGGGCCCTTCGAACATCACCGTCGAGAGTTTCTGGGAGAGCGCCGCGTCGACCTCGTCGAACACCGCGCGGGCTCGCGGGAAAGCCTCGGCGAGGGCCTTGCCCATGCCGACCGCCTGGCTCCCCTGCCCCGGAAACACCAACGCCCGCGACATCCACCCCGCCCTGGCAAGACCGCCGCGCGAGTGGCAGAGCCCCCGGGAGGTGTCAAGAATGCGCAGGCGCCGATGGCGTCGCCGGGTTGTTTTCGGCAGGCGTTGCGTATAGATAGCGCGCTTTCCGCCACAACCGACACAGAAATGAGGAGCCGCGCATGGCTCGCGTGACCGTCGAGGACTGCATCGACAAGGTCGAGAACCGCTTCGAGCTCGTGCTGCTCGCGAGCCACCGTGCCCGGCTGATCTCCTCCGGCGCGCCGCTCACGATCGATCGCGACCGCGACAAGAACCCGGTCGTCGCCTTGCGCGAGATCGCCGACGAGACGATCGCCCCGGACGACCTCAAGGAGCAGCTCATCCATTCGCTGCAGAAATACGTGGAAGTGGATGAGCCTGAAGCCGAAACCGTTCCGCTGCTCAGCCAGATTGCGGCCGCGCCCGCGATCCCGGCCGCGACCGGCAGCGGCGACGATACCGAGGTGACCTTCGACCGGATGAGCGAGGAGGACCTCCTGCGCGGCCTCGAGGGTCTCGTGCCCCCGGCAGAGAGCGACGACGAGGATTGAACGAGCGCTCCAGCGAGACTCGGCAAAGCCCGGCTCGGCCGGGCTTTTTCATGCCTGCGGCTTTGGTAAACGAGCAATTCACCTTGCGGTCATAGCTCCCCCGCCAATATCGTGCTGCCATGCAGCTCGCGAAAGTCAAAGAGACGCCGCAGCAGCCGGCCGCCCCAGCCGTGCCCGCGAAGGCGGGCCGGGCGCACATGATGCGCCATTTCGAGCTCGTGGAGCGCGTCAAGCGCTACAACCCGCACACCGACGAGGCCCTGCTCAACCGCGCCTATGTCTATGCCATGCAGGCGCACGGCTCGCAGAAGCGCGCCTCGGGCGATCCCTACTTCGCCCATCCGCTCGAGGTCGCGGCGATCCTGACCGACCTCAAGCTCGACGACGCGACGATCGCCGCGGCCGTCCTGCACGACACGATCGAGGACACCGCGGCGACGCTCGAGGAGATCGAGAAGACCTTTGGGCGCGAGATCGGCGCCCTCGTCGACGGGCTCACCAAGATCGCTCGGCTCGACCTCGTCTCGAAGCACGCCGCGCAGGGGGAGAACTTCCGCAAGCTCCTCTTGGCGATCGCGGCGGACGTGCGGGTCCTTCTCGTCAAGCTCGCCGACCGCCTGCACAACATGCGCACGCTCGACTTTATGCCTGCGGACAAACGCAAGCGCATCGCCGAGGAGACCCTCGACATCTATGCCCCGCTCGCCGGGCGCATGGGCATCCAGGAGATGCGCGACGAGCTCGAGGACCTCGCCTTCCGCCATCTCCATTCGGAGGCCTACGAGACGATCAGCCGGCGCCTGCGCGAATCGAGCGCGCGCAACGAGCGCGTGGTCGAGGAAATCGAACGCGAACTAGCCGTGAAGCTCGCCTCCAAGGGCATCGAGGCGAGGGTCAGGGGCCGCAAGAAGCGGCCCTACTCGATCTGGCGCAAGATGGAGCGCAAGTCGGTCGCCTTCGAGCAGCTCTCGGACATCGTCGGCTTCCGCATCATCGTGGACACGGTCGATGCCTGCTACCAGACGCTCGGGATCGTCCATACGACCTGGCCGATGGTCCCCGGCCGCTACAAGGACTACATCTCGACGCCGAAGCAGAACGACTACCGCTCGATCCACACCACCGTGATCGGGCCAGGCAGCCAGCGCGTCGAGCTGCAGATCCGCACCCGCCAGATGGACGAGATCGCCGAGTACGGCATCGCGGCGCATGCGCTCTACAAGGACGGCGGCACCGACACGTCGCGGCTTGCCGGCGAGAGCCGCGCCTACCAGTGGCTCCGGCGCACCATCGACCACCTTGCCGAGGGTGACAATCCGGAGGAGTTCCTCGAGCATACCAAGCTCGAGCTCTTCCACGACCAGGTCTTCTGCTTCACGCCGAAGGGACGCCTCATCGCGCTGCCTCGCGGCGCGACGCCGATCGACTTCGCCTACGCGGTCCACACCGACGTCGGCAATACGGCCGTCGGCTGCAAGATCAACGGGCGCATGGCCCCGCTCCTGACCGAGCTCCAGAACGGCGACGAGGTCGAGATCGTGCGGGCCGACGGCCAGACGCCGCCCGCCGCGTGGGAGTCGCTCGTCGTGACCGGCAAGGCGCGGGCCGCGATCCGCCGCGCGACGCGCTCCGCGGTGCGCAAGCAATATGCCGGGCTCGGCCGCCAGATCCTCGAGCGCGCCTTCGAGCGCGCCGGCAAGAGCCTCAACCCCGACAAGCTCAGGGCCGCGCTGCCTCGACTCGCCCGCCACACGGTGGACGACGTCATGGCAGCGGTCGGCCGTGGCGAGATGTTTTCAGGCGACGTGGTGAAGGCGGTCTATCCCGAGTACAAGGACGATAGGCGCCCGGCGGCGGCCGGCGCGAACGGCGCCGGATGGGTCAGCGCCAAGGATCCGAACGTCAAGGTCAAGCTCCCGAACGGCGAAGACGAGAGCGCGATCCCGATCCGCGGCTTGAGCGCCGATCTGCCGGTGCGTTTCGCCCCGAACGGCGGCGCGGTGCCGGGCGACCGCATCGTCGGCATCCTCACCCCCGGCGAAGGCGTGACGATCTATCCCATCCAGTCGCCGGCGCTCGCCGCCTTCGACAACGAGCCCGACCGCTGGCTGGATGTGCGCTGGGAGGTCGATCCCGACGCTCCGCAGCGCTTCCCGGCGCGGCTCGAGCTGCAGTCGATCAATGAGCCCGGCACGCTCGCCCAGATCGCCCAGGTCATCGCCGACCACGACGGCAACATCGACAACGTCTCGATGAAACGGCGCACCCAGGACTTCACCAACATCACGATCGACCTCACGGTCTGGGACCTGAAGCACCTCAACGCGATCATCAGCGAGCTGCGCGCGAAGCGCGTGATCAGCCGCGTCGAGCGCGTGACCGGCTGAGGCTGCGCCGCCTTTTTCCGGGCCCGATGACTGGCTCTGAACGGCGCTCAACTCAGGTTTATTGCCCGCCTTCCACAACTTGACAGAAGTGTGGCGAGCCGGTTTAGTGGCCATCAAATAACCACGAAATTTCACATTCCGGCTCGTCTCGGGTCGGCGAGCGGCGGCGTTCGGCAACTCGCGGATGGGGAGAACGCGCCCCTTCGTGGCCTGTCGGATCTGGTTCCCACGTACCCTCGAACACGCGATAGAGAAAGAACATGCTCGGGCAGCAGCGCATCGCACTCTTCATCGACGGCGCCAACCTTTACGCGACCACAAAGACCCTCGGCTTCGACATCGACTACAAGCGGCTTTTGAAGGAGTTCCAGAGCAGGGGCTATCTCGTCCGGGCCTTCTATTACACGGCGCTGGTGGAGGATCAGGAATATTCCTCGATCCGTCCGCTGATCGACTGGCTCGACTACAACGGCTACCGCGTCGTGACGAAGCCGACCAAGGAGTTCGTGGACTCGACCGGTCGGCGCAAGGTCAAGGGCAACATGGACATCGAGCTCGCGATCGACGCGCTCGAGCTCGCCCCCTTCATCGATCAGATGGTCCTGTTCTCGGGCGACGGCGATTTCCGCTCGCTCGTCGAGGCGATGCAGCGGCGGGGCGTGCGCGTGTCGGTTGTGTCGACGATCTCGACGCAGCCGCCGATGGTTGCCGACGAGCTGCGCCGGCAGGCCGACGAGTTCCTCGACCTCGCCCATCTCATCCCGAAGATCGGGCGCGACCCCGCCGACCGCCCCGAGCGCCCGCCCCGCGTCATGGGCGAGTTCGGCGACCGCCCCGAGCGTCCGCGCTTCCAGGGCGGCGGCCTCGAGCGCCGCTACGGCATCCGCCAGGCGCCCCCGGCCCAGGCGCCGGCCGCCGAGGAGGAACCCGAAACCTAGGCTTACCCTCTCCGCGCGGGCGACCCTACCCCTTCTCCCGCAGCACGCGCGCCTTCTCGCGGTTCCAGTCGCGCTGCTTCTCGGTCTCGCGCTTGTCGTGGAGCTTCTTGCCGCGCCCGAGGCCGAGCTCGACCTTCGCGCGGCCGCGCTCGTTGAAATAGACCTTCAGGGGCACGACCGTGAAACCCTCGCGCTGGGTCGCGCCGATCAGCTTGTCGATCTGCCGCTTATGCAGGAGGAGGCGGCGCGGACGCTTGGTCTCGTGGTTGAAGCGGTTCGCCTGCAGGTATTCCGGGATGTAGGCGTTGAAGAGGAAGAACTCTTCCCCGGACGGCCCCGCATAGGCCTCGCCGATGGTGGCCTTGCCCTGGCGCAGCGACTTCACCTCGGTGCCGGTGAGCGCGATGCCGGCCTCGTAGGTGTCGAGGATCTCGTAGTGGAATCGGGCCTTGCGGTTATCGGCGACGACCCGATAACCGGTCTTCACATCCTTCGCCATGTCGGTCAGGCGTTCAGGAGCCCGGCATGGACCATGGCCTGCCGAATCACGCCCTTCGTGGCGTCGGAGACCGGCAGCATCGGCAGGCGGATCTCCTCGTTGCCGCGGCCCAAGAGCGCAAGGCCGCACTTCGCCCCGGCGAGCCCCGCCTCGAGGAAGATCGCGTCGTGCAGCGGCACCAATCGGTCCTGCACCTTGAGCGCACCGGCGAAATCGCCGGACAGGCTGAGGTCCTGCAGCTCGCAGCACAGCCGCGGCGCGACGTTCGACACGACCGAGATGCAGCCGTGGCCGCCAGCCCCGTTATAAGCGAGCGCCGTCATGTCCTCGCCGGAGAGCTGGATGAAGTCCGCCCCGAGCTCGTGGCGCTGCTGCGAGACGCGCCCGAGATTGGCGGTCGCGTCCTTCACGCCGACGATGTTCTTGAGCTCGTAGAGCCGCTTCATGGTCGCGACCGACATGTCGATCACCGAGCGCGGCGGGATGTTGTAGATGAAGATCGGCAGGCCGACGGCGTCGTTGATCGCCTTGAAGTGCCGGTACATGCCCTCCTGCGAGGGCTTGTTGTAGTAGGGCGTGACGACGAGGAGCGCGTCGGCGCCGGCCTCCTCGGCATGCTTTGCGAGATCGATCGCCTCGACCGTGTTGTTCGAGCCGGCGCCGGCGATCACAGGGACGCGCCCGCGCGCCTCGTCGACGCACCATTCCACAACCTTCTTGTGCTCGTCATGCGACAAGGTCGGGCTTTCGCCCGTCGTGCCGACCGGGACGAGGCCGTTGGTCCCGTTCTCGATCTGCCAGCTCACATGAGCCCGGAACGCCCCCTCATCGAGGGCACCGTCGCGGAAAGGCGTGACCAGGGCCGTGAAAGAGCCCCTGAAGCGGCGATTGTCGCCCATCGGCGTTCCTCTTGGAATCGCGGGCGCCTGCCCGAAGACGGCCGGCGGCCGGTGTTCCCAAGACACATAAGCCGCGAAGCGTTGCCGCGCAAACGCCGCATAGTGGCTTTAGGGGTGAGTCTCGGTTAGCGTTTTCTCAATTCGGCCGTCGTCCAATGAACGGCTTGGTGGTCGCGGGGGTCTCAACTTGGGCATCGCGATACGACGACGCCTCACCGGCGCGCTGATCGGCGGCGCGCTTGCTGCCGCGGCAGGCGGCGGCGCCCGCGCGGGCGAAGCGCCCGGGCCGATCCGCCTCGCGATGATCGACGAGGTGGCGTTCGGCCGCCTTTCGCCCGGCGACATCGCCCTCCCGACCCGTCCCGGCCTCGACATCAACCTGTTGCGGCAGGCGGTCGATGCCTATCGCAAGGCCGACATCGCGGAGGGCGACCGCCTGCGCAACGCGATCCCCGACGCGAGCGCGCGCTCGCTGATGGAGTGGATCGCGATCCGCGCCACGCCGACGATCGGCTTCGAGCGCATCGCCGGCTTCCTGCGCGAGGATTCGCATTGGCCCGCCGGCGCCCTCATCCGCAAGCGCGCCGAGGAGGCGCTGCTCTACAGCCGCAAGCCGCCGCCGGTGGTGCGAGCCTTCTTCGCGACCCAGCGCCCCACGACCACGGCCGGCAAGTTCGCCCTGGCCTTGGCCTTCCAGGCCGACGGGCTCGACAAGGACGCCGCCGCGCTTGTCCGCGAGGCTTGGCGCAAGGACGTATTCGGCAAGGAGTTCGAGGCGAAGATCCTCGAGAAGTTCCCGAACGTCCTCGCGCAAGCCGACCATCGCCTGCGCATGGAGCGGATGCTGTTCAAGGAGAACTGGGGCGCGGCGCACCGCGCCGCCTCGCGGGCCGGCGCCGATTACGCCCACCTGGTCAAGGCTCGCATCGCCGTCAACGAGAACACCAAGAAGGCCGGCGCGCTGCTCGACGCTGTTCCGGCGGCGCTCAAGGCCGACACTTCCTATGCCTTCTCCCGCGCGCAGTGGCACCGGCGGAACAACAGATTCGCCGAGGCCGCGAACGCCATGGCCGGCGTCACGCGCGAGCCGGCGGTCCTCGCCGACGGCGACGAATGGTGGACCGAGCGCCGCATCATCGCCCGCAAGCTGCTCGATCTCGGCGACGCCCGCCTTGCCTATGGGGTCGTCGCCCAGCACGCCGCGGAGGGCGCTGCGAACCGCATCGAAGCCGAGTTCCACGCCGGCTGGATCGCCCTGCGCTTCCTCGATGAGCCGGCGCTCGCGGCGCCGCATTTCCGGGCCGCTTCGAAGATCGCCGAGACGCCCATCTCGGTCTCGCGCGTCGCCTATTGGCAGGGCCGCACGGCCGACGCGGTCGGTGCAGACGAAATCGCGCACCGCCATTACGAACGCGCCGCCGCCTACCCGATCAGCTATTACGGCCAGCTTGCCCGCGCAAAGCTCGGCAACCCGCTCTCGCTGCGCTCGGCGCCCGATGTCGGCGAGGCCGCCCGCACCGCCTTCCACGAGACCGCGGCCGCCAAGGGCTTGCGCCTCCTCTACGGCATGGGAGCGCCCGAACTCGCGCTCGCGCTCCATGTCGACCTCGCCCAGCGGCTGAACCATCCGGCTCATCTCGAGGCGGCGGGCGATATCGCGCTCGAGCATCGCGACGCGCGCGGCCTTCTCGTCCTCGGCAAGGCGGCCGTGCAGCGCGGCTTCCCGCTCGACCTCCATGCCTATCCGACGATCGGCATCCCGGCGTTCGAGCCGGTCGGCGCGCGCATCGACAAGGCCATGGTCTACGCGATCGCTCGACAGGAGAGCATGTTCGACCCCAAGGCGCAGTCGCATGCCGGCGCCCGCGGCCTCATGCAGCTCATGCCGGCGACGGCAAAGCGCACCGCGACCCGCTTCAAGGTCGGCTACGATTTGAAGAAACTCCTCGACGACCCGTCCTACAACGCCAAGATCGGCTCGGCCCATCTCGGCGAGCTGATGGAGGATTGGCGCGGCTCGCTGATCCTGGTGTTCGCCTCCTACAACGCCGGCGGCGGCAACGTGAAGAAATGGATCGACGCCTATGGCGATCCGCGAAAAGCCGACGTCGACGTGGTCGACTGGGTCGAGCGCATCCCCTTCTCCGAGACGCGCAACTACGTCCAGCGCGTGCTCGAGAATTTCCAGGTCTACCGCCATCGCCTCGGCGAGCAGAGCGCGCTCCTGAGCGAGAGCGACCTGCGGCGGAGTGCCGTCGTCCGTTAGCGGTGGCCTTTCTTCGGGCGCGCACCCGCCGGCGTCCCCTGGTTTCCCTTCGAGCCGCGCGCTAGCATCGATGGTCCGTCCTCGGCCGAGGCCCCGATGCGACCCAACAAGCCTCTCTCCCTCACCCGCGCCGACGAGGTGATCGAATGAGGCGGCGTCGTTTTCTGGGAAGCGCCGCAGGCTTCATAGCGGCTTGGCCGGCGATGGCGCAGCAATCGGGCAGAACCGCCCGGATCGGGCGCCTGTCGCCCCTCTCGGAATCGTCCGAGACGCCGATGATCGATGGCCTGCGCGCGGGCTTGAGGGAGCTGGGCTGGATCGAGGGGCGGAACCTCACGCTCGACTTGCGCTTCGCCGATGGCGACCTCGACAAGCTGCCGGCGCTTGCGGCGGAACTCGTCGCGCTTCAGGTCGACGTGATCGTCGCAGGCTCCAACCCGGGCGCGCTCGCGGCCAAGCGCGCGACCGGACGGATCCCGGTCGTCTTCGTCACGACCGGCGATCCGGTCGAGGGCGGTCTCGTCTCGAGCCTCGGTCGGCCCGGCGGCAACCTGACCGGCATCACAGCGCTCGGCGGCGAGCTGACGGCAAAACGCCTTGAGCTGCTCAAGGAGAGCTTCGGGCTTCGCCGAATCGCGGTGCTGACCAATCCGGGCTCGCCCTACACAGCCGAATTCAGCGCGCGCAAGGACGCGGCCGGTCGAGCGCTCGGGATCGAGCTGACGACGATCGAGGTGCGCGAGGCTGCCGATCTCGCCGCAGCCCTTGACGGGATCGGCGTCAAGGCCGGCGGCGTGCTCGTCCTCGCCGACATCATGTTCATCTCGCAGCGTCGGAAGATCGTCGAGCTGGTTGCGTCAAGCCGCATCCCGGCCATCTATCCTGATCGTGCTTTCGTGGATGTCGGCGGCCTGATGTTCTATGGCGCGGCCCTGCCCGACATGTATCGGCACGCGGCGGTTTACGTTGACAAGATCCTGCAGGGCGCGAAACCTTCGGACCTCCCGATCGAGCAGCCCACGAAGTTCGGGCTGACGGTGAACCTCAAGACAGCCGCTGCGCTCGGCTTGACGATCCCGCCGACCCTCCTCGCCCGCGCCGACGAGGTGATCGAATGAGTTGGCCGGAGGTGATCGGCCTGATTGGCGGTCCAGCGCCGTGGCCCATCAGGCCAGCATCGGCTAGATGGTGGGTCCGGCTGAACAGCCGTTGACACGGCGAGGCGGAGGCGAGCTTGCGACACCGCGGATCCACCGGCCTGGCTCGGATTGTTGCGCTCGCGACCATCTGCATGGCCGGTCCCGTGCAGGGACGGTCCTGGGGAACGCCGGGCCGCGATTATGGGCGCTACGGGATCCTGACGATGGTGTGCGACGAGCGCAGGCATGCTGCGCCTTGCCTCGGGCTTGCTTGCTTCGACCGCACGCTCGCCCTGGTCAGCGCCGCCGGGGGCGGCGGCCCGATGGAGGGTGCCACGCGGGTATCGAATGGGCGAACCGCTTTCACCTTGCGATTCGAGTTTGACCCCGCTGCCATTGATCGACTCGGGGTTGCGGCCTCCAGGGCGAGCCTGGACGCGGCTCAGTTTCAGGCCCTCCTCGGTGCAGAAGCAATCACCCTGGCTGCGAACACCGACCCGAGTGTCCGCCACCGCTTCTCCGCCCGCGGTCTCGCTCGCGAATGGCGCCGAGCTGCCGCGAGTTGCAGATCATGAGGGCGCGCGAAATGATCGCGACGCTTGCCGGCGCAAGAGCGGGCTCATCGCTGCTGGTGCCGGTCCAGCAGGCCATCAACCTGCCGGTCGAGCAGCCGACCAAGTTCAACCTCGCGATCTCGCCTACCCTCCTCGCCCGCGCCGACGAGGTGCTCGAGTGAGGCGGCGGGAGGTCATCGCGGGCATTGCGGGCGCCGCGGCCTGGCCGCTCGCGGCGAGCGCGCAGCAGCCGGGCAGGCTGCCGACCATCGGCTTCCTCGGCCAGAGCACATCTTCGAACTGGACCCAATGGACCGGCGCGTTTGTGCAGCGGCTGCGCGAGCTCAACTGGATCGAGGGCCGAAACGTGGCGATCGAGTATCGCTGGGCGGAAGGGCGCAGCGAGCGATTGGCCGAGTTTGCGGCCGAATTCGTGCGCCTGCGGGTGGACGTCATCGTCACGGGCGGAAGTGGGGCTATCGCCGCGAAGCAGGTCACCTCGACGATCCCGGTCGTGTTCGCGGTAGCGGTGGACCCCGTTGGAAGCGGCATGGTCGCGTCGCTGGCGCGCCCGGGCGGCAACGTCACCGGCCTGTCGATTCAATCGAGCGATCTTGCCGGAAAGCGCCTCGAACTTCTGCGCGAGGTGCTCCCTGGTCTGCGGCGGTTCGCGATCATCGCCAATGTCGCCTATTCCGGCGCCGTGCTCGAGATAGGCGAGGCGCAGGCAGCAGCCCGCAAACTCGGCATCGATGTCGATGTGCTGGAAATCCGGCGCGCCGAGGACATCGCGCCCGCGTTCGGGACGCTCAAGAACGGCGCGGAAGCGCTCTATGTGTGTCCCGATCCCTTGGTCAATGCCAACCACGCGCGCGTCAACATCTTGGCCGTCGGCGCGCGGCTGCCGACGATTCATGCTTTCCGCGATTTCCTCGCAGCGGGAGGTTTCATGTCTTATGGACCGGACAACGCCGACCTCTTTCGCCGCGCCGGCGATTACGTCGACAGAATTCTGCGCGGGGCGAAGCCGGCCGACTTGCCCGTCGAGCAGCCGACCAAATTCGAGTTCGTGCTCAACTTGAGCACCGCGCGGGCCCTCGGCCTGACGATCCCGCCGACCCTCCTCGCACGCGCCGACGAGGTGATCGAATGAGGCGGCGGGAGGTCATCGCGGGCATTGCGGGCGCGGCGGCGTGGCCGCTTGCTGCGCGCGCCCAGCAGCCCGGCAGGATCTTTCGCATCGGAATGCTGGAGACCATCTCGGCTGAGCTTAACGAGGCTAACCTCGCCGCCTTCCGCGAAGGGCTGCAGGACCTCGGCTATGTCGCAGGGCGAAACCTCGTGCTGGAGTATCGATCGGCCGAGGGTGACGCTCGCCGCTTCCCCGTCCTGATCTCCGAGTTGATCGGCCTCAACGTCGATGTGATCGTCACGCGCGGCACGCCCGCCTCACTCGCGACAAAGAACGCGACGCGCACCATCCCGGTCGTCATGGCGGGTGTGACAGAGCCGCTGCTGATCGTCGAGAGCCTCGCCCGGCCCGGAGGGAACATCACCGGCTTTAGCGGCGTGCAGTCCGAGCTCGACGCCAAACGGATCGAGCTCGTCACGGAGCTGGTTCCGGGAAGTTCTGGAGTTGCGGCCCTGCTCAACTTGAGCAATCCGGGAAGCGGGCCGCAGCTGAAGGAGCTTCAGTCGGCCGCACAGGCCAAGGGGCTGCCGCTGCGCACGCTCGATGTGCGCAGCGCGGAGGATATCGAGCGCGCTTTTGAGTCGCTGCGCGGAAGCTCCAATGCTCTGGTCGTTCAACTGGAAGCGGTCACGCAGGCGAACCGTCACCTGATCGCGGCGCTTGCCGCGAAACATAGGATTCCTGCGATCTATAGCGGGCGCGAGTTCGTGGAGCCCGGTGGACTGATGTTTTACGGGCCGAGCGTCCCCGACAACTATCGTCGCGCGGCAACTTATGTGGACAAGATCTTGAAGGGCGCCAAACCCGGCGACCTGCCGGTCGAGCAACCGACGAAGTTCGAGCTCGTGATCAACCTCAAGACCGCCGCGGCCCTCGGCCTCGCGATCCCGCCCACCCTCCTCGCCCGCGCCGACGAGGTGCTCGAGTGAGGCGGCGGGAGATCATCGCGCTGATTGGGGCGGCGGCTTGGCCGCCGGGCGCTCTTGCGCAGAGCTCCGGAAAACTGCCGACGATCGGATTCTTGGGCCCGACCACAGCAACGGTCGCAACCCAGCGGGTTGCCGTCTTCACGGAGAGGCTGCGCGAGCTCGGCTGGGCCGACGGGAAAACCGTGGCGATCGAATTCCGGTGGGCGGAGGGGAAAGCCGAGCGCTTCGGCGAAATGGCAAAGGAGCTCGTTCGGCTCCAGGTCGATGTGATAGCCACGTGGGGAACCGCAACCGCAATCGCGGCGAAGCGGGCGACCGCGGACATTCCGATCGTCTTCACGGTCGTCGGCGATCCGGTCGGCATCGGACTGGCTGCGAGCCTGGCGCGGCCAGGCGGAAACGCGACGGGGCTATCGACCCAGCATGCCGATTCCGCGGGAAAGAGGCTCGAGCTCTTGCGCGAGCTGTTGCCCGACCTTCGAAGGCTTGCCGTCATGGCTAACGTCGGTAACTCCGGGGGCCTCTCGGAGATGCAGGAAATCCAGCAGGCAGCGCGCAGCTTGGGCCTCGAGGTGGTGGCGTCCGGCATCCGCCGTCCGGAGGACATCGTAGACGCGATCGAAGGCGTGAGGGATCGCGCGCACGCGCTCTATGTCGCGAGCGACGCCATCTTCAACGAGAACCGGGAGCGCATCAACGCCGCTGCACTGGGCGCAAGATTGGCGACCATGCACGGTTTCCGCGACATCGTCGCGGCCGGTGGCCTGATCTCCTATGCGCCGGACTACCTGGATCTGTTCCGGCGAGCCGCCGACTACGTGGATAAGGTGCTGCGCGGAACCAAACCGAGCGACCTCCCGGTCGAGCAGCCGACGAAATTCGAGCTCGTGATCAACCTGAAGACCGCGCGCGAACTCGGGCTGGAAATCCCCCCCACCCTCCTCGCCCGCGCCGACGAGGTGATCGAATGAGGCGGCGGGAGGTCATCGCGCTTCTCGCAAGCGCCGCCGCCGCGCAGCCGATCACGGGCCGTGCGCAGCAGCCCCCCGTACCGCTGATCGGCTTTCTGAGCAGCAGGTCGCCGGGGGAATCCGCCTCATTGGTGGCGGCTTTTCGCGAAGGCCTCAGAGAAAGCGGCTATGTCGAGGGGCAGAACGTGCACATCGCCTTCCGCTGGGCTGAGGGGAACTACGCACGCCTGCCCGCGCTCGCGGCCGAGTTGGTCGGGCGGCGTGTGGCGGTTATCGTTCCGGTCGGCGGCGAGATAACCGCACAGGCCGCGAAGGCAGCGACGGCGACCGTCCCGGTGGTCTTTGTCATGGGGAGCGACGCAGTCGAGATGGGGCTCGTTGCTAGCCTGAACCGGCCGGGCGGGAACATCACCGGCGCCACCTTGATGGGCGGGGCGGTGGGCGCGAAACGGCTCGAGCTGATACGTGAGCTGGTGCCCGGGGCCTCGACGGTCGGTTTTCTCCTCAACCCCGATCACCCCAGGGCAGCAAACGATACGGCCGAGGTGCAGGATGCGGCGCGCGCCCTTTCGCAGCAGCTGCGGGTCGTGACGGCCCGCGCCGATGCCGAGTTCGAGGCGGCCTTCGCAACCCTCATGCAGGAACGTGCCGGCGCGCTGATCGTCAACCGTGACGGATTCTTCAACAGCCGGCGTGATCGCATCATCGCGCTCGCCGCGCAGCGACGCATTCCCGCGATCTACGAGTCCCGCGAGCACGTCCTCGCCGGCGGGCTCATGAGCTATGGGACGAGCTATGCGGAGACCTACCGGCAGGCAGGCATCTACACCGGCCGCATCCTGAATGGCGCAAAACCCGCCGAGCTGCCGGTACTTCAGCCGACCAAATTCGAGCTCGTCATCAATCTCAAGACGGCACGGACGCTTGGCCTCGCAGTCCCGCTCACGCTGCATGCGCAAGCCGACGAGGTGATCGAATGAGACGGCGGGAGGTCATCGGTGGGCTGCTCGCCGGGGCAGCTCTGACACGCTCATTCCCCGCCCTCGCCCAGAAGACCGCCCGCATTGCGCTATTGGGAGGCGGTACGGCGCAGTCGAGCGAGATTTTCGTTGAAGCCCTGAGGCAGGGCTTGCACGAGAACGGCCTGGCGGAATCGCGCGACTATGATCTCGATCTACGATGGGCAGAGGGCGACTACACGCGCTTTCCGGAGCTCGTCGCCGACGTGCTTCAGCGCAATCCGAGTGTCATGATGGCCAACACCATCGCGGCGATCAGGGCAGCGCAGCGCGCCACCACGGCGGTTCCGATCGTCATGCTCCACATCAACGACCCTGTCGGCAACGGCCTCGTGGCCAGCCTCGCGCGACCGGGCGGCAACACCACCGGCCTTTCCAATTTGAACGAGGACCTGACGCCCAAGTTCATCGACATCATAACGGCGATCCTCCCGCGGGCGCGAAGCATCGCGGCGGTGTTCAACCCCACCAATCCGTCAAACCGAATCCTGTTCGAGAGCGCTCGCACGCAAGCAGCGTCGATCGGGGTGACCGTGCGGCCAGCCGAGTTGCCGAATGCGGGCGCCTTGGGCTCCCTATTCGAGACGCTGGCGCAGAATCCTCCCGATGCACTTCTGGTCCTTGCCGACGTCACTCTGCTAGACCAGCGCGACGCCATAGCGGCCCTCGGCCTTCGCTATGGCCTGCCCGTGATTTCGGGCTATCCGGAGATGACCCACGCGGGCGCGCTCGCGGGGTACGGCCCGCCGCGGCGCGAGTTTTATCGCCGTGCAGCCACTTACGTGAAGAAGATCCTCGACGGCACACGGCCGCAGGATTTGCCGGTGGAACAGCCCGCGCGCATCGAGCTGTCGGTCAATCTGAAGACGGCGCGGAGCCTGGGGATCACCATACCCGAATTCGTCCTAGCGCGGGCCGACGAGGTGATCGAGTGAGGCGGCGGGAGGTCATCGTTGGGCTTGTTGCGGCGGGGTGGCCGCCGGCGGCGCGGGCGCAGGAGCCGGCAATGCCGGTCATCGGATTTATCCACGGCGCGTCGCCGAGCTATTTCGCGCAATGGGCCGACGCAGTCCGCGAAGGGCTAGAGCAAGCCGGGTATGTCGAAGGCCGCAACGTCGCGACCGAATACCGCTGGGCCGACGGCCAGTATGACCGTCTGCCGGCGCTCGTGGCCGATCTGGTCGAGCGCCGGGTCGCCGTGATCTTCGCCGCCGGCGGCACCGACCCGGCGATCGCAGCGAGAGCCGCGACCGCCAACACCCCGATCGTGTTCGTCAGCGCGGCCGATCCGATGAAGACCGGCCTCGTCGCCAGCCTCAACTTGCCAGGGGGCAACGTCACTGGCGTGAGCTTGCTCGCTTCGGCGCTCGACGCGAAGAAGCTGTCGGTCATGCGCGAGCTCGTGCCGAAGGCCTTGATCGTCGGCGTGCTCGTCAACCCGAACTATCCGGCGGCCAAGTCGCAGGCGGACGAGGCGCAAGAGGCGTCAGGCCGCGTCGGCGTGCAAGCTCTCATCCTCCGGGCCGGGACCGAGCGCGAGATAGTGCTTGCGTTCGAGCGCCTCGTTCAAGAGAGCGCGGGCGCGCTCCTCGTCGGCACCGACCCGTTCTTTAACAGCCGGCGCGCAATCTTCGTGGCCCTCGCTGCGCGCCACTCCATTCCCGTGATCTATCCCCAACGGGAATACGTCACGGTCGGCGGTCTCATGAGCTATGGGCCCGATTTTGCGGACGGCTATCGCAAAGCAGGCGTGTATCTTGGGCGCATCCTCGCCGGCGAAAAACCGGCGGCCCTGCCCGTGCTGCAGCCGACCAAATTCGAGCTGGTGATCAATCTCGGGACAGCCAAGGCCCTCGGCCTTGCCATGCCGCCTACGCTGCTCGCGCTTGCCGACGAGGTGATCGAATGAGCTAGGCTGCACGCATCGAGTTCGACCGGACGCGCGTCGCGTCCCGAGTTCACGAAGGGGAGACCATGATGAAGCACGTCGCCGCAGCGCTTGGCATCCTGGCTGCTCTCAGCTCCGGGGCCGCACGAGCCGATACCGTCACCGACTGGAACCGGACCTCGATCGAGGTCCTGAAGGCGGCGAACGTCTCCAGCAATCCGGCGTCGCGGAGCTTGGCGATGGTCCATGTCGCCATGTCGGACGCGATCAACGCGGTGCAGGACCGCTACGCGCGCTACCTTCCCGATCTGCCCACAGTCCCGAGCGCCTCCGCCGAAGCTGCTGCGGCGGCGGCCGCGCGGCAGATCCTGGTTCAGCTCTATCCGAACCAGAAGGCGATCGTGGAAGAGGCTTACGGGGCCTCGCTCAAGGCGATCGCCGACGGGCCGGCGAAGATCGAGGGGATCGCGCTCGGCGAACGGGTCGCCGCGGCGGTCCAGGCCGACCGGGCGAGCGACGGCACCAACGTCCCCGACACTTATCGGCCGGTAACCACGCCCGGCGTGTGGGTCCCGACCGCGCCTCCGCTGTTTGCCGAATATGCCCGGGTGAAGCCGTGGGCTCTGAAAAGCGCCGACCAGTTCCGGCCGGGGCCGCCTCCGGAGCTCGGGAGCGCGCTCTATGCTCGCGACTACAACGAGACCAAGAACCTTGGCGGGCAGAAGAGCTCAGCACGCACGCCGGCGCAGACCGATGCGGTGAAATTCTGGACGCAGATCAACATCGGCCCGGCGTGGCAGACCGCGGCGCGCGAGCTCTCCGCCGCGAAGGGCCTCGGGCTTGCCGAGAACGCGCGCCTGTTCGCCCTGCTCAACATGGGCGTCGCCAACACCTTCATCACCGACTGGGACGCGAAGTTCGCCTATAACTTCTGGCGGCCGGTCACTGCGATCCGCAACGGCGACATGGACGGCAACGAGGCGACCGAGCGCGATCCGGGCTGGGTGCCGATGAACGCGACGCCGATGCATCCGGAGTACCCGTCCCAGGCGGCGATCATCTCCGGGCTCGCGGTCGGCATCCTGGAGGCGGTGTTCGGGCCGAACCCGCCGATCCCGTTCACGGCGACCGACATGGCGAACCCGCGGCTGACACGGCAGTTCCAGACCATCGCGCAGCTCGCCGACGAGCACAACGACGTGCGCGTCTGGGGAGGGATCCATTTCCGAAACTCGCTCGAGGTCGGCAGGGACATGGGACGCAAGATCGCGACCTACCTCGTCGACAACGCGATCAAGCCGACACGCTGACCAACTCGCGGATACGGCCGTTTGGAGAAGGGCGGTCATCGTTCAGCCGATCTTCGCGAACGAAGGGATCGCCGTGTGCCGACGAGGTGATCGAATGAAGATCGGCGGGGCCGAGGCGGGCTCCCGCCCCGGCTTCGTCGAGGTTCAGCCGCGGCCGACCGCTTGGCGGGCCTCGTCGAGCCCGTCTCGGGCGCTGTCGGCCTCGCGGCCGGCCTCCAGGAGCTGCTTGAAGAGATCGCGGGCCCGAGCTTCCTGGCCCGCGGACCGGGCGGCCCGGCTCGCGCCCAGGATGGCGCGATAACGATTCGGCTCCTTCGCCAGGACCGCCTCGTACTCGCGCAGGGCTTCGGTCGCCTTTCCCGTGCCGGAGAGGATATCGGCAAGCATCTCGCGGGCCGGGATGATCGGGCCTGGGGTAACGACGTGCTTCTCGGTCGCATCCTCGCGCGCAGCCGCTTTCGCCAGGCTCTCGATGCATGAATCCGTCTTGCCTTCGGCGCAGAGTGCGAGGCTGCCGACAAGCTCGGCCTGGATGTCGATCTGTTCGGCCCAATAGGCGAGCTTCGCCTCCTTGGCAGCCTCGCGCAGCGCACCGAGCCGGCCCTGCTGCTCCCGTGCGGCCGCCGCATTGCCGCTCCGGGCGGCGCCGATGCCACGGGCGAAGGCATTGACGGCCTCGGCCTGCGGGTACTTCTTCCAGGCATACGCATCGGCCGCGGGGTTGAGCGGGAGGTCCATCGCCTCCTTCCAGTCGCTCCTCTCGAGCGCGAGGCGCGCCGGCATGGCCGCATAGGCATAGGCCGCCGGGAAGCTGTCGACCGGCTTCATGCCCCGCGAGCGGTCGAGGGCCTCCCGCGCGGCACGATCCTGGGCGAGCTGCAGATGGGCGTAGACCATGTAATCATGGGCGTGGTGCGCATCGAACGTGGCATCGCCCGCGCTCCTCGCCGAGGCGCGGTTCGCCTCGATCGATTCCCGCCAATGCCCGAGCCGCGTGAAGATGTGCGACGGCATGTGCAGGGCATGCGCCGCGTCCGGCGCGATCTTCGCATAAAGCTTCGCGGCCTCGACGCCATGCTTTGCGATCGCCGGGTAGTCGTAGCTGTGGATCAGGTAGTGGGCGACGCCGGGATGATCCGGATCGGATTTCGCGAGCGGCTCGAGGATGCGCGCCGCCTTCAGCTGGTTCGCGTATGCCTTGTCGGTAGGGTTGAAGTTGGCCGAGGTGACGAGCGCCGACAGGATCGCCGCTTCCTTGTCGTCGGGATAGCGCGCGGCGAGCTGCGCCATCGCCTCGTCATAGGCCTGCAGGCGTGTGCGATGATCGACCTTCTCATGATCGCGCACGAACGCGGCGACCGCCTCGACATAATCCTTCTCGCGCTGGCTCTTGAGCCCGGCCGAGCGGGCGGCATCGAGCGCCGCCGCGACGTCCTTGAGCTTCGGCGCGAGGTTGGCAGGCCACGTGAAGGGGTTGTCGAGGATCACCATGGCGCGGCCCCAATGCGCCATGCCGCAGCTCGGGTCAGCTTGGGCGACCGCCGCGAAACTCGCGGTCGCGGCAGGCCACGCGAAGGAATGGTATAGCGCCATGGCGCGGTTGAATTCCGCCTGCGCCGCGGCATTGCATTCGAGCTTGAACGCGACCTTGCCGAGGCGCTCGGCCGCGACCGTGTGGCCATGCCCGGAATGTGCGGCTGCGGGCTTGTCCTGGCTGAGCGCGGAGGATGCCGACACCGGGCCGAGCAGCCCGATCGCGACAGCGATTGGAGTGAGATGACGGTTCATGGACACGCCTCCATTCGCTTGAGCGGGAGCGCACGCCTCTCGCAGGGTCCCCCCGCTTGCATCGGACGGCCGCGGGAGAGACCGCAGCATGCGCCTTTGCGCCGCGGATGGCTACTCCGCGGTACGGCCTCGCCTGCTCGGCGCGATTTCGCCGGGCGCTGATCGTCAAGCGCAAAGCCCGGCGACCTGCCAGTTGAGCAACCCACCCATTTCGAGCTCGTGATCAAACTGAAGCTGCCAAAAGCCCTCGACCTCGAGAGCCCGCCTTCCTCATCGCGCGCGCCCGCGAGATGATAATGAGGCCGTGGGACGAAGAAGCCGCGCGGCGCATCACTGCGGCGTGGCATGCCGGACTTTCCGCAGGCCCAAGTTCAACTGCTGATCGGAATCTCGTGTCGGCCGGAGCTGTCGGAGATGAACACCTTCTCGGTCTGTGCAGGCAACACTTCCTTCAACTGCACCAGACGGGGCGGCTCCTCGGCGCCGGGCTGAGGCGGCCGCAGATAGATCAAATATTCGGCTTCAGTGCGCGGCGACGGCACTCGTTCAGACCACGAATCCGCAGCCCCGTCGGCCAACTGGACCGAAACGCTGAGTATCACTTGCCCGCTCCCAATGCGGCGGGCCGAGTATTGCCCCTCGGTCAAGAGCAGCCTCGGACAACCCTTCTCGATCCAGAACTCGAAGGTTTGTATCCAACCTTCGGGCCATGGTCCGCCCGCCTCTTTCGGCGGCATCAAGCCTGGTGGACTCAATCGCAATAGACCGGCGATCTTCCGCGCTGATGCTGTGACCTGGTCGTAGTCCCAAAGATCGAGCTTGAAGGCCATGTGGTCGCGGTCGAGGATGCGAAACATCGGGCGGATATGAAGCTCGAAATAGGGAATGACGGTCATGCGCAGCCGCGCCTCCGATCGATCAGGGTGAACGCAGGGTCGCGGAGCCGATCCTTGTGTTCCGCTCCAGCACCGGGGCCGATACCCCGTCACGCGCGGCTTGGGAAACTGGCACGGCAGCTGTTGCGAGGGGGCCGGCCGGGACCGCTGAAACGTGAACGGCAACCGTAACGAGGAGTGGTTGCATGCTTGCCGACCTAACGGCCGGATAGGCGTCGAGATCAACCGCAACGCGGAACTCGCGATCAGCCTGATGGCTCCCATGCGAAAGATGCGGGTTCGCGAACTGCGCGAAATGCCCGACGAGGTAGCGGTTGCGAAAATCGACTGCATTGGGATCGAACGCTTGGTCGGCGGGGTGCAGGTACACGAACGCCCGATAGGCAAGATCGACCGGCACCGCGACCCGCTCAATAGCAACGACGAGCCTGCCCGCGCTGCTCGCCGGCGGCTCAACTCGGAACTGGCGCACCAGGGTGGGTGACGTGAGCGCCAGTTCCGCGAGGACGGGCAGGCGCAGGCTGAAGGTGGCCGGACCGGCTGTCGGACCCGCCGCCGTCGTGGCAGGCGCCGGGGGAGCGGCGTCCGGGGTAAACTGATACGTGTAACCCAGCTGGTCCTTTGCGTTGATGGTGTCTTTTACTTGGGTTGGGCCGTTGTTCCCGAGTGCGGTCTTCGCAGGCATGCCGTTCAAAGTGCATGTTTGGCAGGGCACAGTGTCTGCGATGGATTGTTGCCGCCACCACCACACTAGGTCGATGAAGGAGTGGAACGACCAGAAAATGACGTCATCTGCGGCCGTCCCAGTGCTCACCAGGTCGCCCCCGATGAACCCGTGCATCTCGTCATGTGGTGGGTTTTCGATAGCGCCGTGGCTGTTTGCCGGTCCAAAGAATTCTCCCGTACCGACCTTAGAAATCGAATTTATCTCCGACCATGGGAACAGCGGTAGGCTGGCAGTGGTGTTCCTGCGCGGGTTGGCCAGAACAGCGAGCAGAAAGGGGTCGATCTTCCTCCCGTAATGCGCTTCAACGGCAGCGGAATCGTTCTCAAATGCGACGGGATAACGCTTGCCGGTGGGCTTCTTCGTCCAATCCCAGTACGGGATCGTTACATTGGCCGTGCGCGGCGGATCTGCCGCTCTCAAAGCGTCTTCATAATTGATCAAATGAGCACGATGCCACGCGAGGAACTCGTACCGCCAATGCATGCAAGCGCCGTTGAAAAGCAGTGGGAAATTATGAATTCCAGCTAAATGAGCGTAGCTGAATTCAACAGTAGGATCTGTAAGGCTCTTATCTCGAATTTTCTTCAATGCGTGAACATACGTCTCCAATTCGTCAGCAGTCAGTGCATCAATAGATTTTCGGGTTCGGTCCTGTGCACTTGCAGACGCAACCCCCGCCGCGACAACCACAACGGCGGCGAGGTATCGGATCACCGAGCGCATCTCATACCTCCCCGGGAGTATCAGCCGAAAATTGCAAGACCGCCGCTCTTCACGCGGCGCGCTGAAGCGTACTCAGCGCAGGTACAACTTGCAAGCTCTGAAAGTCTCGACGCTTGCTGTTGCGGAAGTTGCCCGTTAGAGCGGAACAAGGTTACGCGGAAGTTGGCGAATCGAACCCGCGGGGCGCGTTTCAACCTGCTGGCTGAGTGGAGGAGGCCAGCATGGATGGATATGCTTGGGAGTTCGTATCCCGAAGCTGGATATGAAAAGCGCTGAAACGCCAGCGCCGGGGCCGTCCCCGATCGGGAGCGTTCTCACTTGCGGCGTGGCATGGCCGGGCAGGCGTTTTCTGACCTCTTCGTCTCGGCCTTCGACGGGCTGCGGCTCTATTCGCGCGACTACGGTCCGCGCTTCGCGAGGGCGCTGCCGCTCGTGTGCCTACCTGGGCTCGCGCGGACCTCGGCCGATTTCCACGACCTCGCGCTCGCCCTGGCGCAGGACGAGAAGCGGCCGCGGCGGGTGCTGGCGCTCGACTATCGCGGCCGCGGGCGCTCGGAATACGACCGCGACTGGAAGAACTACGACGTCAAGATCGAGCTTTCCGACGTGCTGCAGGTGCTGACCGTCGCCGGCGTCGAGGAGGCGGTGCTCGTCGGTACCTCGCGCGGCGGCATCCTCACCATGGCGCTCTCGGCCGCGCGGCCGGCGCTCATCCGCGGCGCGGTCCTGAACGACATCGGCCCTTTGATCGAAGGCAAGGGCCTCGTGCGCATCCGCGGCTATGTCGGCAAGCTGCCGCCGCCGGCAAACGAGCGCGAGGCCGTCGCGATCGTGAAGAACCTGATGAGTGCGCAGTTCACTGCACTGTCCGAGGAAGACTGGCTCGCCTTCGCCCGCGCCACCTGGAAGGAGGATGGCGGGCGGCTCGTGCTGAACTACGATCCCGCCCTGATGCGCAGCTTGGAAGGCCTCGACTTCGAGGCGCCGATCCCGCCGCTCTGGGGGTTGTTCGAAGCGCTGAAGCGCGTGCCGGTGCTGGCGCTGCGCGGCGCGAACTCGGACCTGTTGAGCGCCGAGACGCTCACGGCGATGAAGGCCGCCCATCCGCGGCTCGAGGCGGTGACCGTACCGGACCAAGGTCACGCGCCGCTCTTGCGCGGCAGCGAGGTCGTCCAAGAGATCAGGCGCTTCGTCGCACGGGTCGAAAGCGGCGGCTGATCACTGGCCCTCGCCGGCCTCGGCCTCGCGCGCGCGGATCTCGGCCAAGCCCGTGAAGCCGGCGGGCGGCTTGCGCGTGACCTTGCCCTCGATCTCCTCGGCAAGCTGGGCGTAGAGCGTCTCGCCCCGAAGGCGAAGCGAGGCGCCTGCGATCACTGCCTCGCCCGAGGCGAGCTGCGAAAGCTGGTCGAGCGCGAACCGTGCCGCTCCGAGGAAGCGGGGCGGAGCGCCGTTCGCAAGCCGCGTCTCGTCGACGATGCGCTCCTGGAAGAAACGTTCGCGGGCGAGCGCGGCGAGCTCCGCCCGAGCCGCGGCATCGGGCAGGAACCCGGTCAACACCAGCGCGCCGGCCTCGCGGCGCAGCGACAGCCGGTACGGCCCGTCCGGCGCGACCGCGGCCAAGGCCGGCGGGCGCTCGCGGTCGCCGGCGGCGAGGCCCGGCTGGGCGATCGAGCCGGTCGCTTCGGGCTGCCGCACCGCGGCAATCGCGGGATGCGGCGTCGGCTCCGAAGGCTCCCGCGCGACGCTGACCGGCGCGGCCGGCGGCGCATAGTTCTGGGGGGCGGGAGCGGCGAGCCTCGGCCCCGCGTGGTCCGAGACCACCGCCTCATAGGCGGTCACGGCCGCGGCAGCGAGGGCTGCGGCGAGCCCGATCATCACCCATGTCGTCCAGCCCGGCTTGCGCACGTGGAACATCCTGAAACAGGCGGCACGGGCGTTCTACCCTGCCGCGATGGTCTGGTTCGATCCGAGCACCGCTTCGGGGCATTCTCAGGGCAATGCCGATCGATGCTGGGCGGATCAGCCCTCGATCTCCTCCCTTAGCACTTCCAGCTCGAGCCAGCGATCCTCCGCGGCGGCTAATTCGCCCTGAGCCTCGGACAGAGCTGCCGAGAGGCGCTGGAACATCGCGCTGTCGCGTGAATAGAGGGTGTGATCGGCCAGGCGCTCGCTGAGGTTTCCGACGCGCTGCTCGAGGGCGGCGATGCGCTCAGGCAGGGTGCGCAAATCGTGCTGCTCGTTAAAGCTAAGCTTACGCTTTATGGCGAAAGCTACTGGTAAAGCTGTGGCTTTCCTCTTCGCGGTCGGCGTTTTCGTGACCGCCGGCGCGACCACCCCCCGGCCCCGCTGCGCGACCATGTCGCCATAGCCGCCCGCGTATTCGATCCATCGCCCCTCCCCTTCGGAGACCAGCACGGATCCGACTGTCCGGTCGAGGAAGTCTCGGTCGTGGCTGACGAGAAGCACCGTGCCGGGATAATCGGCGAGCATTTCCTGCAGGAGCTCCAAGGTCTCGAGATCGAGATCATTGGTCGGCTCGTCCAAGACCAGGAGATTGGACGGCTGCGCGAGGGCTCGGGCAAGCATCAGGCGGTTGCGCTCGCCGCCCGAGAGAACCCGGACCGGGGTCCTCGCCTGCTCGGGGCCGAAGAGAAAATCCCTCATATAGCCAACGACATGCTTGCGCGCGCCGGCGATCTCGACCCAATCGCCGCCGCCGCCGGTCAGCGCGTCGGCGACCGTCGCCTCGGGGTCGAGCGCCTCGCGCCGCTGGTCGAGCGTGGCAATCTGGAGGTTCGTCCCGAGGCGCACGGTGCCGCTGTCCGGCGGCAGCGCCCCGGTGAGGAGGTTGAGCAGCGTCGTCTTGCCGGCGCCGTTCGGCCCGACTATGCCGAGGCGGTCCCCGCGCAGGATGCGCAGCGAGAGGTCCTTCACGACCGTCCGCCCGCCGAAAGCCTTCGAGAGGCCCTGCGCCTCGATCACGAGCTTTCCCGACAGCTCCGCCTCGGAGAGCGTGATCCTCACCGAACCTGCAGCCCGGCGCTGCTCGCGGTGTTCCTTGCGTAGCGCGTGCAGCGCCCGCAGCCGCCGCTCGTTGCGGGTGCGCCTCGCCGTCACCCCGTAGCGGAGCCAGTCGGCCTCGCGCTCGATCTTGCGCCCGAGCTTGTGGCGCTCGCGCTCCTCCTCCTCGAGGACAGCGTCGCGCCAAGGCTCGAAATGCGCAAAACCGCGCTCGATCCGGCGCGTCAAGCCGCGATCGAGCCAGACCGTCGCCGCCGAAAGATTCTCCAAGAAGCGCCGGTCGTGGCTGATCAGAACGAGCGACGAGCGCACGCCTTTGAGTTCCGCTTCGAGGCCTTCGATGGCAGGAAGATCGAGATGGTTGGTCGGCTCGTCGAGAAGGAGCACGTCGGGCTCCGGCGCGAGCACCCGCGCAAGCGCGGCCCGCCGCGCCTCGCCGCCCGACAGGCCGGCCGGATCCTCCTCGCCCGTCAACCCGAGCCGCTCGAGGGTGTAGCGCGCCCGGTACGGGTCGTCGCCCGGCCCGAGCCCGGCCTCGACGAAGGCGAGCGTGGTCGAAAAGCCGGACAGATCCGGCTCCTGCGGCAGGTAGCGCACGGTGGCGCCCGGCTGGACGAAACGGATCCCGCGGTCCGGCTGCACGAGCCCCGCCGCGATCCTCAGGAGCGTCGACTTCCCCGAGCCGTTGCGGCCGACGAGGCAGCCACGCTCGCCCGGCGCGACCGCAAGCTCCGCATCGTCCAGGAGCGGCGTGCCGCCGAAACTCAGCGCGATGTTCTGCAGATGAAGAAGCGGCGGGGCGATGGGGCGGGCTCCCGGATGCAGTCTGGCTTGGAAGGGTGCGGCCTACTCGGCCGCCCAGTTCTCGACCATCAGCCCCGGCACGCGCCGGAATTCGCGCTCGTTGTTGGTGACGAGCGTCAATCCGGCGGCCAGCGCATGGGCGGCAATCCAAAGGTCGTTGCTACCTATGACATGGCCCTGCCGTTCGAGTGCAGCTCGGACTTGACCGTAGGCATCGCCCGCAGGCGCAGGCAGCGATTGGACAGGGATCAATCCGATAAGCTCCTCAAGTCCTCTGAGCAGCCGATCGCGTTCCGCGTGCTTCTCGGCGCCGTATCGCAGCTCGCCATAGGTGATCGCCGAGATGATTGCCAAGCCCGGCTCAAGCCTGGCGAAGCGGTGCACAACACCGGCCGGACGCCTGCGGCGAAGGTAAATGCATATATTGGTGTCGAGCATATAGCGCGGGTTGGTCACAGGCCCTCACGCTCCTGGGGGGGAGTATCCCCCCGATCCTCAAGGAAATCGTCTGGAAACGACGCCAGGATGTCGAGCACCCGCAATAGGTTCCGCGGCTTCTCGCGCAGCACGACCTCGTCGCCGCGGCGGAAGATCTCGACCTCGTCCCCGCCGAAGCGGAACTCCTTCGGGAGCCGGACCGCCTGGCTGTTTCCGGATTTGAACACCTTCGCGACGGCCATGCGCGCCTCTCCGTATATACCTCTATGTAGATACGTTGGTCGCCGCACGTCAATTGGCTCGATGCCCGAAGACAAAGATTGCGGTCCCGCTGGAGGGGGCTAATCTTCTGGCATACATCCGACCACTCTTGCGCGGCAGCCGAGATGGGATTCATCAACCCCAACCCTTTTACGACGCGTCCCGAGATCGAGGGCACCTTCGGCGTGGTCGCGTCCACCCATTGGATTGCGACCGCGGTCGGCATGGGCATGCTGGAGCGGGGCGGCAACGCCTTTGACGCGGCCGTCGCGACCGCCTTCACGCTGCAGGTGGTGGAACCCCATCTGAATGGCCCCGGCGGTGACGTGCCGGTCATCCTCTACGACGCTAAGCGCGGCAAGCCTGAGGTGATCTGCGGCCAGGGGCCCGCGCCGGCGGGGGCGACGATCGAGCACTATCGCGAGCTCGGCCTCGACCTCATTCCCGGCACCGGGCTCCTCGCCGCCTGCATCCCGGGAACTTTCGACACCTATATGCGGCTGCTGCGCGACTACGGCAGCATGCCCCTTCGCGACGTGCTCGAACCGGCGCTCGGCTATGCCCGCAACGGCTATCCGCTTGTCGAGCGGATTTGCGCCACCATCGGCACGGTCGAAGCGCTCTTCTGCGAGCACTGGCCAACCTCGGCTGCGGTCTATCTCCCGAACGGCCGCGTGCCCGAGCCCGGCGACATCTTCGCGAACCGCGTTCTCGCGGACACCTACGAGCGCATCCTGCGCGATGCCGAGAACGTGAGCGGCCGGGAGGCGCAGATCGAGCGCGCCCGGCAGATGTGGTCGCAGGGCTTCGTCGCAGAGGAGATCGACCGCTTCTGCCGCACCGAGGCGGTGATGGACACCTCGGGCGCGCCGCATCGCGGCATTCTGACCGCCGACGACATGGCTGGTTGGGAATCGACCGTCGAAGATCCGATCGCCTTCGACTACGGCCGCTACACCGTCCTGAAATGCGGTCCCTGGAACCAGGGCCTCGTCGCTCTCCAGCAGCTTGCGCTCTTGAAAGGGTTCGAGCTCGACGGGTTGGACCCTGCCGGTCCGGATTTCATTCATCTCCAGGTCGAGGCGGCGAAGCTCGCCTTCGCGGACCGCGACACCTTCTACGGCGACCCGAATTTCGTCCCGGTGCCGGTCGAGACGCTGCTCTCCGGCGCCTATAACGACCTCCGCCGCAAGCTCATCGGCAACCGCGCCTCGCTCGAGCTTCGGCCGGGCACGATCCCCGGCTTCGGCAAGGCGATCGATGCGCGCGCCGCGGAGGGCCGCCGCGTCGCGGTCGCGGCTACGGGCGCCGGCGAGCCTACCGTCGGGCGCGTCTGGACCCATGACGACGACGATGATCCGGCCCTCGAGGGCGCCCTTGCGGCGACCGGCGCGGTCCGCGGCGACACGGTGCATTTCGACATCATCGACCGCCAGGGCAACATGATCTCGGCGACGCCTTCCGGCGGCTGGCTGCAATCCTCGCCGGTGATCCCGGCGCTCGGCTTCTGCCTCGGCACGCGCGCCCAGCAGTTCTGGCTCGATCCCGAGCACCCGGCGGCGCTGATGCCTGGCAAGCGACCGCGCACCACGCTCTCGCCCACCATGGCGCTCCGGGAGGGCGAGCCCTATCTCGTCTGGGGCTCGCCCGGCGGCGACCAGCAGGATCAGTGGATTCCGCAGTTCTTCCTGCGGCACGTGCATGCGCGCATGAACCTCCAGGAAGCCATCGACGCGCCGGCCTGGCACACCGAGCACTTCCCCTCCTCGTTCTGGCCGCGCACCTCGCGCCCGGGCGTGGTGGTGGTCGAGAGCCGGGTTCCGAAGGGCACGGTCGACGAGTTGCGCCGGCGCGGCCACATCGTGGAGGTCGGCGACGCCTGGTCGGAAGGCCGGCTCACCGCCGCCTCCCGCGACGGCGTGCGCCGCAGGGCCGCCGCCAATCCCCGCGGCATGCAGGGCTACGCCGCGGGCCGGTAGGGTGACCTGGTCGATCATCGCCCGCGACGAAGCGACCGGCACGATCGGGATCGCGGTCTCGACCAAGTTCTTCGCGGTCGGCGCGCGCGTGCCGGCGATCGAAGCGGGTGTTGGTGCCGTCGCGAGCCAGGCGCTCACCAATCCGCTTTACAGGCAGCGCGGGCTGGCGCTGCTGCGGCTCGGGGTGCCGGCAGCGGACGCGGTCCGGCTTCTCATAGAGGCGGATGCCGGCCATCCGCACCGGCAGCTGCATGTGATGGATTGGTCCGGCCGCCTTGCCGCGCATACGGGAGCGGAATGCGTTGATTGGTGCGGGCACCTCCTCCGCGAGACCTTCTCCATTGCCGGCAACATGCTCGCCGGGCCGCGAGTCATCGAGGAGACCGCGGCGGCCTACGAGGCGAGTGCCGCGCTTCCCTTCCCGCGCCGCCTCATCGCGGCGCTCAAGGCCGGCGAGGACGCCGGCGGCGACAAGCGCGGCAAGCAATCGGCCGCGCTCCTCATCTACTCGACCGAAGACTATTCCGACCTCGACCTGCGCGTCGACGACCACCCGGAGCCGCTCGAGGAGCTTGCGCGGCTCGAAGGAGTGAGCCGCGAGCGCTGGGTTCATTTTCGCAAATTCCTGCCGAAGCGCGGCGACCCCGTCGGCATCACCGACCGCGAGGTGATCAACGGCGAGATCGAGAAGGCCCTGGCCCAAGAGGCCGGAGAGCCGTGAACTCGCCGCCCCTCCTCGAAATCGAGGATCTCCGGGTCGTGTTCCCCGGCAGCGACCGGCGCCGGACCCTTGCGGTCGACGGGGTGTCGTTCTCGGTCGACCCGGGCAGGACGCTGGGCATGGTCGGCGAATCCGGCTGCGGCAAGAGCGTGACCTCCCTCGCCATCATGGGGCTCCTTCCGAGCGGCGGCGCGGAGGTCTCGGGCAGCGTGCGTTTCGAGGGGCAGGACCTCCTGAAACAGCCCGACCGCGTCATGCGGGACCTGCGCGGCGACCGGCTCGCGATGATCTTCCAGGAGCCGATGACCTCGCTCAACCCGTCCTACACGGTCGGCGACCAGATCCTCGAAGCGATCGTGCGGCACCGCAAGATGTCGAGGAAGGAGGCTGAGGCACGCGCCATCGCGATGCTGCGACGGGTGCGCATCCCGACGCCGGAGGCGCGCTTCCACGACTATCCGCACCGGCTCTCGGGCGGCATGCGCCAGCGCGTCATGATCGCGATGGCGCTCGCCTGCGATCCCGACCTCCTCATCGCCGACGAGCCGACGACGGCGCTCGACGTGACGATCCAGGCGCAGATCCTCGACCTGATGCGCGGCTTGCGAGAGGAGAGCGGCGCCGCGATCCTCCTCATCACTCACGATCTCGGCGTGGTGGCGGAGGTCTGCGACGAGGTCGTCGTCATGTATGCCGGACAGGTCGTCGAGCGCGCCTCAGTCGAAGCGCTGTTCCGGTTCCCGCAACATCCCTACACCGTGGGGCTTCTCGGCGCGCTGCCCCGGCTCGACCGCCGCCGCCCGCGCCTTGCGGCGATCGAAGGCACGGTGCCGAACATGGCCGCGCCGCCGCAAGGCTGCCGCTTTCAGGCGCGCTGCCCCTTCCGCATCCCGCAATGCGCGGAGATGCCGCCACTTGCACCGGTCGAAGGCGGGCACCTCGCACGGTGCTGGCGGGCCCCGCTGGAGAGATTGGTGGCGTGACCCAGTTCGTTCTCGCGGCCGACGATCTCGTGAAGCACTTCGTCGCTAGACGCTCGGCACTTGGCCGGCCGCTCGCGACCCTCAAAGCCGTGGACGGCGTCTCCTTCGTGCTCCGCCCCGGCGAGACGCTGGCGCTCGTCGGCGAGTCGGGTTGCGGCAAGTCGACCGTGGGGCGGCTCGTCATGCGACTGATCAATCCGACCGCCGGCCGCATCATCCTGGACGGAGAGGACGTCACGACCTTGAGCGAAGGCGCCTTCCGCCCGTACCGCCGCAAAGTGCAGCTGATCTTCCAGGACCCCTTCGCATCGCTCAACCCGCGCATGACGATCGGCGACATTCTCGCCGAGCCCTTGATGCTGCACGACGTGGTGCCGGCCTCGGAGCGACGCGGGCGCGTGGCCGAGCTTCTGCGCACGGTCGGCCTCGAACCGTATTTCGCCGGGCGCTACCCGCACGAATTCTCGGGCGGCCAGCGCCAGCGCATCGTCATCGCCCGCGCACTCGCGGTCGAGCCGAAGATCGTGATCTGCGACGAGCCGGTCTCGGCCCTCGACGTCTCGATCCGGGCCCAGATCCTGAACCTCCTCAAGGAGCTGCAGGCGCAGCTCGGGCTCGCCTACGTCTTCATCTCGCACGACCTCTCGGTCGTGAAGCACATCGCCGACCGCATCGCCGTGATGTATCTCGGCCGCATCGTCGAGACCGGCCCGGCGGACGCGATCTTCGATGACCCGCGCCACCCCTATACGCGGGCCCTCCTCTCGGCGATCCCGGTCGCCTCGCCGCATGCCCGCCGCGACAGGCGCATCCTCGAAGGCGACGTGCCGAGCCCGATCGATCCTCCGCCCGGCTGCCATCTCCATCCCCGCTGCCCCTACGCCGGGGAGCTCAGCCGCACGCAACGGCCGACCCTGGACGACGATGGCGCCGGGCACGCGACTGCCTGCCATTTCTGGCCGACCATTCCGCAGGAAAGCGATATCCTGCCGAGCGAGGGCGCGGTGGACCCGCGCCTCGAACGCCTGTTCGGGGCCTTCGCCGGTCCGGGCGCGTGATTTGCTGACGAGACGGCGGCTCCGACCGTCCGCACTGAAGGGAGAGAACGATGAATCGACGCCTCACGACGGCACTTCTCGCCGCCACCGCGCTTGCGGCCTCGATCGGGCTTGCCAGCGCGCAAACCACCCTGCGCATCGGTCTCGCCGAAGACCCCGACGTGCTCGACCCCTCCCTCGCTAGGACTTACGTCGGGCGTATCGTGTTCGCGTCGCTCTGCGACAAGCTCTTCGACATCGACGAGAAGCTCAATGCCGTGCCGCAATTGGCGCTGTCCCACGAGACCGCGGACGACGGCAAGATCGTCACGATCACGCTGCGGCCGAACGTCAAGTTCCACGACGGCGAGGCCATGGACGCCGAGGCCGTGAAGTTCTCGCTCGAGCGCCACATGACCATGCAGGGCTCCTTCCGCAGGCCCGAGCTCGCCTCCGTCGACAAGGTCGAGGTGGTGGACCCGCTAACCGTGCGGCTGCACCTCAAGACGCCGTTCTCGCCCCTGATCTCGCAGCTCACCGATCGCGCCGGCATGATGGTCTCGCCGAAAGCCGCCAAGGAGGCCGGCGAACGGTTCGGCCAGAAGCCGGTCTGCGCCGGCCCCTACAAATTCGTCGAGCGCGTGCCGCAAGACCGCATCGTGGTCGAGAAGTTCGGGGACTACTGGGACAAGGGCAAGGTCCACATCCACCGCATCGTCTACCAGCCTATCGTCGACTCGACGGTGCGGCTCGCCAACCTCAAATCAGGCCAGCTCGACCTCATCGAGCGCATGCTCGCGACCGACATCAAGGAGGTCCGCGGCAATCCGCGCCTCAAGCTCGCGACGGTCACCGAGATCGGCTATCAGTCGATCACCATCAATGTGGGCAAGGGCGAGCCGGCGAAGGGCCCGCTCGGCTCCGACCCGCGGGTGCGCAAGGCGCTCGAGCTGTCGATCGACCGCGACGCGCTGAACCAGGTCGTCTACAACGGCGAATACGTGGTCGGAAACCAGTGGGTCAGCCCCGAGCACCCTTATTATCAGCAGAAATTCCCGACCCCGAAGCGCGACGTCGCGAAAGCCAAGGAGCTCATCAAGCAGGCCGGCGCGCCGACGCCGATCGCCGTCGACTACATGGTGCCGCAGAACCCGGAGACCCGGCAGGCCGCGGAGGTGATCCAGGCGATGGCGGCGGAAGCCGGCTTCGACATGAAGATCCGGGTGGTCGAGTTCGCAACCTCGCTCAAGGAGGCCGAGGACGGACGCTACCAAGCCTACATGCTGAACTGGTCCGGCCGCCCCGACCCGGACGGCAACCTCTACGTTTTCCACCGCTCGAAGGCGCCGCAGAACTACGGCGGCTATTCGAACCCGGAGGTCGATGCCTGGCTCGACGAGGCGCGCACCAAGAGCGGACAGGCCGAACGTAAGGCGATCTACGAGAAGGTTGCAGAGAAGCTCCTCAACGAGGGCTCGCTGATCTACCTCTTCCACCGCAGATGGCTGATCGCCCACACCGCGAAGCTGGAAGGGCTGAAGATGCTGCCAGACGGGTTGGTGCGCGTGGTCGGATTGCAGCTCAAATAGCTCCGCGCTCGTCATCCCGGACGCGCCGAAAGGCGTGATCCGGGATCTCGTGGCGATGAAGCGCCCTCACCTCCGAAAGGTCCCGGATCGCCGCTGGCGCGGCGTCCGGGATGACGTGTGTTTGAGATGCTGACCCTCATCGGCCGCCGCCTCGTCCAGCTGATCCCGACCTTGTTCTTCGTGTCGGTGATCATCTTCTCGCTGCAGCAGCTCCTGCCGGGCGATCCGGCGCTCGTCATGGCAGGCGAGGAGAAGGATCCGGAGGTGATCGAGCAGATCCGGCGCCAATACCGCCTCGACCAGCCGGTCCCGATCCAATACCTCTACTGGATCAAAGGCGTGTTCACCGGCGACCTCGGCGAATCGATGCGGCTCAAGGCGCCGGTGCTGCAGCTCATACTCCAGAAGCTGCCGGTGACGCTCCAGCTCGCAACCATGGCGATGGCGATCGCGCTCCTGATCGGCGTCACCGCGGGGGTGGTGTCGGCGGTGAAGCGCGACACGTGGATCGACTACGCCGTCAACGTGATCTCGCTGTGGGGGATTTCGACGCCGAACTTCTGGCTCGGGATCATGATGATCTTCCTCTTCGCGGTAACGCTCGGCTGGCTTCCGGCTTCCGGCTATGTCAGCCCGTGGCAGGACTGGCGCCAGAGCCTTGCGACCACGATCATGCCGGCCTTCGTGCTCGGCAACGCCATCGCGGGCGTGATCATGCGCCACACCCGCAGCGCGATGCTGCAGGCGCTCCAGAGCGATTACGTTCGCACCGCCCGCGCCAAAGGGCTCCAGGAGCGCACGGTGGTGATGAAGCACGCCATGCGCAACGCGCTTACGCCGGTGATCACGCTCGGCGCGCTGGAGTTCGGGACCTTGCTTTCGGGTGCGGTGCTGACCGAGCAGATCTTCACGATTCCCGGGTTCGGCAAGCTCATCGTGGACGCGGTCTTCAACCGCGATTATGCCGTGGTGCAGGGTGTCGTCCTGGTCACGGCGACGACCTACATCATCCTGAACCTCCTCGCCGACGTCGGCTACATCCTCGTCAACCCGAGGCTGAGGGGATGACCGTCCACGCGCTTCCGCACGCCATCGAAGCGGCCGATGTCTCGATCGAGACCCCTGCCCGCCGGGCTTGGCGCCGGCTCGTTCGCCGGCGGGGGGCGATGGTCGGTCTTGCGGTGATCGTGCTCGTGATCCTCGTTGCCCTGTTCGCGCCGCTGATCGCTCCGTACGATCCGGCGACCCAGAGCTGGTCGGCGGTACGCAAGCCGCCCTCGGCAGCTTATTGGCTCGGCACCGACGAGGTCGGGCGCGACCTTCTCTCGCGCATCATCTACGGAGCGCGCGCCTCGCTCTCGGCGGGCGTGATCTCGGTCGGCATAGCCATCGCGGTCGGCGTGCCGCTCGGCCTCGTCGCCGGCTACGCCGGCGGGCTCCTCGACGGGCTCGTCAGCCGCATCACCGACGCCATGCTCGCCTGCCCCTTCCTGATCCTCGCGATCGCGCTTGCCGCCTTCCTCGGCCCGAGCCTCGGCAATGCCATGATCGCCATCGGCGTGACCGCAACCCCGATCTTCATCCGCCTCACCCGCGGCCAGGTGCTGTCGGTCAAGGCCGAGGATTACGTCGAGGCAGCGCGGGCGATCGGCAATCCGCACCCGCGCATCGTGCTCCGTCACATCCTGCCGAACGTGCTGCCGCAGCTCCTGGTGCAGGCAACGCTCACCGTCGCAACCGCGATCATTGCCGAGGCGAGCCTGTCCTTCCTCGGCCTCGGCCAGCAGCCGCCGGCGCCGTCCTGGGGCTCGATGCTGAACTCGGCGCAGCGCTTCCTCGTCAACGCGCCCTGGATGGCGGTGTGGCCGGGGCTTGCGATCTTCCTGACCGTGCTCTCGTTCAACCTTCTCGGCGACGGCCTGCGCGACGCGCTCGATCCACGATCGAAATAGATCCTATCGAGCTGGCGCCGCCCAAGGCCGGCGCTCGGCGTCGCGCTTCGCAAAGGTGTCGATCTCCGCGCGAAAGCTCGCGGTGAGGTCGAGATCGTCCCAGCCATTCAGGAGCTTCATGCGCCAGACCGGGTCGATGGCGAAGGCCATGACGTGGTTCCCGGCCCGGATCGTCTGCGCCTCGAGGTCGATCGAGACCTCGGCGGCGCCGTGCTCCAGCGCCGCGATCAACTCCTCCGCCTTGGCCTCGGCCACTCGCGCCGGGAGGAGCCCGTTGTTGACCGCGTTCGAGGCGAAGATGTCGCCCAAGCTCGGCGCGATCACGCAGCGGATGCCGTAATCGGCGAGGGCGTACACCGCCGACTCGCGCGAGGAGCCGGCGCCGAAGTTGCGGCGCGCCACGATGATCTGCGCTTCCGCCCATTGCGGCCGATTCAGCGGGAAGTCCCGCCTGGGCTTGCCATCGGCGTCGAAGCGCATGTCGTGGAACAGCATCGGCGCGTGACTCTGCGAACGCGGCGTCCGGATGAAGCGTGCCGGCAGGATCTGATCCGTGTCGATGTTGGCACGCGCGATCGGGCAGGCGAGCGCGGCGAGGTGGCGGAAGGGCTCCATCACGCCCTCGTTCCGATGAGCGGGCGGACATCGGCGAGATGCCCGGTCACGGCTGCGGCGGCGACCATCGCCGGCGACATCAGATGGGTGCGGGCGCCCGGGCCCTGGCGGCCCTTGAAGTTGCGGTTCGTGGTCGAGGCGCAGCGCTCGCCCGGCGGCACCACGTCGCCGTTGATGCCGACGCACATCGAGCAACCCGACTCCACCCATTCGAGTCCGGCTTCCCTGAAAATGCGGTCGAGGCCCTCCTCCTCGGCCTGCCTTTTCACGAGCGAGGAGCCCGGCGAGACAAAGCCTGGCACTCGCGCCGTTCGACCCGCGAGCACGGCGGCGGCGGCACGCAGATCCTCGATGCGGCTGTTCGTGCAGGAGCCGATGAACACGCGGTCGACCCGGACCTCGGTGAGAAGCTGCCCCGGGCGCAGCCCCATATAGGCGAGCGCGTCGCGAATCTGGGCCGCCTTCCCGGGATCGGGCGCATGCTCGGGATCGGGGACCACGCCGTCGATCGGCAGCGCGTCCTCGGGGCTCACGCCCCAGGTGACCACCGGCGCGATCTCGGCGCCGTCGAGCGCGACCTCGCGGTCGAACTCCGCCTCCGCGTCGCTCGCGAGCGACAGCCAATCGGCGGCGGCGCGCTCGAAATCCTCGCCCTTGGGCGCAAAGGGCCGGCCGCGGAGGTAAGTGACGGTGGTCTCGTCGGGCGCAACCATGCCGCAGCGCGCACCGGCCTCGATCGAAAGATTGCAGAGCGTGAGGCGGCCTTCCATCGACAGCGCCCGGACGGCCGCTCCAGCGTATTCGACCGCATGCCCCTGCGCGCCGTCGGCGCCGATGCGTGCGATGATCGAAAGCGCGATGTCCTTCGCTCCCACTCCCGGCGCGGTTCGCCCTTCGACCTTGACGCGCATCGGCTTCGGCTTCTTCTGCCACAGCGTCTGGGTCATCAGCACATGCGCGACCTCGGAGGCGCCGATGCCGAAGGCGTAAGCGCCGAAGGCTCCGTGCGTGGAGGTGTGGCTGTCCCCACATACGATGAGGAGCCCCGGCAAGGTGAGGCCCTGCTCCGGCCCGACCACATGCACGATGCCCTGGCGCGGATCCTGCAAACCGAAAAGCTCGATGCCGTTTGCAGCGCTGTTCTCGGTGAGCTGATCGACCATGTGCCGGATGCTCTCGTCCGGAATCGGCGCGCTGCGCCCGCGCGTCGGCACGTAATGGTCGGCAATGCCGAAGGTGAGGTCCGCGCGCGCGACGCCCGCCCCCTTCTTCTTCAGCTGGTCGAAGGCGTGGAAGGAGCCTTCATGGATGAAATGGCGGTCGACCCACAGCAGCGTCGCGCCGTCCTCGCGGGCGACCACGGCGTGGGCGTCCCAGAGCTTGTCGAACAATGACCTCGGCGCCTCTCCCATCCCGGGCTCCTCGCGAAGGGCAATATTGCGCCCGCCCTCACTTAACCTCAAACTCCGCCGGTTTCAGCATCGCCGGAGCGGAAGGAAGCCTCATGTCGCTCATCGATCGTCGCACCGTTCTCAAGACCGGCACCGCGGCCGCCGCGCTCGTCGCCGCTCCGGCCTATCTGAGGGCGCAGGCCGGCGCCGTAAAGGTGGGCATCCTGCAGCCGGTGACCGGCGCGCTCGCCCAGGATGGCGAACTCGGACGCACCGGCGCCGAAGCAGCCATCAACGAAATCAACTCCTCGGGCGGCCTCAAGTCACTTGGCGGGGCAAAGATCGAGATGGTGTTCGGCGACGCCCGCTCCAACCCGGAAGCCGGCACGCAGGAAGTCGAGCGCATGCAGGCCGAAGGCGTCGTGGCGATCGTCGGCGGTTTCGCAAGTCCCATCTGCCTTGCGGCGACGCAGGCCGCGGCCCGCTACGAGCTGCCCTACATCGTGGACGTCGGCGTCTCGGACCAGATCACGAGCCGCGGGCTCAAGAATACCTTCCGCTTCGGCCCGGGGTTCGGCATCGTCACCGGCACCGCCGTCGAGAACCTGACCAAGCTCAACGACGCTGCCGGAAGGCCGGCGAAGACGGTCGTCCTGGTGCACGAGGACCAGCTCTTCGGATCGGGGCTCGCGAAGCTGATGCAGAACGAGCTGCCGAAGCGCGGCTTCGAGATCCTCGACACGATCGCCCATCCGACGCCGGCACGCGATATGTCCAACATCGCGCTGCGCATCCGCTCCCTGAACCCCGACCTCGTCATCCCCTCCAGCTACTACAACGAGTTCGTGCTGCTCGCCCGCACCATGCAGCAGCAGCGCATCCGCCCGAAAGGCGTTTACGCGGTGCTGAACGGGGCGGCATCGAACTACCGCTTCGTCAAGGAGTTCCCGGACGCCGCCGCGAACGTCATGGATTGCAACCATTGGCATGATCCGCGCAATCCGAAGGCGGTGGCGGTGAAGAAGCAGGTCGACGATGCGGGCAAGCTCTGGGCCTACAACGTACCGCTCAACTATTCCTGCGTCATGCTGCTCGCCGATGCGATCGAGCGCGCCGGCTCGGCCGATCGCGGCAAGATCATCGAGGCGCTCGCGGCGACAAGCGGCGCCTTCAAGGCACACATCATGCCCTATGGCGACACCCGTTTCGTCAACGGCCAGAACCAGGGCGCCGGGCCCGTCAACACGCAAGTCCAGGGCAACGACATCAAGGTTATCTTCCCGGAGAGCTTCGCCGACGCGAAGCCGGTCTTTCCGGCGAGGGGGTGATCGCCGAACGTCATCCTCGGCCGGAGCGCGAAGCGCGGGGAGCCGAGAAGCTTAGGACGATGGAGCGCCCTCGTTCCCACGAGGTCCTCGGGTCGACGCTTTGCGTCGCCCGAGGATGACCACCCCGTGACTTGATGTACGCCCCCGCGATCGTCGCCGAAGCCTTCCTCAACGGGCTCCTGACCGGCTCGGTCTATGCGCTCATCGCGCTCGGCCTCACGCTCGTCTACGGCGTGCTGCACATCATCAACTTCGCACACGGCGCGCTCCTCACTGGAGCGATGTTCGCGGTGTGGGCGGCGCATGCTGGGCTCGGGCTCGACCCGTATCTCGCCATCCCTCTCCTTACGCCCCTGTTCTTCGCTCTCGGCTACGCACTCCAACGCTTCGTCATCGGCCCGGCGAGCCACGGCAGCGAGTCCAACATCCTGCTTGTCACCCTTGGTCTCGCCATCATCATCGAAAATGCGCTCCTCGCCACATTCCGATCCGATACGCGCACGCTCGCGACAGACTACGGCTTCCAATCGGTCGAGTTCGGGCCGCTGATTCTGTCCAAGCCGCGGCTCATCGGCTTCGCGGCGGCGGTCCTGGTCACCATCCTGCTCTGGCTCGTCCTCGCGCACAGCGACACCGGCAAGGCTATCCGCGCGGTCGCGAAGGAGAAGCTCGGGGCTCGGCTCGTCGGCATCGATGTGGGGCACGTCTATGCCGTCACCTTCGGCCTCGGCTGCGCCTGCCTTGCCATCGCGGCCTGCCTCTTGATGCCGACCTTCTACGTCAACCCGCGGGTCGGCAACGCCTTCGTGCTCGTCGCCTTTACCATCGTGGTGCTCGGCGGAATGAGCTCGGTCCCCGGCGCGCTCCTCGGAGCGCTGTTCGTCGGAGTCGTGGAAAGCCTTTCCGGGCTTTATTTCGGCGACAGCCTCGGCCAGCTCGGCATCTTTCTCATCTTCATCCTGGTCCTGCTTGTCCGCCCGACCGGGCTCTTCGGGGCGAAGGCGTGACCGCGCGCGATCTCCTGCCGATCGCGGTCGCCGTAGCGCTGACCGCTCTTGTGCCTCTGTTCGTCACGACGAACACCGTCCTCAACTTCCTCGTCCTGGTGCTGATCGTCGCGCTCGCGGCACAAGGGTGGAACATCCTCGGCGGCTTCGGCGGCCAGTTCTCCTTCGGGCACGCGGCCTTCTTCGGCACGGGCGCCTATGCAACCGCGATCCTCCAGACGCGCTTCGGCGTGAATGCCTGGGCCGGGTTCGCCCTCGGCGTCGCCGCGGGCGCACTCGCCGGCTGGATCATCGGCTATCTGAGTTTCCGCTCGGGGCTGCGCGGCTCCTATTTCGCGCTCGTCACGCTCGCTTTCGCCGAAGTCTTTCGTATCCTCGCCAACGCCGCGGAAGTGACCGGTGGCGCGGCGGGGATGCTGATAAAGCTCGACATGCGCCCCGCCAATTTCCAGTTCGCGAGCCGGGCTGTGTTCTTTTGGGTTGCGTTGGCCCTGGTCGCGGCGGCGCTCGTCCTCACGCGAGGCATCGAATGCTCGCGCTTCGGCGCGCGCCTCGTCGCGATCCGCGAGAACGAGGAGGCAGCGCAGGCGCTCGGGGTCGATACCTTGCGGACGAAGCTCGCGGCGATCACGCTCTCTGCCGGCGTGACCGCCGCCTCCGGCTGCCTCTATGCGCAGTATTTCCTCTTCGTCGACGCGCAGATCGCCTACGGCACCTGGATCTCCGTCGAGGCGCTGCTCGCGCCGATCATCGGCGGCGCCGGCACCGCCTTCGGACCGCTGATCGGCGCGCTCTCTCTTCATGCGCTGGGCGAAATCGCGAAGCTCTTCGCCGGGCGAGTTCCGGGTATCGACCTGGCCCTGTTCGGCTGCCTTCTCGTCGCCGCGGTGGCCTTTGCGCCCGAGGGCATTCTCGGCCTGGCCCGCCGCACCCGGCCGCGCCTCAAGCCGGCGGCGGGCTGAGCGATGCTCGTCGCGGAAAGCATCAGCAAGCGCTTCGGCGGCCTCACCGCCCTCAACGATGTCTCGCTGAACGTGAAGCCCGGATCCATCACAGGCCTCATCGGCCCGAACGGGGCCGGAAAGACGACACTCTTCGCCATCATCGCCGGATTCCTTCGGCCGACCGCAGGCCGCGTCCTCTTCGAGGATCGGGATGTCACAACCGAACCGCCGCACCGCCGCGCGCAGCTCGGCATCGCACGCACCTTCCAGATCGTGCAGCCCTTCGCCGGGCTGACGGTCGTCGAGAACATCGCCGTCGGCGCCTACCTGCGCCACCCCCGGCGCGCTGACGCGCTCGCCCGCGCGACCAAGGTCGCCCGCCGCGTTGGACTTGGGGCGGAGCTGGAGAAACCGGCCGCAAGTCTCACCATTGCCGGCCGCAAGCGCCTCGAGCTCGCGCGTGCGCTTGCCACCGAACCGAAGCTCCTCCTCCTCGACGAGGTCCTCGCCGGGTTGAACCCCTCCGAGATCCGCGACATGGCTCCTGTCGTCCGATCCATCCGCGACGAAGGCGTGACCATCTTGATGACCGAGCACGTCATGCAGGCGGTGATGAGCCTGTGCGAAAGCGTGTATGTGCTCTCGGAAGGTCGACTCATCGCGCAGGGCGCGCCGCAGGCCGTGTGCGAGGACCGGCAGGTCGTGGAAGCCTATCTCGGCCGGGGCGCCGCGGCACGGTTCCGGCCGGCGGGAGCAGCACTTGCTTGAGGTGCGCGAGCTGCTTGCCGGCTATGGCGGCGCCGAGGTGCTGCGCGGCATCGACATGGAGGTGGGCGCGGGGGAGATCGTGGCCGTGCTCGGCGCGAACGGCGTCGGCAAGACCACGCTCAACCACGCCCTCTCGGGCCTACTCGCCCACCGGTCCGGCGAAATCCGCTTCGACGGCAGCCGGATCGACCGGGCCTCGGCGGCCGAGATCGTCAACGCCGGCCTGATCCAGGTGCCGGAGGGCCGCAGGATTTTCCCGAACCTGAATGTTCGCGAGAACCTTGAGCTCGGCAGCTATCGCCGCGGGCGCGAACGGCGCGCCGCGAACATCGAACGAGTCTACGCTGTGTTCCCGCGTCTGGAGGAGCGCGCCAGGCAGACCGCAGCGACGCTGTCCGGCGGCGAGCAGCAGATGCTCGCGATCGGTCGCGGGCTCATGGCCGAGCCTCGCCTTCTCATCCTGGACGAGCCGTCCCTCGGCCTCTCGCCGCTCTTCGTCGAGGAGATGTTCGGGCTCGTCCGCCGCCTCCACGCCGAGGGTCTTGCGATCCTTCTCGTCGAGCAGAATGTGGTGCAGTCGCTCGATCTGGCCTCGCGAGCCTACATCCTTGAGAATGGCGTCTTCGCGCTCTCCGGCGCTGCCGCGGAGCTGCGCGAGGACCCCGCGCTGAAGCAAGCCTATCTTGGCATGTGAGGTGGATGTGAGCCTGAAGGAACGGCTGTCCCGGGCTCCGGTCGTGGTCGCGCCCGGCGTCTACGATGCGCTCACTGCTGCCCTCGCGACAGAAGCCGGCTTCGAGGCGCTCTACGTCTCGGGCGCCGCCATCGCCTACACCCGGCTCGGCCGGCCCGACATCGGCCTCGTCTCCATGAGCGAGGTAGCGCAAACCATTGCCCTGATCCGCGACCGCACGGCGCTTCCCCTCATCGTCGATGCCGACACCGGCTACGGCAACGCACTGAACGTCCAGCGCACGGTCCGCCTTTTCGAGCGGGCGGGCGCGACCGCGATCCAGCTCGAGGACCAGACCTTCCCGAAGCGCTGCGGGCATCTGCGCGACAAGAGCCTCATCCCTGCCGCGGAAATGGCCGGCAAGATCAAGGCGGCCGTCGATGCACGGGCGAGTAACGACACCCTGATCGTCGCGCGTACGGACGCGGTCGCGGCCGAGAGCTTTGAGGCCGCGGTCGCCCGCGCGCGGCTCTACGCGGAGGCCGGCGCCGATTTGCTCTTCGTGGAGGCGCCGCGATCGCAGCGCCAGCTGGCTGCCGTGGCCGCGTCGCTTGCCACCCTCCGGCCGCTCGTCGCCAACATGGTCGAAGGCGGCGATACGCCGCTTGCCTCCGCCGGACAGCTTGCCGAACTCGGCTTCCGCCTCGTGATCTTCCCCGGCGGCATCGTGCGCGCGCTCGCCAGGACCGCACGGGACTACTACGGCTCGCTGTTCCGCCACGGCACCAACGAGCCCTTTCGCGACCGCATGTACGATTTCGCCGCGCTGAACGAGCTCATCGGCACGCCCGAGATGCTGGCCCTCGGCAAGCGATACGAGGGCAAGGAGACGCCGTGAATCCCGACCCCGTCACTCTCGCGATCCTGAAGAGCCGCCTCGAGCAGATCGCAGACGAGATGGACGCGACGCTTTACCGCTCGGCCTTCAACCCGATCATCGCTGAGGCCCGCGACGCCTGCCACGGGCTCTACCATGCCAGGACCGGCGACACGCTGGTTCAGGGCACCAAGGGACTGCCCATCTTCGTCGGCGCTATGGCCTTCGCGGTGAAGTCCGTGATCGACAAGGTGGCGCGCGACGGCAGTCTCGAAGCCGGCGACACCTTCCTGTTCAACGACCCCTACGACGGCGGCACCCATCTCAACGATTTCCGCCTCGTGCGCCCGATCTTCCGACGCGGAGACCTGTTCTGCTGGGCCGCCTCGGTCGGGCACTGGCTCGACATCGGCGGCAACGTGCCGGGAGGCTACAACCCCAAAGCGACGGAGAGCTTTCAGGAAGGCGTGCGCTTTCCGCCGGTGAAGCTCTTCTCGGCCGGGCGCCTGAACCAGGACATCGTCGATCTTCTCGCCGCGAACTCGCGCGTGCCGAGCTCGAATTGGGGCGACCTCAACGGACAGCTCAATGCGCTCGATCTCGGCGAGCGGCGCTTCAACGCGCTTCTCGAGGAATATGGCGACCGGACCGTTGCCGACGCGTTCGACGCGCTTTCCGGTCGCGCCGAGGCCTTGATGCGCGCCGCAATCCGCGCCCTGCCGGACGGGCTCTACAGCTTCGAGGATTTCCTCGACAACGACGGCATCATCGACGAGGCGATCACCATCGCCCTCGATCTGACCGTCGCGGGCGATGCCATGAGCCTCGACTTCTCGCGCTCGTCGCCGCCCTGCCAAGGACCGCTCAACATTTCCTACGCCACTTCGGTCGCTGCCTGCTACGTCGCGCTGAAGCATATCTTCCCCGAGGTGCCGGCGAATGCCGGTTGTCTTCGCCCGATCACCTTTATCATCCCCGACGCAACGCTCCTCGGCGCCAAGGCGCCGCGGCCGGTTGCGGGCTACACCGAGACCATCCTGCGGCTCATCGGCATCGTCTTCGGCGCAATCGCCAAGGCAGATCCGGCTCGCGCGACTGCGGCTCCGTTCGGCACGATCAACGCGCTCTCGATGTCCGGCCACCGGGCCGACGGATCGCGGTGGGTGATGTTCTCGTTCTTCGGCGGCGGGCTCGGCGGCAATCCCGCGAGCGACGGGCTCAACCACGCCAACAACCCGATCTCGACCGCGACCATCCCGCCGGCCGAGATCCTCGAGGCGGCCTACCCGGTCCTATTCACGCAATGGGCGCTCCGGCCCGATTCCGCGGGCGCTGGCCGCCATCGCGGCGGACTCGGCGCGATCTACGAGATCGAAGCCCAGACCGACGCGCAAGTGGCACTGCTTGGCGAGCGGGGAAAGTATCCGCCCTTGGGCGTAGCCGGTGGGGAGCCGGGCGCGCTGAACCGCTTTTCCTGGGGCGGGGACGGCACCGGCAACACCCCTCCACTGGTCTCCAAGGTCACGGACGTGTGGCTCCGGGCCGGCGAGCGCGTGCGGCTCGAGACGCCTGGCGGCGGCGGATGGGGCGATCCGCGCGAGCGCGACCCCGCGCGGGCCGACCGCGATCGCCGGCTCGGCTACGTGACGGCATGACCCGAGCGGGCCCGGTCGTCGGCGTCGACGTCGGCGGCACCTTCACCGATCTGTTCCTGTTCGACGCGCGCGCGAGCCGCTTCGCAACCGCCAAAGTTCCCTCGCAGCGCGGCCATGAGGCGGCGGGGTTCGCCAACGGCTTGCGCCGGCTTGGCGCGATCGAGGACTTCTCCTCGATCGTCCATGGCACGACGGTTGGAACCAACGCCCTTCTCGAGCGCAAGGGCGCTCGCGCCGGGCTGATCACCACGCGCGGCTTCCGCGACGTGCTCGAGATGCGCCGGCGCGACCGCCGCCATACGTGGGGTTTATGGGGGGATTTCGCGCCGGTGATCGAGCGCGACATGCGCGTCGAGGTCGGCGAGCGCACCTTGGCGAGCGGTGCGATCCGTGGGGCCATCGATCCGGAGGAGGTCCGAGCCGCCGCCCGCTTGCTTCTCGGAAACGGAGCGGAAGCGCTCGCGATCGTGTTCATCAACGCCTATGCCAACCCCGCGAACGAGCTTGCGGCGCTCGCCGCAGCGCGCGAGGTCTGGCCCAACGAGAACCTCGCCGCCTCGTCGCAGATCCTGCCCGAGATCCGCGAGTTCGAGCGCAGCTCGACCGCGGCCCTCAATGCCTATTTGCAGCCGGTGGTCGGCGGCTATCTGGCGAAGCTCGAAGGCGCGCTTGCGGCCGAACGCTTCGCCGGCAGCTTCCACGTCGTGCAGTCGAACGGCGGCGTGATGTCGACCGCGACCGCGCGGCGCTTCCCGGTGCGAACGGCACTGTCCGGCCCCGCAGCAGGCGTCATCGCGGCCGCCGCGATCGCGCGCGCGGCCGGTTTCCCGAACGTCGTCACCGCCGACCTCGGTGGTACCTCCTTCGACGTCTCGCTCGTCGTCGAAGGCGAGACTTCGCTGGCGGCCCAGACCACGATCGATTTCGGCCTCGTCATCCGCACGCCTCTGATCGAGATCACGACTATCGGGGCCGGCGGCGGCTCGATCGCCCATGTCGATGCGGGCGGCCTGCTCCAGGTCGGACCGGAAAGCGCCGGCTCGAGCCCAGGGCCGGCCTGCTACGGCCAGGGTAGCGATCGTCCGACGCTGACCGATGCCAACCTTGTCCTCGGCCGCATCAACGCTGCGCGCCCGATCGGCGAGAAGCTTGCACAGCTCGATGTCGAGGCGGCAAAGCGCGCGATCGGCGTCCATGTCGGCAGGCCGCTCGGGCTCGGCCCGGAGGCTGCCGCGGAGGCGATCGTGCGCGTCGCGAATGCCAAGATGGCGGGTGCGATCCGCCTCGTCTCGATCGAGCGCGGGCACAACCCGGCCCGCTTCGCCGCGGTGCCGTTCGGCGGCGGCGGTCCGTTGCACGCCGGCGCGCTGATCAAGGATGTTGGGCTGAAAGCGGCGATCGTGCCGCGCTATCCGGGAGTCACGTCGGCACTCGGCTGCGTCATCGCCGACATCCGGCACGACCAGGTGCAGACCTTGAATCTCACGCTCCATGGGCTGGACGCGCCGGCGCTCGCGGCGCGAATGGCCGTGGAAGCCAAAAGCGCCTTGGCCGTCGTCGAGGCAGCGGGCCTGCCGATCGAGCGTATCGACACGGTGTTCGAGCTCGACATGCACTATGTCGGTCAGACCCACACCGTCTCGGTGCCTCTGCGGACGGAACTGCGGGACGGCGCGGTCGCGCTCACGGACGAGATGGTGCGCTCCGCTTTCGAGCGTGCCTACCAGGCCTCGTTCAGCCGCCTCCTCCCCGGCATTCCCGCCAAGATCGTGAACCTGCGCACCGCTGCGATCGGCAGACGGCCCCATTTCGATCTGGCGGCGCTGGCGGGGGAGGCCGAGGGTATGGTGGAGAATGCGAGGCGCGGCACCCGGCCGGTGTGGCTGGACGGCGTCTGGCGCGACGCCGCCATCTACGATCGGCTCGCGTTGCCGGTCGGCACGACGATTGTCGGGCCCGCGGTGCTCGAGCAGCCGGACGCGACGACGCTTATCGATCCCGAGCTCGTCGGCCGGGTCGACCGCCTTGGTAACGTGGTCGTGGAGCTGGCCGCATGACCCCAATGGCCGAGACCGCCCTCCTCCTCGTCGATTTGCAGAACGACTTCATCCATCCCGAGGGCGCCTATGGCCGCGCCGGCCAAAGCGCGCCGGAGATCGCGGCCCTGCCCGCCCGGCTGAAGCCGCTCGCGGAACTCATGCGGGCCAAGGGCGGCTGGATCGTGGCGACCCAGTTCACGCTCGTGCCTGCGAAGAACCAGATCCTGATCTCCCCGCACCTGCAAAAGCTGCGTCCCTTCCTCGAGAGGCGCGATTTCGAGCCGGGCTCCTGGGGTCACCGGCTGGTCGACGAGCTTCAGCCGGCGGACCTCTCGGTCGAGAAGATCGCCTATTCGGCCTTCTACATGACCCGCCTCGAATGGATCCTGCGCAAATGCGACATCCGTCAGCTGATCGTCGGCGGCATCGTGACGAATGGGGGCGTCGCCTCGACGCTGCGCGACGCACATGTGCGGGACTTCGAGGCGATGGTGCTCGAGGACGGCTGCGCCGCCTTTTCGCCGGAGGTCCACCGGGTTGCGATCGAGGCGCTCCGCCCCGTCTGCCGCGTCGCGACGGTCGCCGAAGCGATGGAAGAGATCGGTCGCGCATGAGCGTGCGCTCGGCCGCGGGCGCCGCCTTCGGGGCGGAGGCGCCGATCGTGATCGTCGGCGCGGGCGCGGCCGGGCTCGTAGCGGCGCTCGCGGCGCGCGCGGGAGGCGCCGAAGTCCTCGTGATCGAGCGCGATGCCATACCGCGCGGCTCGACCGCGCTTTCGGCCGGGCTCATCCCGGCGGCGGGCACGCGCTGGCAACGGGAGAGCGGGATCGAGGATAACCCGCAGCTCTTCGCTGCCGACATCATGATGAAGGCCGGCGGCGCGCCCGACCCGCGACTGGTGGAAGCGGTGGCGCGCGTCGCAGGACCGACGCTCGAATGTCTCGCCGATGCGCACCGCCTGCCCTTCTCGCTTGTGGAGAATTTCTGCTACCCGGGGCACTCGCGGCTGCGCATGCACGGCTTGCCCAGCCGCTCCGGCGCCGAGCTGATGGACCGCCTGCGGGAAGCCGCAAGTGCCGCCGGGGTGGAGATCCTGTGCGACGCGGAGGTGACCGATCTTTTCGCCGCGTCCGACGGGCGGGTCGCAGGGCTGGCGCTAGTGCGGCCGGACGGGAGCGAGGAGCGCATCGCCTGTCGGGCGATGACCCTCGCCTGCAGCGGCTATGGAGGCAACAAGGCCTTGGTTGCCTGCCACATCCCCGAAATGGCGGAGGCGCTCTATTTCGGACATCTCGGCAACCAGGGCGACGCGCTCGTCTGGGGCGAGGCGCTCGGAGCAGCGGTGCGTGACCTCTCCGGCCACCAGGGGCACGGCTCGGTCGCGTACCCGCACGGCATCCTGATCACCTGGGCGACCGTCACCGAGGGCGGAGTCCAGGTGAACCTGAAGGGCCGGCGCTTTTCCGACGAGACGCAAGGCTATTCCGAGCAGGCGGCGCAGGTGCTCGCTCAGCCCGAGGGGCTTGCCTGGACGGTGTTCGACGAACGCATCGCCGCGGTCGCGCGCCAGTTCGAGGATTTCCGCAAAGCCGAGGCGGCGGGCGTAATCATCACGGCCGCCGGCTTGGCGGAACTCGCCGGACTGGCGAAGCTTCCGGTCGACAGTTTCGTCGCGACTATGGAAGAGGTCCAGCGTCTGAAGCGCGAGGGCGGAACCGACGCGTTCGGCCGCTGCTTTGCGGGAACGCCGGAGCTGAGGCCGCCCTTCCATTCCGCGCGGGTGACGGGGGCGCTCTTCCATAGCCAGGGCGGCCTCGTCGTGGACGGCGCCGGGCGCGTGTTGCGCCCGGACGGCAGCGCATTCCCGAACCTCTTCGCGGCAGGAGGCGCCGCGTGCGGCGTCTCCGGCCCGACCGCGGCGGGCTATCTTTCCGGCAACGGCCTCCTCACCGCGGTCGCTCTGGGGCGCCTCGCCGGCGAAGCCGCAGCGGCGCTCGTCACTTCTTTTCGAGCATGAGGTGGCCCTGCTTCTGGATCAGCGCTTTCGCCTTCTCGGCGATCATCTGCAGGAACCACGGGAGCACGATTTCGAGGCGAACCGAATCCTCCAGCACCTCGAGATCGCCGCTCGCGCTCTGACCGAACATCGACAGGCTGAACGCCGCCTTGCTGTCCTGCCAGCTCATACGGGAGCGAACGATCAGGCCCGGCAAACGATCCCTTGCGGCGGCGAGCTCCAGCCTAACCAGGGTTCATGATGCGGAACCCTTGCTTCGTCCCATCAGGCGATTGCGCCAAGACATCGGCGGAGGCGAGCAGGCCTGGCGCACTCCATGCGACGGCCGCCCGCTTGTCGGGATCCTGCACGATCACTCCGTCGGCCTCACGCTTGGCAGCTTCCAGCCCCGGTAGAGCGCCATGATCCGCAGGAACACGCAAAGCGCCGCACCCGCTAAGGCGACGAAAGTCGATGGCAGGGAGAGGTAGGAGCCGGCCACCACGACGAGCGCGCCCGCAAGCGCAGCGACAGCGTAGATATCGGAGCGCAAGACGACCGGGGTCTGTGCCGCAAGGATGTCGCGAACCATGCCGCCTCCAATCCCGCTGATCATCCCGAGGACTGCCGCCATTGGCCAGTTCACCCCGTAGTCAAGCGCCTTCTGGGCGCCTGCCACTGCAAAGATGCCAAGACCGACGGCGTCGAAGAAAAGGACGGGCTGCTGCAATCGGGCGAGCCGCTCGTGGCACCAGAACGTAAGCAGCCCAGCTGTCGCCGCGAGCGCGAGATAGTACCAGCTCGCAATCGACGCAGGCGGAACCGCGCCGATCAAGAGGTCGCGCAGGATGCCGCCAAATACCGCCGTCACGAAAGCGAGAACAACGACTCCAAACAGGTCCATTCCCTGTCTGATTCCAAGCATCGCCCCGCTGATCGCGAACACGAAGGTCCCGATGAGGTCGAGAGCGCGGACGAGGAGGTTCGCGGTTTCCATGTCGATCACGGGCTTCGGCCTGTTTCTCGGTCGCCTCGTGGGGTCATCTGAAACCGCCAAGGCCGGATCCGGCTGGAAAGGGCCGGCCATTGAGCGGTTTGATGGACGGTGATGCGACTGGCACGACCGGATTTGACCTCGGTGATCCGCGCAGCAGCCCAGAACGGTCGGTTTTCGGAAAGTGCTTGGTGGGTGTGCAAGGATTCGAACCTTGGACCCGCTGATTAGTAAACTATCGGATTGGTCGGGTTTGATGGGCAATGGGTTAGAAGCTAATTGTAAACCGCCCTGCCCTCCCTCGCGCGCTTCCGATTCAGAACGAACGTGCGCCTTATCGCCCATACGGCGAGGGCAGAATAACTCGCACGGTGCGCTGCGGCTTGGGTCCGGCAACTTGCTCGCGCTTCGACGGGGGTGGTCCCGGGAGGGAGCTGTAGACCGGGCGGCCAGCAGCGGCGTCGAGTTCGTATCGGTCTGCAGCCGCATCCCCCGTCGTAGCAGGCGCGGTCACGACAGCACGGGACTCCCCGCGCCTCAGCCTCGGACGAGAGGAGAACGCCTGAGGATCTGCCAAGAGGACATTTTGGAACACGGTGCGTCCAGCGGCAGCATCAAAGTCGGCTCGGTCCATTGAAACCTCCTGCGCTAGGGAAGGAGTGATAACGGACGCCAGCGATGCGGCCACGAATGCGCGCGCAGCCGTGTGAAAACGTGCTCGGGTCATCCCGCCCCCACGGACAGACGAGCGGCCCTCGGCTGCCGCCCGGGGGCATCCTCTCAAGGCTGATCAGGTCAATTCTTTGTCATAAGAAGGAGAGCGCCCCCGAGATGCGCGAATAGGAACCGCGAATGGCCTTACCGCGTTTTGAGTGAGAACGTTTAGAGAACGAGGAGCACGATGGCTCAAGCGAAGAGGCAGGAGGACCAACATGCACCTGAGAACCCGAAGATCAGGCCAGATCCGAACTCCAATCAGCTCAAGGACCCCGATGATTGGGTGACCGGTCACGAGCCGATGACCGTTGCTCAGGCGTCATACCTCAAAACACTATCCGAAGAAGCGCACGACCCTGATGCCTTTGACCCTGATCTCGAGAAGTCCGAAGCGTCAAAGCGCATCGACCAGCTGAAGAACGAGACAGGGCGTTAGACCCGCTCGTTCTTTGGGCTCCTCCCTAACTGCCACGTTGCGTCTTCGCCTGTGATCAAGGGCGCTTAACCCATGATAATTATTTTTGCGGCCACGCTTGAACGTTCTCACAGGGCGACGGTTCCGTCCTCGTGGAACACCGCCCGATCAATGCCTTCGCCGAGCAGAAGCTTGATCACAGCATCAAGCTGGCGATTGCGCGGGACCTTCAGCGGATGTGGTCGGGTTTGTTGCACGAGCCGTTGCCGACGAACCTTCGGCGGCTAATCGACGGGCTGGAGCAGTCACCGGCGGGAGGTAACGGTGACTAGTGAGTCCGCTGTCCTGAAGGTGCCGCTAACCGAAACCTCCCGACCGGCCCGGCGTTGCGCGTGAACAGGTTCTGAGGAGGCTTCAATGACGCGGTTTGCTCCTGACGCGGCGATCTTGGCGAGCGCCTTGGCCCTGCTCGCCGCTGTGGTCACCCTGCCACTCTGGCATTGAGCGAGAGAAGCTCAGAGCCGTGATATCTGTCACCTCAAACGAGCGAGTTTCGGACCTGGTAACCGAGCTTGCGTCCAAGCCGGTGGTGCTCGTGGTCGAGGATGAGCTACTGGTCCGTATTCTCCAGGTGGACATTCTACGCGAAGCGGGGTTCCGGGTTGCCGAGGCGGAGAACGCGGATGAAGCGTTCGATATGCTTCGCAGGCGGTCCGAAATCGTGGCTGTTCTGACAGACGTGAACATGCCGGGGTCGCTCAACGGGTTCGAGTTCGCACAGTTGGTCAAACAAGGCTGGCCCGAGGTGGGCGTCCTTGTCGTTTCGGGGAAAACGCAGCCCGGACCTCGCGATCTCCCGGTAGGGGTCGAGTTCGTCCTCAAGCCGGTCCGGCCTGCGGCCCTCGTCGAGCGCATTCGCGCTTTGGTGCCACGGGCCCAGCCGATTGATCAAGGGCAACCTACTGTCGGCGATGAACACTGAGCTTGATCGGATATCTGAATTAGCTGATCGCTTGGCCGACCGGGCGCTTGGCGCGATTGAGCGCGGCGAGCTGACGCCCGAGCAGTTCCAGAACAGCCCTGACGTCGCTCTCATTCTGCAGGCCGCTCAGTTGCTTCAAAGCACCGGGGCCGACTTCCCACCGAGCATGCGACGGCTCGCAGCGCAGGCGGCACAGCAGCAATCGGCTTAGGACGCTCTGTTGGCCTCCGGGGTGTGGCGGACTGTCGGATGGGGCGTGTTAAGGCCACAATATCTACAATTCGAAACATCAACGTAGCCAGGTTGAAACCATGTCCCGCTGCCGACGTTGCGAGTTCACTGTGGGGAGCGGTTCGCCGTGGCGGTTTACGTATATCCGGAACAGTTCGAGCGGTGCGTGGCGCTGCTAACCCAGCGCCTGCAGACCATGGCTTCGCGCGGTGGCGTGGCGGACGAAGACTGTGCCGACCTGCAATCAACCTTGGCAGCACTCCCACCCCTCTCCCGCGACCGCACCTCTGTGATGCTCCAGGGTGTTCGCGCGCAAACCGGCGACCCATGCATGGCGTTTGCGGCAAGTTACGTTCTGAACCTCGCCGCTGAGATTTGGGAAGGTGAGCCAGCGAGCATTGCTGCCCTGACGGGCTCGCTCAGCCAAGATTCGCAAGGCGTTAGATAGCGAGCCCTTTCAGGCACCTCCGGGCCGGGTCGCTTAAGGCCGACGGACACCCGGCGGCAGGCCATGCAGAGCAGCTATCGACGCGCTGCGAGCGCCTCAGGCGTGACGCCGCCTTCGCCAGAAGCGCCAGACCGCGCGCAGAACCCACAGGTGTCGAATGATGCGCCACATACTAACCTCGACAGTTCGGTCGGCTACTCGTCATCCAAGGTGAGCTTGCGATGGTGATCGGCCTCGGCGCGAGCAGCATAGACCAAGGTTCCAATCCAAATCAGGCCGAGTCCCGACAGGCCAATGGCAGAGACCGGGTCCATTCGACCCTCCCTGGATGCGCTCTTTCACTACAAACCTGCTCGGAGAGTTCGGTTCCTTGAAGCTCGAGCACATCGGGGTTTGTGCAGCGGGGCCGGGCCCCTTGTGGACTAGCCGACACGCCTTCTACCTGCCTCCCCACATGATTGAGAGCGTCGGCGGAGACGGCGCGAGTTCGCTCGAACGCGCTTGCGATATCCCGCGACCACTTTGTGGGCGCTTCCACCCCTTACAAGCGTTGCCGTGGCTTCCACTATCGCGCTGGCTTTCTCCGCCACCATGCGGTGAACCTCAGGAAGTGCGGCAGTCCCGCCGGAACCAAGCTTCATAAGCCGAAGGCCGATCACAGTCTGCGCCTCAACGGCGAGCATGGTGGAATTGAGTGAAAGCCTCATCCAATAAGCAAACATCGGCCCTCGCCATATCCCAGTGCCCGTGTTTCGAACCCTTGTGCAAAACGCCCCAGCAGTAGCTGGGGCGTTTGCGTCTTAGAGAACCTAGGCGGCACGCCTGGGATCTTCCGCAGTTTCGGGAGCGACATTCCCAGTCGCTTCTCTGACCGCCGTCATCGAAAGTTGAGTGAGCCGCTGGCTATTCTCCAATGTCAACTCGATGTTCCCACGAACCAGGGCAGTTTGCGCGGCCAGGAACTCGGGGAGTGAGCGGCAGCGGGATATGGCCGTCAGCGCCTCAACGTTCATTTGAAGCCGGTTCTGAGTCATTGCGACCCACTCACGGGAGATCTCCTGGAAGCCACGGGCCAGTGCGGTGCTGGACTGCGCAACAGCCTGCAAGCCCTCAGCGGCTTGCGCGGCGACATCTTGGGTCCTCTTTCCAGAGAAGCTGAAGAGCTCGACCACGTGAGCCGTCGAACGTTGCGCGATTTCCGAGGCGGTGCCCAGCCCAGCGCGCACCGTATCCTGCGTATTGCTGGCGGTGCGCCGTGCGCGTTCGGCCAGAGCGGTAACCGTGCTCGCCATCTCTTCAGCCGTTCGGTGCACGCTCTCGACCTGCTCGACCTCCTGTCGCGCCTCGGCCCGGCGCTGTTCAGCTTCGGCTCGCTTTGCGGCTTCGATTTCCGCCTTTTCGTCCTCGATATTGGCGAGAACGGCCTCAGCTTCTTCGTCGCTGAGCGCCTTAAGAACCGCTGGCAGCAGCTCCTTCTTCTCGTCGCGGACGTGCTGCTGGAAAAGCTTCTTCAGCTCAAGAACCTTCGAGAGGAAATCCCCGTCGTCCTTGGGCGTGCGCTCAAGCTGGGCCAGTAGCTTTCGAGCTTGCCTGTTGTCGCTCAGCGCGTCCTGTACGAGGTCCTTGGTTTGCTTGTGCTTCTTCAAAACCGGAAACAGGTGCTGCTCTTCGAGGCTAGCTACGAGCTCCAGCTCAGACTTAAGCTCGGAAAACAGCCTCTCTCGGGTTTTTATCGCATTGTCGGACGTGTCGAGGAGCTTGGAAAAGAGCTCCAAGGCTTTCGCCGGACTGGTGTGAATGAATTGCCTGATTGTCGTCATTGTTGCTCTCACGTAAGGAAGGGCCAACCAACTGCACTCGCTCGCTGCGAGAGGGCGGAGGCACTAGGCTGAAAGAGAGACCGAAAACTCGACGCTCGGTCCGCGGTTCGGCAGGTGAGGGCGGTAGCTCGCTGGTTAGCGTCCCTCGGCATGCTGCGGTGCAGCATTGACCAACGTCGTCCTGCTGGGTCGGTTCCCAATGAAGGAACTATCGCCGCACCTTCGGGTTCTTGCGCGCAAGAGCCTCGCCGGGTTCCCGCCTGCCGTATGGCGGTGCGCTCACCGGATGGAAGCACTCTGAGCAAGTAGCCGGTCTGACCGTGAGCACGTAGACCGGCGGCGGCCTCGGCGAGGGTTGGAGCGCAAATGGCATGAAGCCGCTCCTGGCTGCAGCCAAGGCACATTCGCTCTGATCCTCACATATGGCCCAGCGATTGAGACCATCGAAGCCGTGGGTGCTGAGAGGTGCGGCGGCTCGGCCAAGGCGTTCGAAGTCGACTTTCTCGCCCCAGACAACGCTTCCCTGGCCGGAACCGCCAAGGCCATTGTGAATGGCTTGGCAGCCACCACGCCCGACGCAGCACGCCTATCAATCGATGGGCGGGAGTGCACGAGCGGACGATGTCCGTTCGAGGCCAAGAAAGGGCAGACCTACAGGTTAGCGGCTTCGTCGGAGCTGCCCAGGATCGAGAATCTATGTGTGGTCCTGGCGCGGCCGTGAGGAACGTGTGGTCCTGGCGCGGCCGTGAGGAACGATCTCGGGGCGGGGACTCAGAAGAGGCGGCTATCGTAAGCCCAGTGTAGCAGAGCCTGGCGCTGGCGCGGACGGCAGAAGAGGTCACCCTTTTCGCAAGCGCGCTCGATTTGCCGGACGTGGCGGCGCATGGCCTTCCATCGCCCGACCTGACGCGCATCGTCGGCCATTCGACGGCCACGAAAGTATCGGCAATACCACTGGAACCATCCACGTGGATCGTCGGGATGAATCCAGCCCTTGGCGCGCCAAACCGAGAGCGGTTGGCTAGCGTGGACGCCGAAGAAGTTGAGCGACGGATTTCGGTTTCCCGCCGAGAGCTTCGCTCGCTCGAACCAACTTGCTGGAAACTCGTCCCGGCAATCAGTCATGTACTTCCCGCCAAACACGCCGAGATGAAGCATCTCAGCGGGTGTCAGCTCCGGTCGAAATTCGGGGTGGAAGTTACGACCTTCCGCCTCCGTCAGTGCGTACTCGTAGCCCTGCTGCATGCGGTCGTTGACGGTGAAAATGCGCATGTTCAGTGCCCAAGAGGTGTGGGTGTGTGGGCTCAGAGAGAGCTCGGGCGGGAGGCTCGTGCCCACACCTCAGCTTACGTCTAGCTCGCGAGCAGGTTACATAAAAGCCATGTAGAAGAACGGCAGCTTAACGCCGCCGCGCCCGCCGGTTCAGACGACACGGCGTAACAGGTCCTTACGTGCCGCGATGGTCACTCCGACCGACGGGCCGTACGGAGAGAACAATGTTCCGCTATCTCGCAGTTTCGTCCGCAGCCGTCGTGGGCCTGCTCGCCGTGGCGACTGCCCCGGCCGAGGCGGGCCGGAGGACCGGCACCTGGAAGTACTGGAACCCCTATATGGCTCAGACAATGCCCCCGCAGCACTGGCAGAAGCCGCACTACCGGTCCCACGCGGGACGCGGCTATGGCCACCCCGGCTATACTCAGAGGCCGCCCTACGGGCGTGCGTACGGCTACCGCCGTCACGTCCCTGGCTGGTAAGGCGACGCGCACGGCTCTCGATAAGGCTTGATCGGCTCGAGGCTCCTGGCGCTCAGTGGCGAGACGCGTTTTCGCCGCTGAGCACGCCGGAACGCGGAGCCGCGCCTACTGCCCTACTTCTTCGAGGCGCCGCTTGATCCGGCTGTGCCCTTCATGGAAGGTGCCGCAGCGATTGTCCTCGGCTTTTCCTTCTTAGGCTTCTTTGCTTCTCGATTGCCGCGCTGTTCGCCCTTGGGCATGCGTCGCTCCTCTGTTTGACTGTGTCGTCACATTATTTGGCGCGTCGCAAGGCCGCATCCTGTCCTGCCGCCCAGGGCTCGTCCCGGCGGTGAACATCACACTCCTTGCGAAGGCTCATAGTGAATTTACAACGGAGGCAGTGAAGCGATGCAAGGCGAATTTGACTACGACGAGTCGGTCGATGTCTTCCTGAATGTCGAGGGTGCAACGCCCGTCGCTATGCGTGGGGTGTCACTTGCACGAGCTATCCAAGTGGTCGTTGACCAATGGCCGCCCTCGGGAGAGGGCAGCGTGCTGATCAATCGAGACGGCCCGGATATCACGTCGCATGACGAAGCTCTGGCGATCTACAAGCGAGACGACTTCCCACGTGCTCCCAAACCAAACAAAGCGCCTGAATCGCTTGGGTGCACTCTCATGTCCAATCCGCCAAATCCCACAGACTCCTGTCTGAACAGCGATGCTCCCCCATCCACTCTCTCTGCACCCATTCAGGCACTCTGGTGGGCAGCAAGGGGTTCATGGGATAGGGCGCATAGCCTTGTGCAAAACGATGGCAGCGCCGAGGCCGCGTGGGTCCATGCTCACCTTCACCGCATCGAAGGCGATCTCGCCTATGCAAGTTGTTGGTATCGGAAGGCCGGGCGGAAAGTCTCGGGGGACCATCTCGAAACCGAACGCAACAGCATTGTCGCCGAGCTAATTCGAAGCTCGGTTTAGAAGGGGGATCGGAGAAAGGCGCGTGCTCAAGAGTAAGGCATTTCCAATCGAGAAAATCTATGTGCCAGCCAAGCGGCGACAGACGCTCGACGTAGAGAAGGTTAGGCAAATCGCGGAGAGCATGCTGCAGAAGGGTCAGGAGACGCCCATTATGGTGCGTGAGGATGGCGAGCGTCTCGTCCTGGTGGAGGGGCTTCACCGGCTGGAAGCTTGTCGGTCCTTAGGCGAGCAAACGATCCTGGGCTACCTAGTGCAGGCCAGGAAGCACTCACGCGCCGCTCGCATCTCGGTGCCCGCCCGCATACGACCGGGGTGACGCCCTAACGCGAGTAGAGACGTGGACCTTCAGAAGACGCTTTACACGGCTTCAACGTGGGTCCTGCCGGTCCTTATCGCGATCACTTTTCATGAGGCCGCACACGCATACGCCGCCTGGAAGCTCGGAGACGACACTGCTTACCGGCAAGGTCGCGTCACGTTCAATCCACTGAAGCATGTGGACCCGTTGGGAACGATCCTGATTCCCGCGCTCCTGCTCCTGACCGCCTCGCCATTCCTGTTTGGATGGGCACGACC
>JAQSWQ010000082.1 GCA_029266525.1 Microvirga sp.
CGGCGACCAGATCAGGTTGGCGGCAAGGTTCAGGAGGCGGAAGTCCCGAAGCGTGCCGGTCGTGGCGAAGGTCTGGGCTGGCGAGCCGAAGGCGAACGGTGGCGCGCCCGGCGCGGGGTTCAAGACAGTACCCGGGATCACGCCGCCGACGAACAGGGTGTTCGCGTTCGGATACTCGACGTTCGAGTAGCCGACCGAAAAGCCCGAGCGCAGCTGCGGGGTCCAGTAGTGCAGGAAGGCGGCGAGGACCGACCAGCTGCGGCTGAGACGGGTCTCGCCGCTACTGTGTTGCAAGCGCGCAACGAAACAGCTGCGCTTAGCCGGTGGGGGGCGCTAATCAATTAAGCAAGATCAGCATGATCGCTCGCGGTGGACCCGCCTGCGCCTGGCCGCGTCAACGCCCATCGGCAAGCACCGGCCGCGAAGGTTTTGCCGGAAATGAGAACCAGACCGTGCCGTGTGGATGGCCGGCGTCCGAGGTCTCGATAAAAGGACAGAAACGAGTTTCGCCACTCCGGGCAGACCGTGACACCAGACCCGCCGTAAGCTGGGAAACCCCGATAGGTTGGGTCGTAGCACCGCCGGTTCATTAGCAGCCAGGCTTTGTACTCCGGGGTGGCAAGCATTCCATGAGTCTCATGGCCTTGCCGGCGGTTTAGTTCCTCAGCCTTCAGACAGCCGCATGAACGGGTTCGCCCGGCAAGGAGTGACCACTGGTACGCTGTCGTTGCTCCGCCACACGCGCAGGAGCAAACCCACCGCTTCTTCCGGTGGCGCGAAGACGCTTCGGAAATAACCGTCAGGCGGGTGAATGTCTGGCCGATCATAGTTGCACAGCTGTCATCGTCCGCCCGTGTTCGCGCGACTTGTTGGGGTGAATGTTGGGGTGCGCGTCGCGGCTTCCAAGGAAAGCTTCGATCTTGCAGCGACTTAAGGGAGAAGCATGGTGGAGCTGAGGGGATTCGAACCCCTGACCTCTGCAGTGCGATTGCAGCGCTCTCCCAACTGAGCTACAGCCCCGGCCCTTGCGGCCAAGCGCCGGCCTTTTAGGGCGCGTGCATGACAGCGTCAATGAGCGCGGCAGGCGCGCCGCGCGGCACGGCCGATATGGGTGCGGCCGGGTTGTTCAGCAACGCCGCCACGGCTAAACCGAGCCTCCCGCCCCGCTTCCGCCCGAGACTCCATGCGCGCCATCCTCGACGTCATCATGCTGGTCCTGCAGCTCTACGTCTGGCTGATCATCGCAGCCGCGATCCTGAGCTGGCTCATCGCCTTCAACGTGGTCAATACCCGCAACGACGTGGTGCGGGCGGTCTGGGATTTCCTCCACCGTATCACCGAGCCGGTGCTGCGCCCGATCCGCAGCATCCTGCCGAATCTCGGCGGCATCGACATCTCGCCGATCATCCTCCTTTTGATCATCTTCTTCATCCAGCGGGTGATCCAGCTCTACCTCTACCCCGCCGTGTTCTGATGGCCGGTGCGATGCCGCCGGTGCCCGGCGAGGGCGGCCTTTTCGTGGACGGCGAGCCGGCCGCGCTGCCCGAGGCCTTCGCCGAGCACCTCGCGAGCAGGGCCTGAGCCGTGGCCGCGACCATCATCGACGGCAAGGCCATCGCCGAGCGGCTGCGCGCCCGGGTGCGCGAGGAGGCGGCGCGGCTCGCGCCGTCGGGCGTGACGCCGGCGCTTGCGGTCGTGCTGGTCGGCGAGAACCCGGCGAGCCAGGTCTATGTGAAGAGCAAGAGCCGCCAGACGCTCGAAGCCGGCATGCGCTCCTTCGACCATGCGCGGCCGGCCTCGGCCACGCAGCAGGAGCTTCTCGAGCTTGTCGGCCGCCTCAACGCCGACCCCGAGGTCGACGGCATTCTCGTGCAGCTGCCGCTGCCGCCGCAGATCGACGCTCAGCGGGTGCTCGAGGCGATCGATCCGGCAAAGGACGTCGACGGCTTCCATCCCGTGAATGTCGGACGTCTCGCGACCGGCGCGCCGGCTTTGATGCCCTGCACGCCGCTCGGCTCGCTGATGCTGATCCGCTCGGTGCGGCCGGACCTCGCCGGCGCCGAGGCGGTGGTGGTCGGGCGCTCGAACATCGTCGGCAAGCCGATGGCGCAGCTGCTGATCGCCGAGAGCTGCACGGTCACGGTCGCGCATTCGAGGACGCGAGATCTCCCGGGGGTATGCCGGCGCGCCGACATCCTGGTCGCGGCGGTCGGCCGGCCGGAGACGATCCGCGGCGATTTCGTGAAGCCCGGGGCGGTCGTGATCGATGTCGGGATCAACCGCGTTCCGAACCCCGCCGCGGGCGAGGGCAAGACGAAGCTCGTCGGCGACGTCGCCTTCGAGGAGGCGCGCGAGGTCGCGGGCGCGATCACGCCGGTGCCCGGCGGGGTCGGGCCGATGACCATCGCCTGCCTCTTGCGCAACACGCTCGTCGCCGCCTGCCGACGGCGGGGGCTGCCGGAGCCCGAGCTGTGAGCCTCCCGCGGGATCGTCCCGGCCGGAGCGAAGCGCAGAGCCCGGACCCACACCCATCCGCTGGTGCCATGGGCCCGGGGTAGCCGCGTGCCGCGGCTTCCGGGATGACCGGGAAAGGGCCGAGATGAAAACCAACCCCGGCAATTTCTTCGAGGATTTCCGGCTCGGGCAGACGATCCGGCATGCGACGCCGCGCACCGTCACGGCGGCCGACCAGGCGCTCTACACCGCGCTCTACGGCTCCCGCCTCGCGGTGCAGTCCTCGGACAAGTTCGCCAAGGCGATCGGCTACGCCCGGGCGCCGCTCGACGACTGGCTCGTCTTCCACGTCGTGTTCGGCAAGACCGTGCCCGATATCTCACTCAACGCCGTCGCCAATCTCGGCTACGCCGACGGACGATTCCTGAAGCCGGTCTATCCCGGCGAGACGCTGTCGGCCGTCTCGGAGGTGATCGGGCTGAAGGAGAGCTCGAACCGGCAGACCGGGGTCGTCTATGTCCGCTCGACCGGATACGACGCGGCGGGCCAAGCGGTGCTCACCTATTGCCGCTGGGTGCTGGTGCGCAAGCGCGACGCCGCGTCGGCGCCGGCGGGCGAGCACGTGCCGGAACTGCCGGAGGCAGTCGAGCCCGCGGCGCTCGGCGCCTCCTGCCCGCCGATCGATCGCGCCGCCTACGATCCCGCGCTCGCCGGCAGCCCGCACCGCTTCGGCGACTACGCGGTCGGCGAAAAGATCGACCATCTCGACGGCATGACGGTCGAGGAGGCCGAGCACCAATTGGCGACGCGGCTCTACCAGAACACGGCGCGGGTTCATTTCGATCAGCACGCGGCGAAGGACGGCCGCTTCGGGCGACGGCTGATCTATGGCGGGCACGTGATCTCGCTCGCCCGGGCGCTTTCCTTCAACGGCCTCGCCAACGCCTTCCACGTCGCAGCGATCAACGGCGGCCGCCACGTCGCCCCGCTCTTTGCCGGCGACACGGTCTATGCCTGGAGCGAGGTGCTGGCGAAGGCCGAGCTGCCGGGCCGCTCGGATGTGGGCGCGCTGCGAATCCGCACGGTGGCGGCGAAGAACCAGCCCTGCGCGGGGTTCCCGGACAAGACCGGCAAGGAGTACGACCCAGCGGTGATCCTCGATCTGGATTATTGGGCGCTCATGGTGCGGTGACGGCGCGCAATTTGGGGATTTGTCATGGCCGGGCTCGACCCGGCCATCCAGGAGCCCGGCGTCGCCAGCTGGATCGCCGGGTCAGGTCGGCGAAGCGGCGCTCGCCCGGGAGCACGGCCCTCTTCCCTCCCCCCGGAGGGGAGGGACGACTCGCGCGAAGCGCGAGCGCGGGTGGGGGGCGAGCCGGTAAAGCGCGACGGCGTCGCTGGCCTTGCCAGATTCCGATCTGCCTGCATGCGGCCTGCCCCCCACCCCTACCCCTCCCCGCCAGGGGGAGGGGAATCACACCCGCGGCGGCAGGTCGGCGAAGCGGCGCTCGTCCGCGAGCACGGCCTCGAGCTCGGCAAGCTCCTCGTCGCGCCGGTGATAGCCGCACGCGGCGATGAGCTTGCGCGCCGCCGCGAGGTTCGCCCGCGCTTGCTCCTTAAGCCGCGCCGCCTCCTCCGCCTCCGGCGCGACCGGCCTCGGCGGGCCGTCGTCGATCATCCCGTTGAGCGGCGCGAACGCCTCGATGCCCGCAAACGCCAGCCGCGCCCGCTCCAACGCCATGTCGCAAAGATAGAGCCGCATCGGCCCAAGCTCGGCGATCTCCTCGACCTCGTCGAGATCGCGCCCGGCGCGGCTCTACCAGAACACCGCGAGCGGGTCGTCCCGGCTGCCGAGCCCCGCTCCAGCGTCAGGGTAGCGGAGGGGCCGCGACATCGGACCATGTCTCACGCCGCGAGGCGTAAGACATCGGTGGAAAGCAACGAGGCCGCGGTGTCGCGCAAGAGGAGCAGGCGATACGGCGGCAGCGGCGCATCATTACCGGAAAGATGACGGGTCAGGTCAACGATCCGCTCGGCAGCGCCGGCCTCGCTGTCCTGCGAATCTTCAGCTTCGAGCCGATCTTCCGCAGCGGCAATCGCCTGCCTGACGAGAATGGTTTCGAGCGGCCTCGTCTGCCGAATGAGGGCCTGCAGCGCAGCCGCGGAGCCCTTGCGTGCCGCATCCTCGAAGGCGAGGGCGAACGTCGTCTTAAGCGGGGCCGGGCGAGCCCCTGTACGCTCTCCCACATAGGCAAGGTAGGCGTCCGGCGCGTGCCGGGAGAGGAGTTCCCTGACCGCATCGATGTTCGAAAGCCCATGCTCGAATCGGTACAGCGCACGCCGCGCGACGGCGGTCGGCAAATCGATGCGCGGGTGGCTCGGGCGGCTGATTGGAGGCGCGCCGGACCGCCGATGCTCGGCCCTGAGCGGACGTCCTTGAGAAAGCTTCCTGAGGAGGGACGATGTCACTTCATCCGCCGCGCCGTCGCGCTGCGCCGTTTCGAGCACCGTCTTTGCGTCCAAATGACGTCCCAGATCATCCGCAAGCACCGTGGCGAGCTGAGTTCTTACGAATGCATTTTCGCGGACCCTCGAAGCCGCCTCCGCCAGGAGCGCCGCAGCCTCCTCCGCCCGGTCCAAGTGCGTCGCGAGAATCGTCGCGAGTTGCGTGTAGGAATGCGCGTCCGCCGGGAACAGCGACACCGATTCGCGCAAGAGCGCCGCCGCCTCCTCCGGACGGCCTAAATCCTCGGCGAGCACCGGCGCGAGCTGGGTTGGCCATTGCGGATCCTCCGGAAAGCGCCGCAGGGCTTCCCAGCCGATAAGTTCGGCATCCTCCGAGCGCCCTGCCGCGCGGAATCCGTCGCGGATGAGGGACCAGGCGAAAACGTTGCTCGGGTCGTAGTCGAAGGCGATGCGGGCCAGCCGAACGGCGATCTCGCCTCGCGCTTCGCGCTCGGATGCTTGCCCTCTATAGATGAGACGCATACCGATATTGCAGGCGGTGCGCACGAGGTAGAAGACGTCGCCCGTCGCGTCCGCATAGCGTCGATGGCCCGCGATCAGCCTGTCAATGGCTGCGGAGAACGAAGCGATCGGATCGTTCACCTTGCGCAGGATCTGTTCGAGCGTCTCCCGCGGTGGCGGCTCCATCGCCGCTGACGTACGCCGCTGCCGCACGGAAGTGACCTCGACATCGTCGCGCCACCACGCCGCCGCCGGGAAGGTTTCGCGTCTATGGCGCGTTCGCTCGGACAGCTCCCGCTCGGCGGCCGCGATCGCCTGCTCCACCCGGGGCGGCCAGAAGTCGGCGCCGCGCGGAAAGTCGCCTTCGAGGACGCGCCACTCGCGCAGGAATGCGGCCTTGGACGGATTGCGCGCCGCGGCCCAGCGTGCGAGGCCCTGGAGCGCGAAGTCCTCGTTCGAGCTGAACTCCTCCCCCAGCGGCAGCCTGCGCAGGCCGAGCAAGGCGACCCGCAAATAGCTCTCGTCGTAGAGACCCGTGCCGCCGCTCTCGCTGCAGATCGACAGCCACAGCGGCATGAGCCGGCGCGGAGCCAATCCCGCGGCTTCCGCCTCGTGCTGGGTGAGCGTCAGAATGCGCAAGAATTCGCGGCGTAGATCGAGCCCTCGGTCGAGCACGAAATTGCTGAAGAACGCGTTCCAGGTGACGTAGTTCTTGTGCAGGTCGACGACCGTCTGCTTCGGCCTCATCCGGCGGATGATGTTTACGAGCGATGCAAGCCGGCTCAGGGCGACATCGAAGGGGGGGCGCTTCAGCGCAAGGATGGAGGACCGGAATTCGATCAGCGCTTCCAGGCATGCACGATCGAAAGCCTCGAAGGCCGGCTCATCTCGTCCGACGTCTTGCATCAAGGCTGCGACGGCGTCTTCCGGCTCGGCCGCCGAGAGGTGGCCGAGAGGGGCGGACCCCGACAGCAGGCGACGGATCGCTTCCCGGCCGTCGGTTACGACGGCCTCCGGCCAACGGTGCTGTGCGGAGCTCACGCCGTTGCCGGGTCCGGGACTAGGTTCCAAAGTCGTCTCGTCCCGTCGCGGCGCGCAGACCGGCAAGATGCCGGGCCCGCGAACCGGCAAGATCGGGCTTCGCCGCCGGGCCCGGCAGCTGACCGAACCGTAGCACGTGCTGCTTTCCATAGTCCAAACGGACGTGCAGAACCTCCCGGACGGTCGAAGACGGGGGCGGCCCTGGCGACAGATCGACCGTAAACCCGCTCGCGGCACCGCGCGGCACGGGGAAAAACGCAGGATTGTTCCGGCATTCCAGGACCGTTGCGAGGGCGAATGGCCGGTTGAGGCCTTTCGGACGCGCGTGCGAGAAGACCTCCGCAGCCGTGTATTCCATCAAAGCAAATGAATAGGTCTGGCCATCCTCGATCGGGAAGTAGTGATAGAGGCCAATGCGGTCAATCACCCGGGTCAGCCAATCCTGCTCCTTCAAATCCGGCTCAAGCTCCGCCTTGAAGGCCACAAATGCGGGCCGCTCGCCAGGAAAAATGGCGAAAAGATTGACGAACGCCGTCAGGGTATCGTCGTCGCGCGGCCGAGCGAGCAGCGCTGCGGAAAGCCTGGCAAAGCCCAAGTCCGGCTCGCTGCTGATCAGGGCATCGATCCGTTCGAGGCGAACGATCTTCTGAGTGGGTTCAACGGTGGGAGGCAAGAGAGCAATGTCGTTCAAAGAAGGCACGAAGGTTGAGGGGATGTGGCCGCGCACGATGCCTTGAACGGAGCCTCGGAAATAACCGTCGGCCGCCTCGCGCAGGTCAGCGGAGCCCGGATAGGCTTCGAAGTCATCGCGCCGAACATCGCTGACGTTCTCCTCGAACGAGAAGTTTTCTCCGATGGCGCGCTCTTCCGAATCGGTGGACGCACGAAGGGCGTTCAGCGACGCAACGAAGTCGCTTCGTGTCAGCAACATAGATATACGGCCAGCGCCCCGCTGCAAGCTGCAGCAACTGTTGGATGCGATACCGGCTGACATTAGTACCTGGGACAACCGCCCGCAAGGCGGGCCGCGATGACTGCGCCGCTCTTCGCGATGGATTCAGGCTTTCAATAAGATTCTAGATGCTATCTCCCGCCCGTCCCGTCCACCGGGGGAACTCTTGAGGCGCCGTGACGTGGAGCGGGACCGGCACCTGCGGTCGGGTTCACGCCGTACCCTGGGCTCAGGTGCGGCGCGGTTGAGCCGCACGAGATCGTCATACTCGAGACGGCCGATCCGGCGTCCGAGCTTCGACCTCGGCACGGTGGTGACCTTGTCGACGGCGATCCGGCAGGACCCGCGTAGCCCGTTGCGCTCGTTCGGCTCGATCGGCAGGCGGAAGAGCGGGGCCTCGGTCGGATCCGTCGTCAGCGCGCAAACCGTGATCGATCCCGTCGCATCGAACCGGTCGTCCTGGAGAATGATAACCGGGCGTGGCTTGCCGGCGTACTCCGGGCCGCCCGCGGCGGTCCAGACCTCGCCCCGTTTCATTCATCCCCTCTGATCGAAACCGCGTCGATAAAGGCTTGGTCCTCATCGGCATGAGGGCTCATGGCCGCGGCGAGGGATTGCCGATGGGCTTCGGCGGCGAACGCGGGCGAGCGGACGTCGGGCACCCAGACCTGGATCGGGCGAAGTCCCTCGTTGCGCAACCGCTCACGATGGGCACGGACCTTCTCTCGGGACGAAACTGGGCGGGCGCGCGTCATCTGTGAGCTCTCGAAGCGGTTACATGTAACGTAGCATCGCTCGGCACTCGAACCAAGCCTCGCCCGCGGTTCCGGCTGAACCGGCCTGCCCGTCAACATCGTCGGATGACGGACAACACCATCGGTGTTTTTCCCCGACATCATCGGGTTTTTGCGGCAACATCGCCGGGGATCATGCAGCAGGTCGCGTGATGGTTGGACCGCGACCGATCGCTTGCCGGAATGCATCCCGCACTAGGCGGGGGCTGGCTCTCTCGCATCCCGGAGAGGTGGCGTCCGCAGATGCTCGACCAGCTCACGCGCGAAGGGCGGCAGCTCCTTGAGCGCGCGCACGCAGATGGTGAGGTCGCGCGGCGCCCAGGGCTCGTCGAGGGCGACGATCGCAAGCGCCATGGTCTTGGCGGCGCGCCGCGCGGTGGTCTCGGGCACGATGCCGAGGCCGACGCCGCATTCGACCATGCGGCAGACGCCCTCGAAGCCGCGCAGCTGCACCCGCAGCCGCAAGGGCCGGCCGATGCGGCTCGCCTTGTCGGAGAGGAAACGCTGGAGCGCGCTCGCGCGGTCGAGGCCGACGATGTCGTGCTCCAGCACCTCGGCGAAGCTCAGGGACGGCCGCCCGGCGAGCGGATTGCCCCGCGCGACCACCACCACGAAGCGGTCGGTGCGGAAGGGGTAGGTCTCGAGCGCGCCGGTGTCGACCGTGCCGGCGACGATGCCGATATCAGCGACGCCCTCGGCGATCAGTCCGACGATCTCGTCCGAGAGCCGCTCCTCGAGGTCGACGCTGACCTGCGGATGCGTGGCGAGGAAATCGCTCAAGGCCTCGGGCAGGAACTCGAGGAGCGCGTTGGTGTTCGAGAGCACCCGCACCTGCCCGGCCCGGCCGCCGGAATAGGGTGCGAGCTCGTCGCGCAGCCGCTCGGTCTCGGCGAGGATGGCGCGGGCATGCTGGAGCAGCGTGCGGCCCGCCGCGGTCGGGGTGACGCCCTGGCGGCCGCGCAGGAGAAGCGGCGCCCCGAGCGACTCCTCCATGTGGCGCACGCGGGTCGAGGCCGCCGCGAGCGCGAGGTTCGCCCGCTCGGCGCCCCGCGTGATCGAGCCCGCTTCCACGATCTGGCGGAAGAGGCGGAGGTCGGTGAGGTCGAAATGCATGGGCGGAAGCTTGGTCTTCGCGATGCGCGAAGGCAAGATACATCAAACGCCGATTGTGTCCGTAGCGCCCCCGCGGGATCATTCGTGATCAACGAAGCTTCGCGACCCGCGAGGCGCACCGAGCGGGGCGGTCCTCCGCCTGATGACGCATTGCATCATAGTCGAGCTTCCAATAGGAGCGCCTGCATCGATGCTGGCCTTCTTGCGAGCCCCGGAGCGCCCCATGGCCCAGGTGAAGGTGCCGGACCGGCCGTTGTCGCCGCACCTCCAGATCTACCGCCTGTCCTGGACGATGGTGATGTCGATCGTCCACCGCATCACCGGGGCGGCGAACTATTTCGGCGCCGCGCTCGTGGCGATCTGGCTCGTCGCCATGGCCTCGGGGCCGCGCGCCTATGACGCCGTGCAGTGGTTCTTCGGCTCGTGGCTCGGGCTCCTCATCCTGTTCGGGTACAGCTGGTCGCTGATCCATCACATGCTCGGCGGGGTGCGCCACCTGGTCTGGGATTTCGGGCACGGCATGGAGCCGGGCAAGCGCTTCGCCATGGCGCGCTACACGCTCTTCGCGTCGGTGCCGCTGACGATCCTGATCTGGATCGTCGGTTTCACGATGATCTGAGGAGGCGCAGGATGGCCGACAACCAAGCCGACACGCGCGTCGACCGGCGCACGCCGCTCGCCCGCGTGAAGGGGCTCGGCGCTGCGGGCCACGGTGCCGAGCACTGGTGGATCCACCGGATGACGGCGGTGTCGAACATCCCGCTCATCGTCGCCTTCATCATCATCGTCGCAGGCCTCGCCTTCCGGCCCTGGGAGCAGGCTGTGGCGATCGTCTCGCGGCCGCTCGTCGCGCTCCTCCTCATCCTCGCCGTGATCTCGGTGACGAACCACATGCGCTTAGGCATGCAGATCATCATCGAGGACTACGTCCACGACAAAGGATGGAAGATCGCAGCAGTGATCGCCAACAATTTCTACGCGGTCGCCATCGCGGTCGCCTGCCTGTGGGCGATCCTCAAGATCAGCTTCGGCCGCTTCTAGGAAACTTCCGATGCTCGAGGAAAACGGAAAAGACCCGGTCGCGGCGCCGAAGACCAACGGCAAGGCCTACGAGATCGTCGACCACACCTTTGACGTGGTGATCGTCGGCGCCGGCGGCGCGGGGCTTCGGGCGACGGTGGGCTGCAGCCAAGCAGGCCTGCGCACCGCCTGCATCACCAAGGTCTTTCCGACCCGCTCGCATACGGTCGCGGCGCAAGGCGGCATCTCGGCGGCGCTCGGCAACATGGGGCCGGACGACTGGCGCTGGCACATGTACGACACCGTCAAAGGCTCGGACTGGCTCGGCGACCAGGACGCCATCGAGTACCTCTGCCGCAACGCCTCGGCCGCCGTGTACGAGCTCGAGCATTGGGGCGTGCCGTTCTCGCGCACCGACGAGGGCAAGATCTACCAGCGCCCCTTCGGGGGCATGACGACCGATTACGGCAAGGGCATCGCCCAGCGCACCTGCGCCGCCGCCGACCGCACCGGCCACGCCATCCTGCATACGCTCTACGGCCAGGCGGTGAGGAACCGGACCAACTTCTTTATCGAGTACTTCGCGCTCGACCTGATGATGGACGAGGACGGGCGCTGCCGCGGGGTCGTGGCGCTCGACATGGCGACCGGCGAGATCCACCGCTTCCGCGCCCATATGACCGTGCTCGCGACCGGCGGCTACGGGCGCGCCTATTTCTCCGCGACCTCGGCCCACACCTGCACCGGCGACGGCAACGCCATGGTGCTGCGCGCGGGGCTGCCGCTCGAGGACATGGAGTTCGTGCAGTTCCACCCGACCGGCATCTACGGCGCCGGCTGCCTCATCACCGAGGGCTCGCGCGGCGAGGGCGGCTACCTCACGAACTCCGAGGGCGAGCGCTTCATGGAGCGCTATGCGCCCTCCGCCAAGGACCTCGCTTCGCGCGACGTGGTCTCGCGCGCCATGACCATGGAGATCCGCGCCGGCCGCGGCGTCGGCAAGAACAAGGACCACATCCACCTGCACCTCGACCACCTCGACCCGAAGATCCTGCATGAGCGCCTGCCCGGCATCTCGGAGAGCGCCAAGATCTTCGCCGGCGTTGACGTGACCAAGGAGCCGATCCCGGTGCTGCCGACCGTGCACTACAACATGGGCGGCATCGCCACGAACTATCACGGCGAGGTGCTGACGCTGAAGAACGGCGACCCGGACTACATCGTGCCGGGGCTGATGGCGCTCGGCGAGGCGGCCTGCGTCTCGGTGCATGGCGCGAACCGGCTGGGTTCCAACTCGCTCATAGACCTCGTGGTTTTCGGCCGCGCCGCGGGCCTGCGCTGCGCCGAGATCGTCGAGCCCGGCGAGAAGCACGTCGACCTGCCGACGAATTCGGCCGACCTCGCGCTCGCGCGTCTCGACCGCTTCCGCCATGCCGGCGGCGGCACGCCGACCGCCGAGCTGCGCCTCAAGATGCAGCAGACCATGCAGATGAACTGCGCGGTCTTCCGCACCGGCGAGGTGCTGGAGGAGGGCAAGACGCTGATCCACGAGGTCTGGCGGGCTGAGGCCGACATTAGCGTCACCGACCGCTCGCTGATCTGGAACTCGGACCTCATCGAGACCTTGGAGTTCGACAACCTGATCACGCAGGCGGTGGTGACGATGGAGTCGGCCGCGAACCGCACCGAGTCGCGCGGCGCCCACGCCCGCGAGGACTTCCCCGAGCGCGACGACCGGAACTGGATGAAGCACACGCTCGCCTGGCTCGACGAGTCGAGCCACCGCGTGACGATCGACTACCGCCCGGTGCACACCTACACGATGACGAACGAGGTGCAGTACATCGAGCCGAAGGCAAGGGTGTATTGAAAAGGGGCCGAATTGATCACCGAGCTTAGCGCAGCTGCCCACCCTTGTCATGGCCGGGCTCGGCCCGGCCATCCCGATTGCTCCGGCTGAGCCCTTCGGAGCGAGATCGCCGGTAAAGCCCGGCGATAACAAATGAGAGAGTAAGAGAAGGCCGATGGCCCAGTTCACCCTCCCCAAGAACTCCAAGATGAGCGAAGGCCGGACCTGGCCGAGGCCGGCGAACGGCAACCGAACGCAGGCGTTCCGGATCTATCGCTGGAACCCGGACGACGGCGCGACGCCACGCATCGACACCTACCATGTCGACCGCGACGATTGCGGGCCGATGGTGCTCGACGCGCTGATCTGGATCAAGAACAAGGTCGACCCGACCTTGACCTTCCGCCGCTCCTGCCGCGAGGGCATCTGCGGCTCGTGCTCGATGAACATCATGGGCGAGAACACGCTTGCCTGCACATTGGGGATGGACGACTGCCGGGCCGAGACGATCAAGATCTATCCCCTGCCGCACATGCCGGTGATCAAGGACCTCGTGCCGGACCTCACCGGCTTCTTCGCCGCGCATTCGGCGATCGAGCCCTGGCTGCAGACCGAGACACCGGCGCCCGAGACCGAGTGGCAGCAGACGCCGCAGGAGCGCTCCAAGCTCGACGGGCTCTACGAATGCATCCTGTGCGCCTGCTGCACCACGTCGTGCCCGAGCTACTGGTGGAACGGCGACCGTTTCTTGGGCCCCGCCGCGCTGCTTCAGGCCTATCGCTGGCTGATCGATTCCCGCGACGAGGCCACCGGCGAGCGGCTCGATGCGCTGCACGACCCGTTCCGGCTCTACCGCTGCCACACGATCATGAACTGCGCCAACGCCTGCCCGAAGGGCCTCAACCCGGCGAAAGCCATCGCCGAGATCAAGAAGATGATGATCGCGCGGCAGGTGTAGCCGAGCCGCCTGTGTGCGTTTCCTCACACGAGAGCCGATGAGCTTGGCCTAACACGAATCCCATCGCCCTCCGGAACTGGAAGGGACAAGGGATGCGTGCAATCGGATTTGGATTCGTGGGGCTTGCGCTCGGCTGTATCGGCGGCTTCTGGCTCGGGCTGATGGCCGGCCTGATCTACACCGAGATCGCCTCGGTCAGCTGCTTCGAAGGCCATTGCGGCTATGTCGCCGCGGCGATCGGCGCCCTCGCAGCCGCGCTTTGCGGCCTCGGCGGGGCGATCTACGGCGTCCGCCGCGGCATGCGGCCGGAGGAGGCCGCCGCCTACTGAGCGCGGCTTGACCCTCGGACGGCGCGATGCCAAAGCCCGGCGCCCTCCTCACGCTTCAGCCCCCATGAACGACAGCTCCATCGACGTTCTCGCGATCGGCAACGCCATCGTCGACGTGATCGCCCAAACCGACGAGGCGTTTCTGACCCGCGAGGGCGTGCGCAAGGGCGCGATGCAGCTCATCGACGAGGCCCGGGCCGAGCATCTCTACGGCGCGATGGGACCGGCGACGATCGTCTCCGGCGGCTCCGGCGCCAACACCGCGGTCGGCGTCGCCTCGCTCGGAGCGAGGGCCGGCTTCATCGGCAAGGTGCGCGACGACGAGCTCGGCAGGCTCTACACCCACGACCTTGGCGCGATCGGCGTGAGATTCGACGTGAAGCCCGCGACCGAAGGCCCGGCGACGGCGCGCAGCTTCATCCTGGTGACGCCCGACGGCGAGCGCACCATGAACACCTATCTCGGCGCCTGCCAGAACCTCTCGCCGGCGGATGTCGACGCCGACACGGTGCGCGCCGCGAAGATCGTCTATCTCGAGGGCTATCTCTGGGATCCGCCGGAGGCGAAGAAAGCTTTCCGCAAGGCGGTGACGATCGCCCATGTAGCCGGCAATGCGGTCGCGCTGACGCTCTCCGACGCCTTCTGCGTCGACCGGTACCGCGACGAGTTCTTGGGCCTGATGCGCGACGGCTCGCTCGACATCCTGTTCGCCAATATCCACGAGCTCCAGAGCCTTTACCAGACCGCCGACGCCGGCACGGCGCTCGACGCGCTCCGCCGCGAAAAGGTGCTCGGCGTCGTCACCCGCTCCGCCGAGGGCGCGCTCGTCGTCACGCGCGAGGAGACGAAATCGGTGCCGGCCTATCCGATCGAGCGCCTCGTCGACACGACCGGCGCCGGCGACCTCTTCGCCGCGGGCTTCCTCGCCGGGCTCTCGCGCGGGATGGAGCATACCGACTGCGCCCGCCTCGGCTCGCTCGCCGCGGCCGAAGTCATCCAGCACATCGGCGCCCGCCCGCAGATGAACCTCGCCGACCTCGCCCGCCAGGAGGGCCTGGCCGGTTAAGAGGCTCGGACAAGGCTCGCGTCATCGAAATCTCCTTGCCGTTCGGGCGCGCGGGATCGTTCTCGCGGCCCTTACCGGGTCCGAGGCATGAGGGCCGGGCGGGTCGCGCGGCCCTCGACAAGAGAGGGGGAGCGCGGGGGCCGGGCGGTCCGCGGCGCGGACGGCCGCGCGCGGAAGAGTACAGGGCAGGGACAGGGCCAGCCGCCATCACAGCGAACCGGCCGC
>JAQSWQ010000121.1 GCA_029266525.1 Microvirga sp.
CACCACCTCGCTCGGGCGCATTTTGGCAGCCTGCCTGCGAACGCCCTGATCAAGAGAGCGGATGACGAAGCGATAGAACTCGAGATCGTCGTCGGTCATCCCAAGCCTGTCCGGGTCGATGGTGACCTGCTGCAGATCAAGGCCGATGCCGGTGCGCCTCAGCTTCTCATCTCCCTCCAGAAGCTCGACTTCATGCTCACGCACCAGGCTGGCGATGTGCTCGGGGGAGATCCCCTCGGGCGGTCCCTCCTTCATCACGCGCCGGGCTTGATCGACTAGCCGGTGCGCTTCTCCGATATGCGCCAGGGCTCGCCGTTCTGCCGCTTTGGCGTCGGCTGTTTGCAAGGAGCGAATGATCTCGGTCTTCAGCCGCCCGCTCTTGGCGTTGAGCAGGGCCGCCAAGCTATCCGGCCACGGCACGGGCGCTGCCTTCCCGGCCAAATCGTCGGGAAGGGGAAAGCGAAACTCGAATCGGTTGGCGCGGCGCTGGACGTACTTCATTCGAGCCATCTAGGCATGGTCCTGTAGCACGGTAGTGTAGCACGCGCTCCGTACCAAGCACTTGAAAAATCAACATCTCTGGAGTTTCAGGGGCTTGGAAGCCGCGGGCGCGCCCTACCGGAGGGCGCGTCTATGAGCTCGCCGCGCAAGACCCTTTCGATCGGCGCCCGCGGGCGCCGTTTCGTTTTGGAGGTGCCGCTCGAGAGCCCGGACGGGTTCGGCGGCGTCATCCGCAATTACGCCGCCGGGCCGCAGATCTGGGGCGCGATCGAGATGCTGAAGGGGGACGAGCGCGTCCGCGCCGGCCGGCCGGAGCAGGCCGTCACGCATCGGGTCACGATGCGCTACCGCGACGGCGTCACCGCTGCGATGCGGCTTGCGCGGGGCCTGCGCAAGTTTGCGATCCGCGCCGCCTCCGATCCTGACGGCGAGCGCCGGCACCTCGTCTGCCTCGTCGAGGAGATCTCCTTATGAGCGGTCCGATCCTGGCGCTGCGCGCCGCGATCCTCGCACGCCTTTCGGCGGACGCCGCGCTCGCCGGCCTGATGGGCGGTGCGGTGCGCCTGCACGACGAGCCGCCGCGCGCGGCCGAGCCGGTCTACGCCGTGTTCGGCGAGGCCGCGGCGCGCGACGCGTCGAGCGATCTCGGCGAAGGTCACGAGCACGCAGCCGCGATCGTCGTGTGGGCGAAGCCCGGCAGCGCGAGATCGGCGCTTGAGGCCGCCGAGCGCATGGCGGAGCTCCTGCACGATTCGGCGCTCACGCTCGAGGGGCACCGCCTCGTCTTCATGCGCGTCGCGGCGATCGAAAGCGATCGCGACGACACCTCGAACCTTGCCCGGGCCACGCTGCGGCTGCGGGCGATCACGGAAGTGGTTTAGCGAAAGGACATCCCCATGCCCGCCCAGAAAGGCAAGGACCTGCTCATCAAGATCGACGACGGTGCCGGCGGCTTCGCCACCGTTGCCGGCTTGCGCACGCGCCAACTGGCCTTCAACGCCGAGACCGTCGACGTGACGAACGCCGAATCGGCCGGGCGCTGGCGCGAGCTCCTCGGCCAGGCCGGCGTGCGCCGCGCCTCGATCACCGGCTCCGGCGTGTTCAAGGACGAGGCCTCGGACGCGCGCCTGCGGCAGATATTCTTCGACGGCGACGTGAGGACCTATCAGGTCATCGTCCCGGATTTCGGCCGCATCGAGGGGCCGTTCCAGATCGCCGCGCTCGAATACCGCGGCGACCATGCCGGCGAGGTCAGTTTCGAGATGGCCTTCGAAAGCGCCAGTGCGCTGACGTTCACGGCAATCTGAGGAGCTGCACATGCCCAATCGCCATCGCGGCGAGGTCGCGGTCGAGCTTGGCGGCAGGCGGCGCAAGCTGTGCCTGACCCTCGGCGCGCTCGCCGAGCTCGAGGACGCGTTCGGCGTCGCCGATCTGCCGGCAATGGTTGAGCGCTTCGCGACCGGGTGGCTGTCGAGCCGCGATCTCCTGACGCTGCTCGCCGCCGGCCTGCGCGGCGGCGGTGAGGCGCTCACCGACGACGAGATCGCGGCCCTGCCGCTCGAGGCGGGCGGCGTCGAGGCGCTCGCCGGCGCGCTCGGCGATCTCCTCATCGCGACCTTCGGAGGCGCCCCGGCAAACCCTCCGCAGCCGCAGGGCGCTTAGTCGAGCCCTCGCCCTTTCCATGGCAGGAGGCGATGGCGTTCGGCTTGGGCACCCTGCGATTGAGCCCTGAGGAATTCTGGCGGGCGACGCCGCGCGAGCTGATCGCGGCGGCCGACGGCTTGCGCGGTGGCCCGCCTTTGGCGGCGCCGGACGCAAGCGAACTCGCGGCGCTGATGCGCGCCTTTCCGGATTGAGCAGCAATGACCGACAACCTTTCCTTCGACCGCGATGCCGAGCGCCGCGCCAAGCAGCTCTCAAATCTCGATCGTCTTGCGCAGCGGTTTGGCACCTCCCTGTCTGGCGCCTTCGCGAAGAACGTGCAGGAGGGCAGGCGCCTCGACGGCGTGCTCGAGCGGATCGGCCGCACGCTGCTCAACGCTTCGCTTCGCGCCGCCATGAAGCCGCTGCGCAGCGGCTTGACGGACCTGTTCAAGAACGCCTTCTCGAACTCCTCCAGCGAGGGCGCCGACGCGACCGATGCCGCTTCGGAGATGGCCAAAGGCGGCGTGATCTCGCGCGGCCAGGTGATGCCCTTCGCGAAGGGCGGCGTCGTTGCCGCGCCGACCTACTTCCCGCTCGCCCGCGGCATGGGGCTGATGGGCGAGCAGGGCGCCGAGGCTGTGATGCCGCTCGCGCGCGGCCCCGACGGCCGCCTCGGCGTGCGTGCGGCGGGCGCAGGTGCCGGGCCGGTGCAGGTCACGGTCAACATCGCGACGCCCGATGCCGAAAGCTTCCGCCGCTCCGAAGCCCAGGTCGCCGCGGCCCTCGCCCGCGCGGTGGCGCGGGGGCAAAGAGGATTGTGATGATTCACTCCGTGATCACGACCCGAGAAGCCGCCGGTCCGGGGACGACGGAAGCTCCTTCACATCCCCCCGCGCATGCGCGGGGCGTCCATGCGCTCGCGGTTGTTCGGACCGGCCTCGCCCGCCGTCTTCTCCGCGCCCGTCAGCATCTGGGCGATCTCGTCCTTGAGGCGGACGCGGCGGCGCTTGAGCTCTTCCTCGACGTCCTCCGAAGTCGGCTCGACCCGCGTCTCGATGCGGTGAATGTCGCGGTTAAGCTCGTTGTACTCCTCGAGGAGCCGGGCGAAGCGGTTGTTCGAGGTTTTCAGCGCGTGCATGCGCTCGGCCATCTCGGGGAAATCCTCATCGAGCTGGTTCGGGGTGTGGCTCATCCATTCCTCCGTGCGGTCTCCCGGTCAACGCCTCCTTCGCCCATTCGGTTCGATTCGAAGCCCGGAGCCTCGCCATGGTTTCCGACTTCCATGAAGTTCGTTTTCCGCTCGATCTGTCGCTCGGGCGGCGCGGCGGCCCGCGTCGGCGCACCGACATCGTGACGCTGGCCTCCGGCCGCGAGCAGCGCAACGCGCGCTGGGCGCATTCGCTGCGCCGCTACGACGCCGGGCTCGGCGTGCGCACATTGGATGCGCTCCACGCGGTGATAGCCTTTTTCGAGGAGCGGCGCGGGCGGCTTTACGGCTTCCGCTTCCGTGACCGCGCCGATGGCCGCTCCGGCGCGCCGTTACAGCCCGTCGGGCCGGCCGACCAGCGCATCGGAACGGGTGACGGCGCGAGCGCCGAGTTCCAGCTCGTCAAGACCTATGGCGCGGCCCATGCGCCCTATGAGCGCCTGATCGCAAAGCCTGTTGCCGGGACTGTGCGGGTTGCGGTGAACGGCGTCGAGCAGGCGAGCGCCGCCTTTGCGTGCGATGTCACCACGGGGCTCGTGACCTTCGCATCCGGGCACATCCCGCCGGCCGGCGCGGCGGTGACCGCCGGCTTCGAGTTCGACGTGCCGGTCCGCTTCGACGCCGACGA
>JAQSWQ010000015.1 GCA_029266525.1 Microvirga sp.
GTGAAGCCGGCGCCGATGGCTCGGAACGCCGGCGGGAATCCATAGATCACCTCGCCCTTCATGAAGATGTAGCCGATCCCATGGGCGATCCAGAGCATGCCATAGGTCGCGATGAAGGGAGGGACGTGGATGTAGGACACCACCAACCCATTCACCGCTCCGCAAGCCAACCCGGCCGCGAGTGCCGCGAGGACTCCGAGCGCGATATCGCCGGCGTTCAGGAACGAGGCGCCGAGACATGCGGCAACGCCGAGCACAGCGCCGACGGAGAGATCGATGCCGCCGGTCAGCACCACGAGCGTCAGGCCCGCTGCCATCAGGAACTGCACGGATGCCTGCCGCAGCACGTTCATGCCGTTCGACCAGGTCAGGAAGTGCGGGCTGAGGATCGCAAGAGCGATCACCAGTATCGCGAGTGCGGCCAGGCGCGAGGCAACTAGGAACAGGCGATCAGCCGGGATCGCATTCGCCGGACGACGGAGCGCTGAGGCGACGGCCGTCATGCGTCCAGCCCACGCCAGGAATCGAACGCTACCGCCAGAATGATCACGATTCCGACGGCAGCGACCTGCCACTCCGTCGGAATGCTCAGCAGGTTGAGGCCGTTGCGGAGCGTCGCGACCGCGAGCGCGCCCCCCACCGTGCCAACCAATCCGCCGCGCCCGCCGGCGAAGGACGTTCCGCCGAGGATCACCGCAGCGATCGCGTCGAACTCGAAACCGACACCGATGGTGGGATGCGCGGCGTTCGTTCTCGCCGTCATGACGAAGGAGGCGAGCGCTGCCAGGACCGCGGCGTAGACGTAGACCCCGGCGTGGTAGAGACGGAAGGGAACGCCCGACAGCATCACCGCTCGGCGGTTCCCACCGATCGCGTAGACGTATCGGCCGAACCTGGTCCGGTGGAGCAAGAGGAGCGTCACCAGGAACAGCAGAACCGTCGCCCAGATCGGGACCGGGATTCCGAGAATAATGCCTTCGTTGAACCACCGGATTTCGATCGGCAGACCGGTGATCGAATTGCCCTCGGTCAGCGCCATTGCAAGGCTGGTCGCCATTCCGAACGTGCCCAAAGTCACGATGAATGGCGGCAGCTCCATATAGGCGACAAGGACTCCGTTGAGCGCTCCGAAGACGATGGCGACCGCCACGGCAGCGAGCAGCGCCGCTGGGAGCGGGATCCCGCGAACCATGAGGAGAGCCGCGACCACGCCGCAGAGGCCCAGCACGGGCCCTAGGCTCAGATCGATGCCTTCGGTCAGGATCACGAGCGTCATCCCAAGCGCGATGATCGTCACCACCGCGGCTTGGAGAGCGATGTTCACCAGGTTGTGCGTGGTCAGGAAATGGGGTGATGTGAGGCCGAGCCCCACGAAGAGCAGGACCAAAAGGTAGATCGCACCAGGTGTCTGGCGCAAAGTGCCGAGCAAGGCGCTCGGGTGCGAGTTCGCTGCTGTGGCCAGACCAGGCATGGAGTCAACACTCCCGGATCACTGGAAGGTCTCCGGCCGTTCACGCATCCAATCGGCGAAGTCGCGGATGCCGTCCTCGAGGTTCAATCGAGGCTCGAAACCCGTGTCGTCGCGAAGCCTGGATCCGGCCAACGGGCCACGCATGGTGTTGTACGTGGTCCAGGGCTGCGTTCCCGGGCCTACCTCTATGACCGAACGCGGTACGGCTGAGCGGACCGCGGCGGCGACCGCGGCGGTGTCGTAGTTTCTACCCGAGCCGAGGTGGTAAAGGTCGTGATGTAGGGTTTCGGCCCGATACGCGGCGAGCAGGCCCGCGGCGACGTCGCTCACGTATGTGAAGCTCGCGGCGAAGTCTCCGCCCGACGGTTCGCGAATGATATCGCCGCGCAGGGCCTCGCGCAGAAAAGCCGGGATCGGCCCGCGGGGCAGGTCCCGCTGCCGCGGGACGAGGGGAGGGCCGTAGACCCAGGAGATGCGAACGCTCGCGGCGGGCAGTCCATACTCCGCGTGGTACATGGAGCAGAGCATCTCCCCCATGCGCTTCGTCACGCCGTAGACGGTGCGCGCAGAGGTTGGGTGGTCTTCCCGGATCGGTTTCGAAAAGTCGGTTTCGCCCTGAAAGACGGAGCCAGTGCTCACATAGATGAATCGCCGCCAGCCACGCCGGCGAGCAATCTCCAGAAGGGCTGCCGTGGCATCGACGTTAGAGCGATGGGCCGCGAGCGGATCGGGTCTCGCGAGACGGTCATTGGGAACGGCAGCGGTATGAATGCAGCCCTCGATGTCGGATCGGCTTGCCAGGACACCAAGCTCGAAGGCGTCTGACAAGTCGCACGAGATCCAGTCAATGGCGCCGTCCATAGAGCGCGCCAGATCTTCCCGGAATTGGCTTCGGTACTGGGCCACGACCGGCATGCCGGCCTCGACGGCCTGCCGCACAAGGGCGGACCCGACATGGCCCATGGCGCCAGTAATGAGGAGCGCCATCAGCGGTGCCCGCGACAATCGCGTGAACGAACCGGCGGGCTGTGACGGCCCATGCGGCGTTCCCCTCTCCAGCTCCGCCGCCGGCGCTTGCTATTTCGCCATGCTGACGCCGGTTTCTTATGGTGGTATATAGCGCGTGACCTCACTACGCTGTCAATCGCGTCGCGCTGCGATCATCGCCAGCTCGGACCTGCATCGAGGCCCCAAGCTCACGCGACAAACCGGCCGCCGCCGTGCAGACGCGTGTTGTCGCCTCCTGCAGGCGTGCGAGGGTGAGGCGCCAGACTGGCCCTGAGATGCCGATCGCCCCGGCAACCTGCCCCGTGAAATCTCGCACCGGAACTGCGACGCAGCGCACTTCAGGATCGAACTCCCCATCGTCGTAGGCGAGCCCTGCCGTCCGGACGCGGTCGATCTCTTCCCTCAAGAGGCCGGGATCCGTGATGCTCTTGGGGGTTGAAGGTTCAAGCCGCGCCGCCGACAAATACCGTTCGAAGCGCTCGGGCGGCATCGCGGCTAAAAGAACCTTTCCAAGGGCAGTGCAGTGAGCCGGTCGCACGCCTCCGCCGCGATCAACGAGCTGAAACGCACCGCTGCCGGCCACCCGTGCCGCGATGACGATATCCTCGCCTCGCCGCAGCGCGAGGTGGCTGCTCTCTCCTGTGTCGCGCGCGAGTTCTTCGAGGATCGGCGTCGCGAGCCCGACCAACTCCACCTCGCTGAGGGAGCTCGCGGCCAGGCTGAACACCATCGGCCCGACGTGGTACCGCTTGGTGTCGCGATCCTGCCGGATGTAACCGAGCGTCACCATCGTCTTCACGAGATGGAAAGTGGTGCTGTTGTGCAGGCCCACGCGTTTCGACAGCTCGGCGAGGCTGATCCCGCTTCGGTGCTGGGCCACTTCCTCCAGGATCCCGAAAGCGCGCTCCAAGGACTGGACCCCAGTGCGCTCGCGGGTCGCGCCCTCGCCGCCGGAGGTCACCTTCGGCTCGCTAAAGGCGCCTGTTCGCAGCATAGCAATTGCTCCTTCGCGCCGTGGCAACGGGCGCGTCATAGGTTGAAGACCACCAGCCGTTCCTGTGTCATATCGCGCATGGAATAGCGCGGTCCCTCCCGCCCGATGCCGCTGTCCTTGACACCGCCGTAGGGGAGCTGGTCCGTGCGCCAAGTCGACGTCCCGTTCAGGATCACTCCGCCAGTTCGCAGGGCCCGGACTGCCCTGATTGCAAGCGGCAGTGACGCGGTGAAAACGCCGCAGTGAAGCCCAAACCTGCTCCTGCTGACGGTCTCGAAAACGGTCTCGACATCTTCATAGGTCTGGACCGTCACGGTCGGCCCGAACACCTCCTCGCAGACGACTTTCATATCGGCGTTGACTCCGGTGAGCACGGCCGGATCGATCTGCGCTCCGCGCCTGCTGCCGCCCCTGAGCAACGTGGCGCCGGCCGCGACCGCTTCGCCGATCCAAGATTCGACGCGCCTAGCAGCGTGCTCATCGACGAGCGTTCCGACGTCGGTATCCAGATCTAGTGGGTCGCCGACCTTGAGGGCTGCCACCGCCCGCAAAACTGAGTCGATGAACGCCGGTGCGACCGAGGCGTGGACGTAGATGTTCTGAACTGAAATGCAGCTCTGGCCAGCAAGGCGCATGGCATTGCGGGCACACAGTGTGGCGGCTTCCTCAAGTGGCGCGTCATGGTGAACGATGGTCGGACCAGCGCCGCCAAGCTCGAGCGCAACCCGCCTCAGCCCGGACGCGGCCCTGATCTCCGCTCCGACTCGCGTTGACCCCGTGAAGCTGATGAAATCTACCCGGGGATCTCGGACGAGCGCCGGCCCGGCGTCGTGGCCATACACTACGTTCAGCATGCCGGGCGGAGTGCCCGCGTCAACGAACACCTCGACGAGCTTGTGAACGGTCAGAGGCGCCTGAGGCGGCGGCTTCAGCACGACCGTGTTTCCAGCGGCTATCGCAGGTGCGATCTTATGGGAGGCGAGGTTGAGCGGAGCGTTGAAGGGCGTGATGCCCGCTACGACACCGACCGGAAATCGCAGCAGCATGGCAATCTTTCCGGCTCCCATCGGAGTTGCATCCAGCGGGACGTGCTCGCCTTCTATGCGTACGGCCTCCTCCGCCGAGAGCTGAAGCGTGTCGAGCGTCCGGACCGCTTCGGCACGCGAGTCCTTCAAAGCCTTCCCGGTCTCACGCGTCATGACCTCCGCGATCTCGTCGCCACGCTCCCGAAGCAACTCGGCTGCGCGTCGAAGCAGCGCCGCGCGTTCGTAGCCAGGCATCGCGGCTGCGGCAGGCTTTGCAGCAGCGGCTGCGGCGATCGCCGCATGGAGATCAGCAGGTGTTGCTCGGGGTGCGATCGCGACGACACCGCCGCGGTATGGATCGCGAACTTCATCCCAATCGCTCCCATTGCGCCACTCACTCCCTATCCTCATGCGGACGGCAGAGGGCTCGCTGGCCTGGATCCGCTGTTGGACCGCGCCTGTCGCCATGCTCCGCCTCCTGTGCTCTTTCACATCGTGAGATGATGTGCCGGTTCAACCGCACGGGTCAATGGGTACAGCCAGTTTCCTCCGCGAGCTTCTATGGTATCGTGAAAACAATCGCCACCTCGTCGCAATCCCAGGTGTGCAGGACCCGTTGGTGGAGGATGGGGAACAATGACCGGAGAGCCGCGCTTCGGCATCAACACGTATTCTTACATGCTTCAGGAAGACGCCCTTGGGTGCGTGCTGCGCTGGGCGGAGAGGGGATTTCGAGATTTCGAGATCATGATGCACCCGGGGCACCTCTGGCCGGATGAGACCGGCGGCGCGCAGCGGATGAAGATCCGCCGCGCTTTCGAGGAGAGTGCGTTGCGCCTGGTTACGATCAACATGCCGAACGTGGACCTGAACGTCGCCGGGACTACCGCCGAGATGCGGGCATACAGCCTCGTAATGCTGGAGAAGTTCGTCCAGCTGGCAGGTGATCTTGGCGCCGCCGGAGTGGTCGTCGGACCCGGAAAGCCGAACCCGCTTATGCCGGCTCCGCGCGAGCGCCTCACCTCCTACTTCCTTGCCGCGCTAGATCGACTGGCGCCAGTCGCCGCCCGTTCGGGGACCGCCCTGTGGGTCGAAAACATGCCCTTCTCGTTCCTGCCGGACGCCTCGTCGATCATGAGCGTGCTGGACGGGCACGGCGACCCGACAATCGGCATCGTCTATGACTTGGCGAATGGCTATTTCATCCGCGAGGAGCCCCAGGCGGGGCTGAAGGCCGTGAAGTCACGGCTGAAGCTCGTCCATATCTCCGACACGCCCCTCGCGGCCTATCGCCATTCCGCGATCGGGACGGGAACGCTCCCCGTCGCTGGAGTCCCGCACCTCCTCCGAAACAGCGGTTATGACGACGTGCTGATGCTCGAGATCGTGTCGGGTGAGCCCGACGCGGCGATCCTCAAGAGCTGCGAGCGGCTGAAGAAGCTGAACTGGCGGAGTGGGGCCATGCGTCTCGCCTCGTAGCGCAAGAGGGTTTCATGCTTCCGCAATCGATCGACGTCGTCGTGGTGGGCGCCGGCAACGCGGCGCTGTGCGCGGCACTCTCTGCCGCCGAGGCCGGCGCCTCCGTCATCGTGCTGGAGCGCGCGGCGGAGAGCGAGTGCGGTGGCAACACCCGCTTCACGGCCGGCGCCATCCGCTGCGTCTATGATGGCGTCGACGACCTTCGCGCCTTCATGCCCGACCTCACCGAGGAGGAGATCGGGAACACCGATTTCGGCACCTACACCGAGTCGCAGTTCTTCGACGACATGGGCCGAATCACCGAGTACCGCACGAACCCGGAGCTCTGCGAGCTCCTCGTCACCCGCAGCCGCGACACGCTGCGCTGGATGCGCGGCAAGGGCATCCGCTTCGCGCCGATCTACGGCCGCCAGGCCTTCAAGGTCGGGGGCCGCTTCAAGTTCTGGGGCGGGCTGACGGTCGAGGCCTGGGGTGGCGGACCTGGGCTTCTTCAGGCGCTCTACCAGGCCGGGGCCAAGGCGGGTGTGACCATCGCCTACGGCGCCCGCGCGGTCGAGCTCGTCGCCGAAGACGACGGCGTGCACGGCGTCGCCGTGCGCCAGCACGGCAAGACGAGCCGGATCGCGTGCAAGGCCGTGGTGCTCGCCTCCGGCGGCTTCGAGTCGAACCCCGAATGGCGTACCCGATATCTCGGGCCGGGCTGGGACCTCGCCAAGGTGCGCGGGACGCGCTTCAACACCGGTGACGGCATCCGTATGGCGCTCGACATCGGCGCCGCGCCTTACGGCAATTGGTCGGGCTGCCACGCGGTCGGCTGGGACCGAAACGCGCCCGAGTTCGGCGATCTTGCGGTCGGCGACAATTTCCAGAAGCACAGCTACCCGTTCTCCATCATGCTCAACGCCAACGGGCGGCGCTTCCTCGACGAGGGCGCGGATTTCCGGAACTACACCTACGCGAAATACGGCCGCGTGATCCTCGCCCAGCCCAGCCAGTTCGCCTGGCAGATCTTCGACCGGAAGGTGCTGCACCTCTTGCGCGACGAATACCGCATCAAGCAGGTGACGAAGGTCCGAGCGGACACGCTCGAGGAACTCGTGCAGCGGCTCGACGACGTGAACGCCGACGCGGCGCTCAGCGAGATCGACGCCTACAACGCTGCTGTGCGGACCGACATCCCGTTCGATCCGAACGTCAAGGATGGGCGTCGCACCGAAGGCCTGCGCATCCCGAAATCGAACTGGGCCAACACCATCGACGAGCCGCCCTTCGAGGCCTATGCCGTCACCTGCGGCATCACCTTCACCTTCGGCGGCCTGCGCATCGACGGCGAGGCGCGCGTCCTCGACACCGACCTTGCGCCCATCCCCGGGCTCTACGCCGCGGGCGAGCTCGTGGGAGGGCTGTTCTACTTCAACTACCCCGGTGGGACCGGGCTTATGTCCGGCTCGGTCTTCGGCAAGATCGCCGGGGCGAGCGCCGGAGGGCGAGTGGCGGGCGCGCAGCGGCAAGCCCACTAGCGAGCGTCATGCGCCGGAAGCGATGTGCCTCGCGGCGATGTACCCGAAGGTGAGGGCAGGGCCGAGCGTAATGCCGGGTCCCGGATAAGCCCCGTCCATCACCGAGAGCATGTCGTTGCCGCAGGCGTAGAGGCCCGAGATGGGCCCGCCGACCTCGTCGAGAACCCGCGCGTTCTCGTCGGTGCTCAAGCCTGCCGCAGTCCCGAGATCGCCGGGATAAAGCGCGATCGCATAGAACGGCGGACCTTCGATCGGCGCCACGCAAGGGTTGGGCGTGTTGTCCCGGTCGCCGAGGTAGCGCTGGTAAACGTTCGCGCCCCGCCCGAACTCGGGATCCACGCCCTGTCGCGCTCCATCGTTGTAGTGCGCGACGGTTGCCGTGAGCGCCCCAGGCTCGATCTCGAGCGCTCGGGCAAGGTCCTCAAGCGTCGCTGCTTGCTCGAGGTAGCCGGTCCCACGATGATGGGCGAGACGAAGTGAGAAGGGTTTGATCGCGCCGAGCCCATAACGCCAGAGAAAGCGCCGGTCGCAGATCAGGTATGCCGGAGCAGACGGGGTGATGGCCTGGGTGCGCAGCATCGCGCGGACGAATTCGTGATAGGAGACCGCTTCATTGGTAAAGCGGCGCCCTGCTCTGGTCACGGCGATGACGCCCGGTTTGCCGCGGTCGGTGACGGTGTGCGGAAAGAGCGCCTCCGTCCCATCACGCCGGCGGAAACGCGACACCGGCGACCAGAAGCCATTGCCTTGGCTACCTTCGCGGATCTGGCCACCAGCCGCCATCGCGAGCCGCACGCCGTCTCCCCGGCTCGTCGGGGCGGTTGCCGAGTATGGTCCAGCCATGATCGAGGGCAGAAGGCGCCGTCGCAGCTCGGGGTCGTGAGCAAAGCCGCCCGTCGCGAGCACGACGGCGTGCCGCCCTAGAACGCGCGTGCACCCGCCTTCGGGATTAAGGACGGTCGCGCCCACCACTCGACCGTCCTCCACACAGAGTGATTGCACATCCGTGTTGGTGACGAGGTCCACATTCCCGCGCAGCACGGAATTGAGCAGCCGCCCGGCAAGAGCATTGCCGAGGTACAGCGACGTAGCGCGCGGCTGCCATGCGCGCTCGAGCGCGTAGCGCGATAGAAGTCGCAGCACGCGCTGAAATGAGCGCCGAGAACGTAGTGCATTGCGGAAGTGCGGGATGTCAGCGCGATCGAGCATCATGCCGCCCAAGAGGGTGAATTCGGGAAGAGGCTCAGTGAGGAGCGAAAAGCTCCGGCCGAGCTCGCGGCTGTCGAAAGGCACCGGCTCGAGCACGCGCCCGCCCGAGGTCGCCCCGGGAAGCTCCGGATAGTAATCGGGATAGTTCGGTACGGGTTTCAGAGCGACCGACGTGCGGCGCTCGAGGTATTCGATCGCCTCGTTCGCTCGGGCAAGGAACGCCCGCTGAACCGGAGCATCGAAGGAGCCGACGGTTGCTGTGAGATAGGCGTGAGCCAGCTCAGGAGTATCCGCCAGACCTGCCGCGTTCATTTTGCCGTTCGCGGGAATCCAAACCATCCCGCCGGAAATCGCCGTCGTGCCTCCGACCTTACCGCTCTTTTCGATCAGCAGCACCCGCAGCCCTTCGGCCGCGGCGACGCTCGCGGCGGCCATGCCGGCCGCGCCCGCTCCGATTACTATAACGTCGTAACTCATCCCGGGCGGCGTTCAGGGCGCGGGCTCGCCACCTTCGTCGGAAACGGGCGACGTGATCACCAGGAAGATGAGGTTGCCGGTGCCGGAGTTCTGCAAGGCATGCTCGACGCCGGGTGGCAGGAAAATGAAATCGTTCTTGCTCACTACGCGTGTCGTGTTCCCGATCTCCATCAGCCCTTCGCCTTCGAGCACGTGATAGATCTGCTCCTGGATGTTGTGCTTGTGACGCGCCACATAAGCCATCGGCGCGTAGCACGAGATCCGGAAATCGAGCTCGCGCGAGCCCGTCGCATCGGGATGGACGAGGAGCTTCGACAGCGCGCCGCCGTGGTGGCCCGGGAGCTCGTGCCAGCGCGCCTCCGCGATGTTGCGGATGAATGCCTCTCTCTGCATCGTCCTCCCCCGTCGTGCTCAGCCGATCCCCCGGCGGCGCGCGTCGACATAGGCTTCGAGCCCGCTGCGGATATCATAGCGCGGCGAGTAGTTCAGCTCGCGCCGAGCCCGCGAGATGTCGAGCGCGCCCTTGCGCACCGGCTCCACGCCATCGGCAAACGCATAATGTCCAGGTCCGATCGCGATATCCGCACCGGGAACGAGCTCCCGCACAATTTCCACGATCTCCGCGAGGGAAGGAGCCTGCCCGGATGCGATATGATACACGTCCTGTGGTGTCGTGGCTTTGTCTACCGCTTTGACGATGCCCTGCACGACATCGGCGATATAGACGTGGTCGACGCGAAAATCGCCGCCGGCGGGAATGTGCATGGGTCGGCCTTCCAGCGCGCCGTCGATTAGCGTCTTCGGTACCCGCGGCCGCGGCAGGCCGGGACCGTATACCCAACAAGTCCTGATGTGCGTGATTGACGTGCCGTATGTTGCCGCGTCATCGCGGCAGAGCTGCTCAACCGCGTATTTCGAAATCCCATACGGCTTCGACGGGCGGCAGGGGTGGCTTTCATCAATGCGGTCGGCCGTGAACGCACCGTAGACCTCCTCGGTCGAGAGGTTCACCAGCCGGCACACATCGAACAGCCGCATCGCGGCGAGCACGTTGAGCGAGCCCTCCACGTTGACCCGCATGGTCGCGATCGGGCTGGCCAGCGAATTCACGACGCCCACAATCGCGGCGCAATGGATTACCGCTTGAGGTCGCGAATGTCGGAAGACTTGGGCGAGCTGCGGCCATTCGGTCAACTCGCCGGCCGAAAACGTGACATGCGGATGCGCGGCGCGAAGATCCTTGAGACGCTGGGTCTCGACCAAGTCGAAGGCAACGACGCGGTCGCCGCGCGAAGCCAGAGCCTCGACTACCGCAGCGCCGATGAAGCCGCTACCCCCTGTGACCAGAATGGTGGCCATGGCGCTAGTCCGAAGGCGGTACGTTAGGAGACTGGTTCGAAGCTCGCCGGTAGATAACGTTCGCCGAAGACCGGCTCCTTGTGAGGCGTGGGTGGCAGCGCCCAAGCACCGGTGGCCGGCGGCCGGATATCGGCATCAACATGCGCGTCAATCAGGAAGGGCCGGTTCGAGCGGATGGCATGCTCCAGCGCGCCCGCGAAATCTTCCGATCGCGTGACGGTGAGCGCGTCGACGCCGCTCGCCCGCGCCCAAGCAGCGAAGTCGGGATTGTAGGGCGTCTTATTTCCGCCTGCGTGGAACATCGTTCCAAGCTCTCGACCGCCGAACATTCCCAGCTGGATGTCTCGGATCGAGACCCAACCGAAGTTGTTCCAGATCACCCAAACGACCGGAATATCGTACTCGACGGCCGTGCACAGCACGTGTGGCACCATCGTGAAGCAGCCGTCGCCGGCGATCGCCACGACGGGCCGATCGGGCGCGGCGAGCTTGGCACCGAGCGCACCGGCGGTGCCAAAGCCCATGCCCGAAAAGCCCCAGGAGTTGAGCATGGTTTGGGGGCGGCGCGCTTTCCAGAACTGCATGTACCAGTTGTGGTTTACGCCGACGTCGCAGGCCAGGATCGCATCCTGGGGCATCACCGCCTGGCAATCCGCGACGATCCGTTCCGGCCGGATAGGGGAGGCGTGGATCCCGAAATTCGGCTCGGTGAAGGCCTCCCAGTCGCGCCGCCAGTTTTTGATATCGGCATGCCAGGCGCGCAGCGTGTCCGGGCGCGGCTGGCGGGATTCAAACTCCGCGAGAAGCTGTCGAAGGAAGGTGCGCGCGTCGGCCAAAATGCCGAGGTCGGGCGGGTAGTTGCGACCGAGCTCGGCCGGGTCGAGATCGATGTGGATGAGCTTGGAATGCGGGAAATTCCACGAGTAGCCCGGCATCCAGGAGGAGGCCGAGCGGTCATCGAAACGCGCGCCGATCGCAACGACGAGGTCCGCTCGACGGCCGGCCTCGTTCGCCGGGTAGGCGCCGTTTCGACCGATGAAGCCGAGCGACAGCGGGTCGTCCATGTCGAGACAGCCCATACCGTTCGGCGAGGAGATCACCGGAATGCCGAGCCGGTGCACGAGCGCGGTCAGCTCGCGGCCTGCCTCTGAGAGCGTGACGCCGTGGCCGATGAAGATCACGGGCCGCGCCGCGTTGAGAATGAGGTCTGCGGCGGCTGAGACCTCCTCGGGCGCGGCGCCGCTGCGCTGGGTATTGAGGGGAGGCGCCGCTGGCGGCAGTTCAACGTCGTCTTCCTCTTGGAAGACGTTGAACGGTACGTCGAGATTGACTGGCCCCGGACGCCCGGAAAGCATTGTGGTCATCGCCTGCCGTAAGGCGAGCGGCAACATGTCGACCCGTGTCGGCTGGAAACTTCGTTTCACGACCGGCCGGATGATGTTCGGGAAATCGGCCTGGTGGTGGCGATTGATCTCCTGGAAAGGGCTGCGGTTGAATTGCGATGTCGGCACGTTGGCGGTTATCGCCAGGACCGCGGATGAATCGGTCAACGCGACGGCCAACGGCATCACGATATTGCAGGATCCCGGGCCGCAGGAGGTAAGCGTCGCGACCGGCTCATGGCGGACCCGGAAGTAGGCATCGGCCATGTGGGCAGCCACCTGCTCGTGACGGGGGGAGATGACCTTAATTCTGTCCTGAGCGTCGTAGAGCGAATCCAGCATCCCGACGTTGCCGTGACCACAAATGCCGAACACGTACGGGATATTATTTTCAACGAGATACTCGGTGATGAGGTCGGCACCCTTCATTCGTGGCATGACTCTGCGCTTCCTGGAAGGCTCGCGGGGAAGACCTGTTCTACCACATCGCTGAGGGTCGTACAGCCATATGAGTGAGCCGCGCCACATCGGCTGGGTGGGAATGTCGGCAATTCTTGCGTGTTCCGGCCTGCTATTTCCGCCTCAACGGCTGCGCCTCTTCGGCCATATCAGTGCTTGAAAGGTGCTCCTGCCATGTGGAATGCTACCCGTCTCTTGGAATGCAGGCACGCTGCAGACCGCCTCAGGAACGCAGAAATTTATAAAGCTGCCGTCGTGAGCGATCGCCGGCCGAGCAGCGCAGGGGCAGAGCCGGAGCGTAGACCAGGTCAGAGAGGGAGTAAGCGATGACTAGCACGACTCGTAGAAGCCTAGTCGCCGGTGGCGCAGCGGCCGGCGGCGCGCTTGCGCTCGGCATTCCTTCTGTGGTCCGCGGGCAGTCCGATAAGATCAGGATCGGTCACCTTACCCCGATGACCGGCTTCCTTGGGGCGCTCGGGGAGTACGCGGTCCTGGGGCTCAGGATGGCCGAGGAGGAGATCAACCAAGCCGGCGGTGTTATGGGTCGGCCGCTCGAAGTCATCTCGGAAGATTCAATCAATCCGGCCACCGCTGCGACGAAGGCGCAGAGGATGTTTGAGCGCGACGGCGCCACGGTGCTTATGGGCGAGATCAGCTCCGCCTCGGCACTTGCCATTGCCCAAGTGGCGGCGCGCAATAAGAAGCTGTTCATGAGTATCGGGGCGCGCTCCGACACGCTGCGGGGCAAGAACTGCAACCGGTACACCTTCCACGTTGACATCCCGAATACCGTGATGGTGAACGCTGTCGGCAAAGCGCTGCTGCGCGACAACATGGTGAAGGGAAAGCGATTCTTCTCGCTCACCGCGGACTACGTGTTCGGGCACGACCTGCTTCGTGCGGCGAAGACGTTCTTCGCCGCAAACCAGGGGAACCTGATCGGCGACGAACTGGTGGCAACCGACGTCACCGATTTCAGCCCGTACCTCCTCAAGATAAGGCAGTCGCGGCCGGACGTCGTGTGCTCGAACCTCGCCGGCAATCAAGTGACCAACCTCATCAAGCAGTATGCCGAATTCGGGCTTCCTTTCCCGATAGTCGGCTTCAACCTCAACACCGCGGATGCGTGGGCCGCCGGTGAGGGGAACCTCAGCGGCACCTGGCCCACCGTCTGGCATCACGATCTCGACACACCGGGTTCGAAGGCCTTCGTCGCCGCGTTCACGAAGAAGCACGGCAAGCCTCCTGAGAACCATGCCTGGATCGAGTACGTATCGCTGAAGATCATGGCTCAGGCCATGAACGAAGCGCAGGCCACCGACACCGAAAAGCTGATCGGCTTCTTCGAGAAGGGGACCGAATTCGACATCTTGAAAGCGCGCAAGGCTTGGTTCCGCTCGTGGGACCACCAGCTCATGCAAGAGGCTTACCCCTTCTCTGTGAAGCCAAAGGGCCAAGCCAAGGACAAGTGGGACTTCCTCGCCCTTGGGCAAGCTGTTCCCGGCCCCCAAGAATCGCTTGAGGCGCTCGCGCCGACCCGCGAGGAGAACCCCTGCAGCATGTAGGCCCGACGGGCGCGGGCCGAAACTCGCACGCGCCCGCCGACCGCCCCTGCTGCAAAAGCCGTCGCCCGGCGGCACTTGGGTGCTAGTGGTCCGCGAATGCAGCTCGTCTTCTTGCTCGAGCAGGTGGTGAACGGCCTCGTGCTCGGAGGCTACTACCTCCTGATCGCCCTCGGGCTGTCGCTGATCTTCAGCGTGGGCGGGGTTGTGAATTTGGCTCACGGCGCGTTCTATGCGCTGGGCGCTTATGGTTCGCTGGAGATCGCAAAATATTTCGGCTTCGGCGCCGGCGTCGTCCTATCTCCGATCGCCGTCGCCATGCTCGGCATCCTGTTCGAGCGCTTTCTCCTGCGGCGGTTCTACGCGGCTGATCCTATCCTTAGTCTCCTCGTGACCTTCGGCCTCGCGATGGTCGCCGAGCAGTCCATTCGGATGATCTGGGGTGCCGCGCCCTTGGCCGCATCCATGCCGGCCGGATTGAAGGGGCCCGTGATCGTCGGCGATTTCCTATTTTCGCGCTACCGGCTCTTGCTGCTCGCAATCGTTGCGGCGGTGCTCGTCGGAGTCTGGCTTCTGCTGCGCAGGACCTCGTTCGGACGCGTCGTGCGCGCGGGCATCCAGCGGCCCGACATGGTCGCCGTGCTCGGCATTCGGCTCGAGCCGTATATGACCGCCATCGTGGTGCTCGGGGTCGGCATGGCGGCGATGGCCGGTGCGTTCTTTGCTCCGATCACGATCGTGCATCCCGCGATGGGCGCGGAGATCATTACGGTTGCTTTCGTTGTCGTGGTCATCGGCGGACTCGGCAGCTTCTGGGGGGTTGTGCTCGCCGCATTGCTGGTCGGAGTTGTCCGGGGCTCGACGATCCACTTCCTCCCGGCCGCCGGGGAGGCCTCGATGTACGTGCTGATGTTCCTCGTCCTCATGCTTCGTCCCCGCGGGCTCCTCGGGGAGCGCATCGAAAAGTTCGAATGAGAACCATCCCGCCGCATGTGAAGTATCGGCCTCTGTGGATCGCGGTCATTGCAGTAGTCGCATTGCCGATCGCGATGCAGATGCTCGGCCTCACTATCACTTCGGCCTCAACGGTCGTCATCCTTGCAATCGCAGCGGTAGGACTCAACCTGCTCGTTGGATACACGGGCCTCGTTTCGTTTGGACACGCAGCCTGGTTCGGCATTGGTGCCTATGCGGCGGCGCTTGTGCAGAAGCAGTGGTTCGAGGGCCAGATCTTCCTTCCCATCCTTTTCTCGATGGTCTTCGTTGCAGCACTGTCCGGGTTTGTGGGTGTTCTTATCCTGCGTCGCCGCGGCGTGTACTTCTCCCTGTTGACCCTCGCACTGGCAGCTCTTGCCTACACGATCGCATTCCGGTGGACGGAGGTGACCGGCGGGGAAGACGGTCTCGGAGGTTTGCAGCGCGGCAAGATCGGCCCATTGTCCTGGACGACGCGCGTGTCTTCTACGCTGCTGTCGCGCTGATCGGGCTCGGTGTGCTATACGCCTTGCTGCGCGTCGTGCGCTCGCCGTTTGGTCACGTGTTGGTCGCCATCCGTGACAACCAGCTCCGCGCGACGTTCCAGGGGTATTCGGTCGAAAGTTACAAGCTCGGCGCCTTCATCCTGTCGGCGGTCGTGACCGGCCTCGCAGGCGCGCTGCTGGCCTTCCAGAACTACATCGTTTCCGCTGAGGCGACCTCGGTAGCCCTCTCTGGGGAGCTCCTTGCTATGGTCGTGATCGGCGGCATGCATCACATGCTCGGGCCCACTATCGGGGTGCTCTTCTACATCCTCTTCCGCGAGCTGTTCTCCATCTGGACGTCGAATTGGCTGCTTTGGTTCGGGCTCGTGTTTGTCGGCTTCGTGCTCTATTCCCCGAGCGGCCTCGTCGGCATTTGGGCGAAGCTCCGGCGACGATGGCGCCCCCCGCCGACCGAGGCGGCGGCCATGGCGAGCCGCAGGATTCATCAGGCTCCGCCGCTTCCAAGATTCTTGCAGCGCGACCGAATCCAGGAACCGGTTCTGGAGGTCGACGCCGTCTCGAAGCACTTCGGCGGTATCCGTGCAGTCTCCGGAGCAAGTCTCCGGGTCGCAGTAGGCGAAATCCACGCGCTGATAGGGCCGAACGGCGCCGGCAAGACCACCTTGTTCAACCTGATCTCCGGGATGTTCCGGCCCGAAGCGGGCACGGTGCATCTGACCGGGAGAGAAATCCAGGGCTTCTCGCCAGCCCGCATTTGCCGGCTGGGCCTCTCGCGTTCGTTCCAGATCACCAATCTGTTCCGATCGCTTTCCATTTACGAGAACGTGCGCCTTTCAGTGCAGGCGCAGCATCCGGCGCGCTTCAATCTGTGGCGGGACATAGACAGATATCCCGAGATCCACGCGGAGAGCGCGGAGCTTATTCGCTTCCTCGGCCTCGACGGCATTGAGGACGTCGAGGGCGGCGAGCTTTCCTATGGCGGGCAGCGGCTGCTCGATCTCGGGATCGCGCTCGGCTCCAAGCCGCGGATCCTGCTGCTGGACGAGCCGCTTGCCGGGCTCGCAGCCGCAGAGCGCGAGCGCATCTCGAATCTGATCGTCACGGTGGCGAGTCGCATACCAGTGCTGATCGTCGAACACGACATCGACCGCGTGCTTGGGTTCTCGCATCGCGTGACGGTCATGAACGAGGGCGAGGTGCTAATGGCGGGCACGCCGGACGAGGTGCGGGCCGACCGCCGTGTGCAGGAGGTCTATACCGGCACAGGCACCCCCTTCATCACGGCCCGGACATCGGATGCGCCGATCGGCAAACAGCTGCTGCGCTTCGAGCGCGTGAATGCATTCTACGGGAAGAGCCACATCCTGGATGATGTGCACCTGCATGTTCACGACGGAGAGATCGTCGCACTTCTCGGCCGGAACGGCGCTGGCAAGTCGACGCTCCTGAAGACGCTGACGGGCCTCGTCGTCCCGGCTTCCGGAACCATCGAGTACGCTGGGCAGAACATCGCCGGGCTGCCCGCTCCGGAGATCGCGCGTCTGGGAATTGGGTATGTCCCCCAGGGGCGTGGCCTGTTCGCCGGTATGACGGTCGCTGAGAACCTCGCCCTCGGTCGTCTAGCTCGCCGATTGGATGGGGTGGACAGCGTGGTCTGGAGCGAGAGCGAGATTCTCGACCACTTTCCCCGCCTCAAGACGCGAACCGGGATTGCCGCCGACTACCTTTCAGGCGGCGAGCAACAGATGGTGGCTGTCGCCCGCGCTCTCTCCGGAAATGTGAAGCTGCTCCTGCTCGATGAGCCATTCGAGGGACTCGCGCCGGCCGTCGTTAAGGAGCTTTTTGCGGTTTTTGACGACCTTCGGAGAAGTGCTGCGATCATCATCGTAGAGCACAACCTCGATCTTGTGCTCGCACTTGCAGACAGCGTTTTCGTTTTGGAGCGCGGAAAGATTGTACACTCTGGACCGGCGGCACCCCTCCTCAATGATCTAGACTACCGCAAACAGATCCTATGGCTATAACGGGCCCGATCCCATGAGCCGGTGCTGCGATGGGTGCTGAAGTTCGAACCGGCTTCCGCCCGCAAACTGCGCCGCCTGCGACCCCGCCGCGGCCGTGGGCCAGCGTGTGCGGAGCACGGCCGCCGCTCTGACGAAGCGAAACATAGGCGCCGGGAAACAACATGAGGTCCCGCCTGCCGAGCACCGCAATGCACTTGACGGCACTTAGTGTTGCTGCGGTAGTGTCGCTCAAAATCTACCGTTGACCCCCGCACCAGGGACCGAAGCTGCACGAGGAGAAGGAAGATGACTCGACACTTCCGTCTACGGCTCTCGACGGCGCTCATCGTTGTCGCCGCCCTGCTGACAAACCCGGCGAACGCGCAAACCGTGATCAAGCTCGCCCACGATCAGCCCGAGAGCAGCACGCATCATCAGGCCGGGGTGAAGTGGAAGGAGCTCGTCGAATCCCGCTCCGAGGGCAAGATCAAGGTGCAGATCTTTCCGTCAAGCATGCTCGGCAGCGGCGTCCAGATGGTCGAGCAGCTTCAGGCTGGTGCGATCGAGGCCGCCTCTCTGCCGACCGCGTGGGTCGCGCCGTTGGCCCCGAGCCTCCAGGTCCTTGATTTGCCGTTCCTGTTCCCGAATCGAGCTGCGGCTTACGCAGTGCTTGACGGCCCGACCGGCGCCGCGATCCTCGAGCCCTTGCAGAAGGTCAACATCGTCGGGGTGGGATTCTGGGAGAGCGGGTTCAAGCAGTTCACGGGGAATTTCCGGATTCATCAGCCCTCCGACTATCAGGGGCATAAGATCCGGACGATGCCGGCACCCGTGATTCAGGAGCAGTTCAAAGCTTTCGGCGCCGTCCCGACCACGATCAGCTTCGGCGAACTCTACAGCGCGCTTCAGCAGAAGGTGGTTGATGGGCAGGAGAATCCGATCGTCACGATCGCTGCGATGCGCTTCTTCGAAGTGCAGAAGCACATGACCTTAAGCGATCACGGCTTCATCGCTTACGTGTTCATGCTGAATAAGTCCTTCCTGGACAAGCTGCCGAAAGAGCAGCGCGAGATTCTGCTAGCCGCGGCCCGGGAATCGACCTTGTACCAACGCGATCTCATCAAAAAGTCCGAGGAGGCCAATCTCGAGATGTTCAGGAAGTCGGGTATGGAGATCATCACCCTCACGCCCGAACAGCGCGCCGAGTTCGAAAAGGCGGCGAAGCCAGTTTACGACTGGTTCGCGGCAAGGTTCGGAACCGAGATGCTCGAACGCGTCCGGCAGGAGGCCAGGGCGCACGCGAAATAGGGGAGGGTCCTCTATTATGGGAGCGGTTCATGGCTCGCCGAAGCCCTTGAGGGCTGCTGCGGCCGCCGCGAACCGCATTCTCTCCGCGGCCGAGGTCATCTTCGTCGGCGCGGCGCTCGCCTTCGCGAGCGCTCTCCTCTTCGCGAACGTTGTCCTGCGCTATGTCTTCCTGGCGCCCATCTCCTGGGCTGAGGAGCTGAGCCTCTACCTGATTGTCTGGATGGTCTTTGTCGCCGGCAGCGTCGCCGTTAGGACCCGCGGGCACATCGCCATTGATCTCCTTCCGCTCGTGCTTTCAGGGATCGCGCGACAGCGCCTGGCGCTCACGATTTCGCTTCTGATGATGATCTTCTTCGCCGCATTCTTCTACTACAGCGCCCTGCACACGATCAGGGTTCGCTCCGTCGGACAGGTCACGCCGGTGATGATCGCGCCCATGTGGCTAACGTATCTGGCTATGCCGGTCGGGAGCGCGTTGATGTTCCTGAGGACGGGTCAGCTCGCCTGGCGGCTTTTCAGCGACAGGGCTTCCAACCAGAGCTTCGCGATGAATCTGCAGGACTGAGCGGGGCTGCCGAGCCGCGAAAAGGGGGGGCGCGCCATCACGATCGCATTGATCTTCGGGCTGCTCGCGCTTGGGCTGTTCCTCAGCATTCCCATGTTCGTCGTGCTTATCGGCACGGCGTTTATCATCTTCGCGGCGACCACGCCGATCCCACTCTCGATCTTGCCGCAGCGCGTGTTCGCTGGGCTCGAGAGCTTTCCCCTGCTCGCCATCCCGTTCTTCATCCTCGCTGCCAACATTATGGGCAAGGGCGGGCTCTCAACCCGCCTCATCAACTTCATTCAGTCCTTCGTTGGCCATCTGCCGGGCGGACTTGGCGTGACGGTTGTCATCACCTGCCTCCTGTTCGGCGCGATCACGGGATCGAGCGCATCGACCATCGTCGCGGTGGGCGGCATTCTCTATCCAGCCTTGATTCAGGCTGGGTACGGCGAGCGCTTCTCGCTCGGCGTCGTCACCTCGTCAGCGCTGATCGGTATGATTATTCCTCCGAGCAACGCAATGATCGTGTTCGGCGCTGTCGCCAACGTCTCGATCGGCGCGCTGTTTATGTCGGGCATCGGCGCCGGCCTTCTGTTCGCAGCCGTCTATGCGGCGTACTGCATCGTCTGGGCGAAGCTTAACGATGTGCCCCGAATGCCCCGCGCCAGCTTCTCGGAACTGCTACAGGCCAGCCGCGCGGCCGCTTGGGGTCTCGGCATGCCGGTGATCATCCTGGGTGGCATTTACGGAGGCGTTTTCACAGCGACGGAAGCGGCGGCGGTTTCGGTCATATACGCGGCCGCTGTCTGCGTCGTAATCTACGGCCAGCTCGACTTGAAGGAACTTTGGGACGTGTGCATCGACTCCGGGCTGGCGAGCGCCCGAATTCTCATCATGGTCGGAGGGGCGACGCTGTTCTCCTGGATGCTGACGATCACCGGGACCACGGCCGCACTCGTCCAACCCTTCGCGGGGCTGCGCTCTTCTCCCGCGCAGACGCTGGCCTTCGTGAACATTCTCGCGCTGCTTGCCGGGATGTTCATCGACGTCTTCTCGAACATCCTGATCCTGGTGCCGATCCTCTTACCGATGGTCACCGCTGCGGGCATATCGAGCACGCACTTCGGCATCGTCATGACCGTCAACACCGACATTGGCAACATTACTCCGCCTTTTGGCCTCAATCTCTTTGTGGCCAGCGGCACCTTCGACCGATCATACGCCACCGTCGTGCGGGCGGTTCTGCCTTGGCTCGCGCTGGCGCTGCTGAGCCTCACAATCATCACCTACGTCCCGGAGATCAGCTTGTGGTTGCCACGGCAACTCTATCCGGAGCTTCAGTAGCCGCTGACCTGACCGTGTCCATTCGCTCTGAACCCGGGCCGGCGTCCAGTTATCCCGCGCCGACAAGCTCGGATCTTGCGCAACCTGGGGATCGTCCATGGATCGCTTTGACCTTGGAGGCCATACTAAGAAGATCAGCACTGCATCCAGCGAAGCGCAGCGATGGTTCGATCTCGGCCTGAACTGGTGCTACAGCTTCAATAAGGAAGAGGGGGTCAAGTGCTTCCTGAAGGCGCTGGAATACGATCCGGAATGCGTCATGGCTCACTGGGGGGTGGCCTACGGTTCGGGGCCATTCTACAACCTGACCTGGCGCGAGCACGGCCCCGCAGAAGCGCTCGTCAGCACCAAGACAGCCTATGAACACCTGGCGAGGGCGCGATCCTATTCACATTTAGCGACCGATCTCGAGAATGAGCTCATCGATGCCCTCGCGTGCCGGTTTCAGAAGCCACATCCGGTTCCGGCAGAGGAGTTCGACCGCTGGGATGACGACTACGCGACCCAGATGCGCAGGGTGTACTACAATCACCCGGCGGATCTCGATGTCGCGGCGCTTTTTGCTGAAGCCCTGATAACCAGAACCCCTAGACGCCTCTGGAACCTCAGGACCGGGGCTGCCGAGAAGAATTCGGACGTCGTGGAGGCGGTTTGTGTCTGCGAACGCGCCATCGCGATGGCCGAAGGAGCCGGGGTACCCCAGCATCCGGCGATCGTTCACATGCACATCCATGCGTTGGAGATGTCAAAAGAGCCTGAGCGGGCAATGAACTCCGCGGATGCTTTAACGGAGCTTTGCCCGGATGCCGGTCACATGAACCATATGCCGGGTCACATATACTTGTTGTGCGGACAATACGAGAGGGCAAGAATCGCGAGTGCGCACGCAATACGAGCTGACGATTCATATGCGGATTACGCGGGAGCTCTGAACTTCTACACTGCGGCCCGCTGTCACGATCTGCACTTTATGTGTTATACATGCATGTTTCTAGGTCAATACGGGCCGGCCCTGCATGCCGCCAATAAGCTTGCCAGCACCATCACGAAAGACGTGCTGTCGCTTTCTGGGCGCCCGAAACTGCTAATGACATTGGAGGCATATCACGCCATGAGGCTGCACGTGATGGTGCGGTTCGGGCGTTGGCAGGAGATCACCGACGATCCGCTGCCCGATGATCCGGGGGTCCATTTTGTCACGACGGCGATGCATCATTACGCGAAGGCCATTGCCTTTGCCTCTCTCACGCGGATCGCAGAGGCTGAGGAGCAGCGTCGGTTCTTCCATGAAAGCGTTCGCAGAATACCCACGGGGCGCCGCTTCGCCAACAACGACGCGAGGGACGTATTAGCGGTGGCCCATGCTATGATGGATGGCGAGGTGGAATATCACATGGGAAACCACGCCGAGGCGTTCATCCACCTTCGAGAGGGCGTCAGGCGGGACGACGCATTGGCTTACCACGAGCCGTGGGCGTGGATGCATCCGCCGCGGCACGCGTTGGGCGCTCTTCTTATCGAACAAGGCCACTTCGAGGAAGCGGAGGAGGTCTACCGCGACGATCTTGGCCTGAGCGGCAGAATCCAACGGTGCGCGCAGCATCCGGACAATGTCTGGGCATTGCACGGCCTCGTTGAGTGCCTGCGGAGGCGAGGCGATCGACGCGAGCTTCCGTTGTTCGAGCGAAAACTAGCAGCTGCCCTTCAAAGGACAGACGTTCCGATCACCTCATCATGCATGTGCCGTACGAATGTCGTCTCGCGAGCCGCTTGCTGCCAGACCACTCACGTGGTCTGATGATATCTCGTCCGCGGCCATAATGCAGACGCCGGCTACGGAAAGCAGGATTGTGTCCGTTGCCCCTGATCGCAAACGCGAGGCTTTATGCAATCACGCCAGACTCCACTGAGGCTTGGCAACGTATATTCTCCTGGGTCTCAGAACGAGCAGGTGTAGAGGTTAGGCTCACCGATCACCCCCCTCCAGCGCCTCTCCGAGACCTTTGGTCTCGCGATGATCTTGGCTGCGTCCTCATGTGCGGCTGGCCGTTTGCCTGCAGGAAAACAAAGCCACATCTCCTCGCCGCTCCGGTGCCTTCGCCGAAGCGCTATGGCGATTGTCCGATCTACTTCTCCGACTTTGTCGTGCACAAGGAAAGCCGGTTCGAATCGTTGCCAGACACATTCGGGGGGGTCATCGGCTGGACGCTCGACGACTCAAACTCCGGATTCAACCTGCCTCGTTACCACCTGCTGCGGTATCGGACGGAGCGGGGCGGAAATCTCTATGCGAGATCCGTAGGCAATCTGATCAATCCTCTGGGCGCTTTGCGGGCGGTTGTCGAAGGGCTCGTTGACGTTGCGCCCGTTGATAGCTTCTGCCATGACCTGTTCAGAGCGGCCGCTCACCCCTACACACTTCAGACCCGGACTGTTGCTGTAACCGATCAATCCCCTATTCCGGCCTTGGTCGCATCGGCAAATGTGCCCCTCGCGACGGCTGACAGAATTAGGGGGGCGCTGCTGTCTGCGCATCTTGAGCCTACACTCGAACCCTACATGCAGAAGGCGCTGATTAGGCACTTTCAACCCATCCAGTTGGACGCTTACGACTATACGGCAGCGATCGCGAAAGCGGCCGACCGGGCGGGTTACACCATGCCGGCCTGAAGAAGGACGAGCCAAGCTCTGCGCCCTGGTGCAGATTTTCGCGACTCTAGCGTGAGTAGCCGAGGAAGTTCATCAATGAGCGAATCACGGGAAACAGTCGCGGACGGCTATCTGGCGCTCCTCGCCCGGAGTGGCGTCGATGTGCTGTTCGGCAATGGCGGCACGGATTTTGCGCCGATTATCGAGGCATATGCCAAGGCCGCCCAGAAGGGCACGCCGGTGCCGCGGCCGATCCTTGCGACGCACGAGAACCTCGCCGTCACCATGGCTCATGGCTACGCCATGGTCTCGCGAAAAATCCCGGCCGTCATGGTGCATGTGAGCGTCGGCACGGCGAACATGGTTTGCCCGGCGATGAACGCGGCCCGCGAGAACGTCGGCATGCTGCTGACCGCTGGCCGCTCGCCTCTGACCGAGGCAGGCATGCCCGGGTCGCGCGACGGCTACATCCATTGGTCGCAAGAGATGTACGACCAAGCGGGGCTCCTCCGCGAATTTGTCAAATGGGATTACGAGCTGCGCAACGGCCTTCAGCTCGAGACCGTCGTCGTACGCGCGCTCGCGCTCGCCGCAAGCGAGCCCCGTGGGCCGGTCTATTTGAGCCTGCCGAGGGAGGTGCTGGCGGAGAAGCAGGCGCCGGTCGATGCCGCCGCGCCGGCGCGACTGCGGGCGCCGGCCCCGCCGGCGCCCGATCCGCAAGCCATCGAGGCGGCCGCGGAGCTGCTAGCGGCGGCGGAGCGGCCGGTGATCATCACGGCGAACGCTGGACGCGACCCCGGCGCCTTCGCCGCGCTCGCCAACTTCGCCGAACGGTTCGCGGTGGTGGTCTCACAGCACAAGCCGCGCTATCTAGCGCTGCCGTCGTCGCACCCGATGAATCTCGGCTACGACCCGATGCGGCTTGTTGGCGAGGCCGACCTCATTCTCGTGCTCGAGAGCGACGCGCCCTGGCTGCCGGCGCGCGCCGCGCCCCAGCCCTCGTGCAAGGTCATCCAATGCGGGTACGATCCCCTGTTCAGCCGCATCCCAATCCGCGGCTTTCCGAGCGACCTCGGCATCGTCGGCGGGATCGCGGCTATCCTGAACGCGCTCACGCAGGCGCTCGAAGGCAGACTTGGTGAGGACCTGGTGCGGCAACGCCGGGGCGCGATAGCGTCGCGGAGGGACGCCCTCGTCTCAGAATGGACGTCAGTGCGGGAGAAGGCCGCGAAGCGGTGGCCGATCTCCATGGCTTGGGCGAGCCACTGCCTCGAGCAGGCTAAGGACGCGGATGCGATCGTCGTCAACGAGTACACGCTGCAACTCGAGCATTGCGGATTTGAGCAGGCGGACTGCTATTTCGGCTCGAGCGCGGCATCAGGGCTCGGTTGGGGCGCGGGCGCGGCACTAGGCGCGAAGCTAGCTGCGCCCGACCAGGAGGTGATCGCCGTACTCGGCGACGGCGCCTATCTCTTCAGCAACCCGGTCGCCGTCCACCACGCCTCGACGCTCCACGGGCTGCCCGTGCTGTTCGTAATCCTTAACAATGCAATGTGGGGCGCGGTCCGCAGCTCGGCGCTTGCTATGTATCCGAACGGATCGGCGGCGAAGAGCAACGACATGGCTTTCACCCAGCTCGCGGAGCTTCCGGCATTCGAGCAGGTCTGCGCCGCAGCAGGCGGCTACGGCGAGCGCGTCGAGGACCCCGGCGCGCTGCCGGGCGCGATCGAGCGGGCTCTCGCGGCGGTGAAGAAAGAGAAGCGTCAGGCCCTTCTCAACGTGATCTGCGCGGTCGATTGAGTCTCCTCGGCCGCCGCTTAGCTCGGCGAGGCCGGAAAGGCGACCGCTTCGGTCCCGGCGCAGGCGACCGCGATGCGCGTTCCGACGGGCCAGCGGGCGATCGCCTCGGTCCCGGGCCAGCGCATGAGAATGCGGCCCGATACTGCCGCTTCGCTCGCTAGGTGAAGATCCACATGACCGCCCTGATAGGAATGGGCCGAGACGACACCCTCGCAGGCGGTCTCGTCCCCCGTTTCGGCCAGCCGCAGCTGCTCGGGGCGAATAAAGAGCTCCACTGGCGCTCCGGGCGCACAGCCCCTCAGCGTCCCAGCGGGCACGGCGAGCTTTGCGGCCCCGATCGCGATCTGGGCGGCCTCACCGTCGACCTCTTCCAGCCGCGCGCGCAAGACATTCACGTCCCCAACGAAGGACGCCACGAAGCGCTCGGTTGGCCGCCGATAGATCTCCCCGGGCGTGCCGACTTGGCGGATGCGCCCCTCCGACAGGACCACGATGCGATCCGAGAGGCTCAGCGCCTCGCTCTGGTCATGCGTGACGAAGATCGTGGTCACCCCGAGCTTGCGCTGAATTTCCTTCAGCTCTAGCTGCATCGAGCCGCGCAGGTTCTTGTCGAGCGCGGAGAAGGGCTCGTCGAGGAGCAGCACCTTCGGGGAGATCGCGAGCGCCCGGGCGAGGGCGACGCGCTGCTGCTGACCGCCAGAGAGCTGCCGCGGCGTGCGGTTCTCGAGGCCGACGAGCCGGACCAGCGCCAGCGTCTCCGCGACCTTACGGGCGATCTCGGGCCGGGGCAGGCGCCGCATGCGCAGCCCGTAAGCGACATTAGCGGCGACGCTCATGTGCGGGAAAAGCGCGTAATTCTGGAACAGCACGCCGATCTCGCGCCGATAGGGCGGCACCTCCGTGACCGGCTGGCCCGCGATATGGATTGCGCCGCTATCGGGCAGGAGGAAGCCGGCGACGAGGTTGAGAAGGGTCGTCTTGCCCCCGCCGGAGGGACCGAGGAGGGTCAGGATCTCGCCGCGGCGGACGTCGAGCGTCGCTTCGTGCAGCGCGACCACGTCGCCGAAGCGCTTCGAGACGCCCTCGAGGCGTACGAAGCCTTGCCCCCCAGCGGGCGGAGCGCTTTTCTGCTCGATACCCGAAGTCTCAGCGCGATTCTTCAACGTTGAGCACCTTCCCGAGCCCCAGGAACAGGTTCGCGATGATCAGGATGATCGCGGTCGCGACGATATACATCACCGAAAGCGCGGCCATCGAGGGGTCGGCATATTCGCGCACGTAGTTGTACATGGCGACCGGCAGCGTCTGTGTGCGCTGGGCCGTGACGAAAAGCGAAGCCGTGAACTCGTTGAAGGAGAGGATCGCCGCAAAAAGCCAGCCGCTGACGAGACCCGGCGCGAGTAGCGGGATCGTCACGGTTGTCAGCACGCGTCCCGGCGGCGCGCCGAGGCTTGCGGCGGCGAGCTCGAGGCGCTGATCGAGGCTGCGCAGGGAAATGTAGACGCTGCGCAGCACGAACGGCAGCACCAGCACCACATGGCAGGCCACGACGACCGCAAAGCCGCGGGTCGCACCGAGCTCGGCGGCCAGGATGAGGAAGCCCAGCCCGATCGTGAAATGCGGTATCACCAGCGGGGCAAGGAGGACGCCCTCGATCGTCCGCTTCAGCGGGAACGCGTACCGGTCGAGCACAAAAGCGAAGGCGGCGCCGACGAGAAGCGCTATGGTCGACGCCCAGCCGGTCACGATAAGGCCGTTGCGGAACCCGGCGCGGAAATCGTCATAGGCGAGCGCCTTGGCGAACCAGCGCCAGGACCACGACTCGGGCGGGAAGGACAAGATCGCGCGAGCATTAAAGGCGGCGATCATCACGACGAAGCCGGGCAGCAGCACGAAGGCGAGGATCGCGGCGACCACCACCGCGCCGGCGACGCCGCCCCAGGTCGATACCCGCGGCTTGCGCATCACTGCGGCCCAACGGCTTCGAGCGGCCTAAGGCCCGCCCGTAGCAGCGCGATCATCCCGAATGCGAGCACGAGACCGACGACCGACAGGCTCGCCGCAAACGGAAAGTTGAAGCTCGCAAAACCGAGCTGATAGACGAGGTTTGATACCATGTTCACCTGCCCGCCACCGATTAGCTGCGGGGTGGCGAAAGCGCTAAAGGTCCAGGCGAAGGCCGTGGTCACGCCCGCGACGATGCCCGGAGTCGAGAGAGGAAGCGTGACCGAAAGGAAGGCGCGAATCGGGCCGGCGCCGAGACTCTCCGCCGCCCTCTCGTAATCGGGATCGATATGGGAGAGGGCGGCGGCGAGCATGATCACCATCACCGGCAACGTCACATGCACGAGGGCGAGCACGACGCCGAAGGACGTGAACATTAGCTGGAGCGGGCGCTCGATCATGCCCAGCTTCAGGAGCACGGTGTTGACGAAACCGTTGTTTCCGAGCACCACGATCCAGGAATAGGTCCGCACGACCTCGCCAAGAAAGAGCGGTGTTACGACGACGATCAGCATCGCCGATTTGAGGAACGCGCCCTTCGCGCGCACAAGCGCGTAAGCGACGGGATAGCCGATCACTAGCGTGCAGACCGCGGTGATGAAGCAGATCCACACGGTGTCGAGGAAGACGCGCCCGTAAAGCGGCTTCAGCAGTGCGGCAAAGTTCACGAGGGTGAAGCCGCCGGGGTCAAGGGATCCGGGGATGTAAGCCCTAACGCTGAATTGCAGCACCGCTGCCATGGCCGCGACGAAGGCGATGGCGCAAAGCGCCGCCGGTGAGACGAAGGCGCGCAGAAAGGGCCGCCGCGGCATGTTTCGCTACGGCAGAGCGCGCGAGGCCAAACCCGCCTCGCACCCAGCGGCGGTCAGTTCATGATGTTTTCGGCGAACCATTTTCGCCATTCGGCGGTCTTCTCGGCGCGCAGCTTATGGTCGATCACGATCGCTTCTTTATTCCACTGCTCCGGCGTGCTGAAGATGCCCGGCATCTTGGCAACATCGGGCGGAAGCTTGGCGTTCGTCACCGCTGGGCTGCCCTTCTTGAGCTTCGCGATGTCGGCCTGCACCTCGGGATCCAGCACCGTGTCGATGAACTTGTAGGCGAGTTCGATCTTCTTCGACCCCTTCATGATGCCGACCGTGTCGATCCCGAGGATCGCGCCCTCCTTGGGAATGACGAGCTCGATAGGGACGCCTTCGCCTTTCATGTGGTGGGCGTTCATCGACAGGATAACCTGTACGGGCGTCTCGCCATTGGCGATGAGCTGCTGGCTGTTCGCATCGTTGGTGTAGAACGCCTTGAAGCTCGGCTTCAGCTCCTTGAGCTTCGCCTGGCCTTTCTCCCAGCTTGCCGCGTCGCCTCCCGATAGCATCGCTGCCACCGCGATAATGTGGCTAGGATCGAAATCAGGGGCGGCGAGCTTGCCCTTGACCTCGGGCTTCCACAGGTCCGCCCAGCTCTCGAATTTCACCCCCTTCATCAGGTCGGGCCTGTAGCCGATCGTGTAGACGTAAGCCCAGGCGCCGATGTGGAACGGGCTGATCTTCGCCTGGTCCACGAGACTCTTGGCGTTCGGGATCTTCGAAACGTCGAGCGTCTCGAACAGACCGTCATTGGCGTAGAGCCAGCCGACATGCGAGGTCGTGAAGGTGATGTCGCTTTCGGGGCTGCCCTTGGCGAGCTTCGCCTTGTTCAGCCGGTCGATGGTGCCGCCGGTGATGAACTCGACATCAGCCCCGGTTTGCTGCTTGAACTTCTTGGCCGCGGTCTCGGCGACGAGGTCGCGCCAGCTGCCGCCCCAGATGCTAACGACGAGCTTCTCCTGCGCGCCGGCGGGAAGCGGAAGCAGGGCAATCGCGAGGAGAGCGGCGAGGAGCAGGTGTCGCTTCATGACGGATACTCCTTCTGAAGACGATGGCGCATCGCGGGGTTCCCACGGCGGCGAAGACATCGTCGTGAGCCGGGCCAGGTGCGTCAAGCGGTTTCGACGGATCGCTTGCACGGCTCGCGGGCATTCGGTCTCTGGATTGGGCAGACGCTGGGGCGGTCGCGCAGATCGCACTTACGAGCGAGGTGACGACATCGCTCGAGTGCAATGACAATGGCATCCGCCGTAGCGCCCGCCTGCGTCGGCGCTCCGCAGAACCTCTGCCGGGACATTGATCGACTTGGGCTCAGAAAGGCGTTCTTTCAGCTGCCCGGAAGCTCTGGTATCTGCACCCTCTCGAACGATGGGCAGTTCCGGTGCGGAACCCCGAAGGCGCTAGCCGCCTCGGCCTTGAGCGAGGATGAGCCCGGATGACCACCCACAAACGGCTGCGCCGGTTCAACACCAAGGACACGTATCCCGAGCAGAAGCTGGATAACGATCTGTGCCAGACGGTTGTGGCGCGCGGGACCATGGTATTCGTTCGCGGCCAGATCGGTCAGGATCTCGAGACACGCGAGAGCGTCGCAATCGGCGATCCAGCCGGCCAAGCCGAGCGGGCAATGGCGAACATCGACATGCTTCTTCGCGAGGCGGGCTCGAAACTCGAGCACATCTGCAAGATCACCATCTACATCGTCGATCCGCGCTACCGCGAACCGGTGTACCGCGTTGTCGGCAAATGGCTGAAGGGTGTTTACCCGGTCTCTACCGGGCTTGTAATCTCGGCCCTCGCCCGGCCGGAATGGCTGGTCGAGATCGACGTGATCGCTGTCATTCCGGATAACGCGCTGTGACTTTCTCCATTGTGGCCCGCTGCCCGGGAACCCGCATGTTCGGAGTCGCGGTCTCCTCTTCATCGCCCGCCGTCGCGGCGCGTTGCGCATACGCCCGGGCGGGCGTGGGTGCCGTCGCGAGCCAGAACGTCACGGACCCTGAACTCGGACCGCGAACGCTCGATCTGATGGAGCTCGGAGCTGACGCCGCGCGCGCGGTCGCGATTATCCGCGACACCGCGCCCCATGCCGAGTTCCGTCAGATCCTTGCAGTTGACCGCAATGGCGGCTCGGCAATTCACTCTGGCCGGCGCGCATTGGGGGTGTGGGCCGAAGCACGAGCGCAGGATGTGGCATGCGGCGGCAATCTCCTCGCCGATCCCGGCGTGGCCCAGGCCATGGTCGACGCGTTCGCGACAAGCAAGGGCCACCTTGCAGACCGGCTGATCGCGTCGATGCAGGCTGCACTTACCGCCGGCGGTGAGGCCGGGCCGGTTCATTCTGCCGGCCTGAAGATCGTCCGCGAGGTCTCCTGGCCGGTGGCCGATCTGCGGATTGACTGGACCGAGGCATGTCCCATCGTAGAGCTGGCGGCCTTATGGGCGCTCTACAAGCCGCAGCTTGAGGACTATGTAGCCCGCGCGCTAATGCCGACCGCGGCTCCGACCTTTGGGGTTCCAGGGGATCTCTAGGCTCCGCCTATCTCGCCGAGCCCTGATAAGCCAGATATTTTCGCTGCGTGGCGATATGCTCAGCTAAATACCTGGCATCGTGCCATACACCCCAAATGAAGCTCGATGCCCTTCGCGATTGCCAGGGTAATCCAAGAAAGTAAATTCCTGGCTCGGTGGAAATACCTCGTTGATGCTTCGGCTTGCCATTTTCGTCGAAGCCATCAACCTTCAACCAGCTATAGTCTGTGGTATAGCCAGTGGCCCATATAATTGAGGTTACCCCATATTCAGTCAGATCGAGTTTCAGAATGGGATCGCTGACGCATTTCGGATCCGAATCGATCTTACGAGCATCTGGCTCCTCCGGAAGGTTGACTCCATAACGGACGACATACGCGTCCGCTTCGTCTAGTACCGACAAGTAGTTGGTATCACCACGCATGAGGTTCTCGGCGAGGTCGGCTTTCAGAAACACTACACCGTCGCTATACGATTCCGTCCGGCCAAGCAGCGTAATCCCCTGCGCGGCGAGCCGCCTGAAGTCGATGGTATGGCCGCCACTGGCACCACTCACCGCGATGGTAACATGCTCTGTGCCCGGCTTCTTGGCTTGGGCGTCCCACTTACCGAGAACACCGAGCCACCAGCAGTAGTCGCGTTGGCGATACGAGCGCGGAGGGCGATCATGGGGCCCGACCGACAGGTAGACGCGCCTGCCAGAAAGCGAGAGTTCTTCCGCGATCTGCACCCCAGAGGATCCTGCTCCAACCACCAATACTGCACCCGGCGGTAACTGATCCGGATTCTTATAGGCCTTAGAATGGATCTGCATGAGCCCAGCATTTCCAGGAACAAGCGCGGGCATTATCGGGCACTGAAAAGCCCCGGTGGCTGCGACTACATTGTTGGCCTCGATTTCTCCGTCCGAGGTTTTTACGCGAAAGCCACGACGACCATCGTTCCTGTGCACTTCCTTCACTTCCACGCCACAGCGGAGGGGCGCGGAAATTTCGTTCGCATAGGCGACAAAGTAGTCCGCAACCTTCTCCTTATGAACAAAAGCATCGGGGTTGGTATCGGGGAATTCCATACCCGGAAAGCGATCATGCCAGGCGGGACCGTTCGCAACCAACGAGTCCCATCTTTCTGAGCGCCAGCGTTCGGCAATGCGGTGCCGCTCAAGCACGAGATGAGGTACGCCGCAGGTGCTGAGATGCTCGCTCATAGCCACGCCGGCCTGGCCAGCACCTACGACAAGAGTATCTATTGTTTCGAGTGACATACTTCCTCACTTCTGACGGTAGCTGCAACACATCCGCCGAGCTGATGCCTCGCGGACCTACAACGGCAGCGCCTTTAGCGCACCCAGTTGATCAGCGGCGTGTATGCGTCCAGCCCACGCACGATTTCGTCTGGGGTGCGGTCAGGGACCTCCACGAGTATGCGGTGGATGCCCGCCTCAAGATAAGGTGCGAGCGCCGCTCGGTCAGCAGGCGCGTTAAACACCGTAATGGTGAGCTCGGTTGGATCGCGTCCAGCTTGGGTCGCGGCCTCTTTTAGACGAGCGACTGCACTCCTTGGCTCCCAGTTGCCGCGTGCACGTGGGAACCAACCGTCGCAGAACTCCACCACGCGTTTGATGGTGTGATTCGTTTCGCCTCCGAGGTAGATCGGCGGATGCGGCTTCTGCTTCGGCTTGGGATAGAGCCAAACCGGATCGAAATTGACGAACTCGCCGTGGAATCGCGCCTCTTCATCGGTCCACAACGCCTTCATGGCGAGAACGCGCTCGCGGAGGAGCTTGAAGCGGATCTCGTACCGAGCGCCATGGTTTTCCATCTCTTCGACGTTCCAGCCACCGCCGACGGCGAAGAGGAATCGGCCGTCGGAAAGCTGGTCGAGACTTGCAACCAACTTCGCCGTGATGATCGGATCCCGCTGCGGGATGAGCGCTATCCCCGTTCCAAGTCTGAGCTTGGTGGTCGCAGCGGCGGCAAACGACAGGGCTACGAAGGGATCGTGCGTATGCTTGTAGCGCCTGGGTAGCTCGCCGCCGCTAGGGAAGGGAGTGCGCCGGCTGATCGGAATATGCGTGTGCTCGCAAAAAAACAGCGACTCGAACCCGCGCTCCTCTAGCGCTCTCGCAAGGTCCCCAGGGTTCATTCCGTAATCAGTCGGGAAATAGAATGCACCAACGAGCATGCCTGTGCCTCCGCGGGCGACCGAGAGTCTCCCATCCCACTCTATAGCAAACAGAAGAATCCCGTAGCTAGACTCGTGGCGCGATTGATAGATTGCCCCAGCTCGTGACCCTCTCAATTTGAACGGCAATAACCGGGAGAGTCGCAATCTGCATCGGCTCGAGCTGCGCGTAACGGTGACGGAGGAGTGCTTGCGCAGCATCATGTTCAGCGCCGCTAGAGAGAATTCGTGCCCGACCGCGAAGCATGATCCAACCTAGTAATGACCAATCCTCATCGTAGCGATCCGCCACAAAGGCTGCCGCGCCGTTTTCTATGATGTTCCTTACGCGTTTCAGAGGAGCGCGATTGGCCTTCGGCTTTTCGTCGATTGTCACATAGACGGTGCTCTCAGAGACTGCGAAGCATACCGGCAGGACGTGCGGCACGCGCTCGCAATCGGCCGTTGCGAGGTGCCCGACCCGGCGATCGGCCAAGAACCGGCGCTCGAAATCGGACAGCATCTCCGGCACGTCTAGTTTCGCCCGAGCTTCCTCGGCGGGGTCGCTCGTGAACTTGAACTGGCGTCCGCGAAGATACCTCTTTTGACGAAGGCACAATCCAGCGCCTTGCATCGCTGTCCGTCGGCGCGCCGCTTAGATCTGGCGTCTCGAAAAGGGCATCGGACTCTCCTCTCGTGAACGGCGCAACGGCGCAGCAGAATAGCGACCGCGATTAAGCTCATTGCACTGTCACAAGGCACACACATTGAGCTCGCCGGGACACGTGCCCGCGAAGGAGCCTCAGTGCACGACGTTCTGTGGACGACCGGCATGGAAGGCCTCGATGTTGTCGATCAGCTGGTCGGCCAAGGTCTGGATGGCCTCGGCGCTCGCCCACGCGACATGGGGCGTGAGGATGAAGTTCGGCAGATCGACAAGCCGCATGAGGGGATCATCCATCGATGGAGGCTCGACCGTCGCAACGTCGAAGGCCGCTCCCGCGATCTGGCCTTGCCGCAGCGCAACTCCGAGGTCCTCTTCGTTCACAAGCCCGCCACGCGCAGTGTTGATGAGGAGCGGCCGGCGCTTCATGCGCGCGAACTCCGCGGCCGCGATCAAGTTGCGCGTCGAGGGCAACAACGGGCAGTGGAGCGTGATGACGTCGCTCGTCTCGAGCACCTCCTCGAAGGGGGTGTAGAGCGGACCGAGTCCGCTCACGCCCTTGTGCGCGGCGTATAGCGTGCGCATCCCGAAGGCCCTGCCAAGCGCGGCGACTGCTTGCCCGATCGTGCCCTCGCCGATGATCCCGAGCGTCGAGCCAGCCAGGTCGTGGATGGGGTAGTCGAAGAAGCAGAACTGGCTTGCGCGCTGCCACGCACCCGCCTCGACCGCGCGTTGGTAGGCGAGAACGCTTCGACGGAGCGCGAGAAGCAGCGCGAAGGTATGCTCGGGCACCGTGTTGACGGCGTAATTGCGGATGTTCGAGACGACCACGCCCCGCTCCGCACAGGCCTTCACATCAACTGGATCGGTGCCAGTCGCGGCAACCGCCACGAACCGCAGCCGCGGCATGCGCGCGATCGCGTCGGCCGTCATCTTGACCTTGTTCACGATGACGATGGTGGCGTCTCGGCAGCGATCCTCGACCTCGCCCGGGGCTGTCCGCGGGTGCTCGGTCCAGCGGTGCGGGAAACTCGGCCTGCGCAGGACCGTTTGCCACGGGATCGTCTCCCGGTCCAGGAAAACGATCGACTCCTCCGCCTCGGGGGCGTGACGACCGGTCCGCTCAGAGGAGGCGCTAGCACCGCGCAAGGCGTTCCTCTTGCTATCTTCCTAATGTTGGAATCATTCTGGAGTCCGATGATCGGGTATGCAAGCTTTTGATGACTAACTGGACCTTCAAAGTGGCGGCGTCGAATGAGCTGAGCGTGGCGGGCGCGGAAGCGGATGATCGTATCGCCGAGCTGTCAAAGGCAATTCACGGCCGACGCTCGATCCGCCGGTTTCGCGACGGCAAGATTCCGCGCGAGGTGGTCCTGGAGCTGATTGAGGCAGCCGCTCGTGCGCCCTCGCCGCACAATCGGCAGCCCTGGCGCTTCGCCGTACTGCCTCGGAATGAAGGCAAGGCGCGTCTGGCCCGCAGCATGGGTGAGCGGCTTCGGGCAGATCGCATGCGCGACGGCGATTCAGTTGAAGACATAGAGGCGGACGTCGCGCGCTCCCGCGCACGGATCGAGGGCGCCGCCATCGTACTCGTCGCTGCACTGACGATGCGCGACATGGATCGCTATGAAGACGCGCGCCGCAATGAGGCCGAGCGCATTATGGCGGTCCAGGCGACGGCCGCCGCGGTCCAGAACATTCTGCTGCTTGCGCATACCCGCGGCTTCGGCGCTTGCTGGATGTGCGCGCCGCTGTTCTGCGCGGCAACGGTGCGCGCGGCGCTCGGGTTGCCGGAGGATTGGGAGCCGCAGGCACTAATCACGCTCGGGATTCCCGACGGTGCCGGGCGCGAGCGCCCGCGGCTTAGGATCGACGAGACGACGATCTGGCTCGACGACGCCAACGTGTCTGCGGCGTCGCGCGGCTCGTGACTGAAGCCTAACGAAGGACTCGACCATCATGTCCAAGCTGGCGCGGGTGTACAATCGCAGCCGGGTGCCTCTTTACCTTCAGGTCGCTTCCGTGATGCGCCAGAGGATTGAAGTCGGACACTGGCGCTCAGGCCAGAGGATCTCGACTCTGGAAGAGCTCGAGCGCGAGTTCGAGGTTGCCCGGGTGACCGTGCGCCAGGCGGTCGAGCTACTCGCCGAAGAGGGCCTTCTGTATTGCCAGCAGGGGCGAGGCACATTCGTCGCGGACGAGGCGCCGAAGCGGCGTTGGCTCAACCTCGCTACCGACTGGGCCTCGCTGATCGAGCCTATCAAAGACCACATTCCCAAAATAATTGCTGTGCAGAACCCGCCTGCCGGGCCCGTGCTTGGCACCGGCGAAGGCAAGGCGGCGCACGACTACGTCTACCTGCGCAGCGTTCAATTCCGTGACGCTGAGCCCTTTTCTATTGTGAGCCTGCATCTCGCGCGCGACCTCTTCGACCGTGCGCCAGCCGAATTCCGGAAACATCCAGCCTTGCCCGTGCTTGCCTCGTTCGAGCGGCCGCGGATCAAGCGCGCCCATCAGACGCTTGTGATCGGCGGGGCTGACCCCGAGACTGCCGATCACCTGAAGATGGGAGTGGGTGCCCCGACTGCCGAGTGCCGCTGCATCGTCGTAGACGAACACGACCGCGCGATCTATGTCGGCAACATCACTTACCGAAGCGACTGCATCAAGCTGCACATGGAGCTGTTCCGGCGCCCGAGCCTCAGGGGCTCAGTTCGGGAGGACGCCGGTCGGCGGCCTAGAGCGCGGACAGCCTAGGCGTGAAGCACGGTCGCCTATCTGGGGCAGCGATCAAGGCAAGAGGAGCATCCATGGCGGCTCAGGGTGTGGGCGCTTCGGTCCTTCGAAAGGAGGACGACCGCTTCCTGAAGGGCAGGGGGCAGTTCGTCGCCGATATCCGGCTCGCGGGTATGAAGGAGGTCTCCTTCGTCAGGAGCCCACTCGCCCACGCCAAAATTATTGGAGAAACGATCCCGGACGAGGACAGGCCCTCGGTCTTCGTCGCGACCGACCTTCGAAGCGTGAAGCCGATCCGGGCGAATTCCGGGCTGCCTGGGTTCAAGAGCTCCGACCAGCCGGTCCTTGCGCATGACAAGGTGCGCTACGTCGGCGAACTCCTAGCCGCTTGCGTTGCGCCGACTCGCGCAGAGGCAGAGGACCTCGGCGAGCGCGTCGCATTCGATTTCGACGAGCTCCCGGCTGTTCACGACATGCTTCAGGCGCGCCGTTCCGGCACCGCGCTCTTGCACGAGCACTGGGGCGACAACGTTTTCCTGGAGACCTTCGTCGATGTGAATATCGAGGCGGCTTTCGACGCTCCCGTCAAGGTCACGCGCGAGATCCGAACCGCGCGCCAATGCATGGCGCCGATCGAAGGACGCGGCGCGGTCGCGGTCTGGGATCATCGGCTCGGCCAGCTCACGCTCTATACCTCGGCGCAGATGCCGCACATCAACCGGACCGGCCTCTCTGAATGCCTCGGGATCGATCATGGTCAGGTGCGAGTCGTAGCGCCGGACGTCGGAGGCGGCTTCGGGTACAAGGGCATTCTGCTTGCTGAGGAGGTCTGCCTCGGATGGCTGGCGATGCGCTTGGGTCACCCAGTGCGCTGGATCGAGGATCGCCGCGAGCACCTCACCGCGAACGCGAACTGCCGCGAGCACCACTACATCATCACCGGCTACGCCGATCGCGACGGCAGGCTGCGCGGCATTGATTGCGAGGCGACCGTGGATTCCGGCGCCTATTCGGCCTACCCCTTCTCAGCGTGTCTCGAGGCGGCGCAGGTCGCGAGTATCCTGCCGGGGCCGTACGACTTCCCGTCCTACCGCTGCCGAACCTGGTCGGCGGCGACCAACAAATGTCCGATCCTTCCTTATCGCGGCGTCGCCCGCACCGGCGTCTGCTTCGCGCTCGAGCTCGTGCTCGATGCCATCGCGCGCGAGGCGGGGCTCGAGCCCGCGGAGGTGCGGGCGAGGAACCTGGTTCGACCCGAGCAGATGCCCTTCGACAACATCACGAAGAAGCACTTCGACAGCGGCGACTATCCTGAGTCACTGCGCCGCGCCGTCGCAGCCATCGACCTCGCGGGCGTGCGCGAGCGCCAAAAGCGTGGCGAGGTCGACGGGCGGCGCATCGGGCTCGGAATGTCGATCTATTGCGAGCAGGCAGCGCACGGCACTTCAGTCTATGCCGGCTGGGGCATCCCGATGGTCCCCGGTTACGAGCAGGCGACCGCGCGAGTAACTCCTGACGGGGGCCTGGAGCTAAGGGTCGGCATCCAATCGCACGGACAGAGCCTGGAGACGACGCTCGCCCAAGTCGCAAACGAGATCCTTGGCATCGACATCGCCAAGATCAAGGTCGTGCACGGCGACACGGAATACACCCCGTACTCAACCGGGACCTGGGGCTCTCGTTGCATAGTGATGGCGGGCGGAGCGGTCGCCCGTGCCTCGCAGGAGATCGCCGAGCGCCTCCGCGTGATCGGGGCAAACCTGCTCCAGGCCGACCCAGAGGCGGTCACGCTCAAGGGCGGCCAGCTGGTAGGCCCGCAGGCGGCGGTCTCCATCGGTGAAATCGCCCGCACTTGGTACCTGCGGCCACAGGACTTGCCGTATGGAGTTCACACCGGTGGCCTCGAGGCGACCGTTGGGTACCGACCGGAGCGCGATTCGGGCACCTTCAGCTACGCGACACACGCTGCCGTGGTGGCCGTCGACCCCGAGATCGGCGAGGTCGAGATCCTTGACTACGTCGTCATCGAGGATGGCGGAAAACTCATCAATCCCATGGTGGTCGAAGGCCAGATCTACGGCGGGCTCGCCCAGGGGATCGGGACGGCGCTCTACGAAGAAATGCCGTTCGATGCCTCCGGCCAGCCGCTCGCCTCAACCTTCAGCGACTACCTCCTGCCCGGACCGACTGAGGTTCCGGCGGCGCGCATCGATCACATGGAGACACTCTCGCCCTACACCGTCTTCGGACAGAAGGGCCTGGGCGAGGGAGGCGCGATAGCGCCGCCCGCCGCAATCGCAAACGCCGTGAACGATGCGCTCAGCGGACTGGCGGTCGAGATCACGCAATCGCCGATCACACCGCGCCGGGTGCTCGAGGCGATCGGCGCTCATACGATCGAGCGAGCATCGGCTCCGGGCGGGCAAGCGCGATGAAGCCGGTCGCTTTCGAGTACGAGCGCCCGGCCGACATCAGGAGTGCGCTCGCGCTGATCGGGCGGAACGGACCGATCACCAAGATCCTGGCCGGCGGACAATCGCTCGGTCCCATGCTCAACCTGCGTCTGGTCCGGCCCGAGCTCGTTGTGGATATTACGCGCATCCCGCAACTCAAAAGTGTGGAACAGAGCGCGGATGCGATCACCGTCGGCGCCTGCGTGACCCACGCCGACATCGAGGACGGTCGCGTGCCCGACGTCACCCAGGGTGCGCTCCCTTCAGTCGCGCGTAATATCGCCTACCGCGCCGTTCGCAACCGCGGCACCCTCGGCGGCAGCCTCGCCCACGCCGACCCGGCAGCCGATTGGGTAAGCGCCCTTGCCGCGATCGGCGCCGTGGCCCTTATCGCAAGCTCTACCGGGCAGCGAGCGATTGCTGTCGAGGACCTCATGAGCGGCGTCTTCGAGACTGTGCTCGGCCAGGCGGAGATCCTGGAAGCGATCCGAATCCCGCGTCTCTCGGTGAGGGCGCGCTGGGGCTACTACAAGATCTCCCGCAAAACCGGCGAGTTCGCGCATGCGATCGGCGCCGTCCTAGACGATCCCGAGCGCGGCGTCTGCCGCGCCGTCATCGGTGCGATCGAGGCGAAGCCAATCGTGCTCGCGGACGCGCGCCCGCTGTTCCGGAATCGCGTCGGCGCCGACCTTGAGGCCAGCTTTGACATGGAAGTGGCTGAAGACCTGTTGCGAAGCGCGGGGCTTGCTGATCCGGTCGTGCGTCAGATCCATCTCGCCGCGCTCCGGCGCGCGGCCACCAAGGCGTCCCATGGCCACCGTCTCCATCACCATTAATGGCATCGGCGTGGAGGCCGAGGTCGAGGCTCGCACTCATCTGGCGGACTTCATCCGCGAGCACCGGAACCTCACCGGCACGCATCTCGGTTGCGAGCACGGCGTCTGCGGCGCCTGCACGGTGCTGATCGACGGAGCTCCCGCGCGCTCCTGTATCACGTATGCCGTCGCATGCGACGGCGCCTCGATTACGACCGTGGAGGGATTGGAGGACGACGTCTCGGCGGAGCTGCGCGACGCGTTCTCGCGCGAGCACGCCTTGCAGTGCGGCTACTGCACGCCGGGCATGCTGGTCTCGGCGCGGGACGCCGTGCTGCGCTTGCCCGAGCCGGACGACCGCGAGATCCGGGTGCTTCTGAGCGGCAATCTCTGCCGCTGCACGGGTTATGTGGGCATTGTCCGCGCCGTAAAGAGCGTCGTCGCCGACCGCCGCGCCCGCGGGATCGCTCCTGCGGATGCGAGTGGCAACCCGCTCGGGCCAGTCGGCTCGGCCCATCCGGCGGGACGACTGACCGGAGGTGCTCGCGGCGGGCGTACCACCCACGTCTCTGCTCCGCTTGCGGTTTCGGCTCGTCGGGACAGCCGGCCCCTCGAAGAATGGCGGCCGCAGGTCACGATTGAGCAACGTTTCATCGTGCACCATCCTCCCGAAGTGGTCTGGGCGTTCCTCGGTCGCCCCGAGGAGGTCGCGGCTTGCCTGCCAGGTGCAAAGCTCGTCGGCACACCGACCGAGAACTATATCGAAGGCTTACTGCGGGTGAGAGCTGGTCCCATCGCGGCCGAGTTTGCTGGCTCCGCCGAGATCGAGCGCGACGTCTCACATTACGCCGGTATGATCCGAGGGCGGGGAAAGGACAACCGCAGCGGCTCGGCCACGCGCGGTGAGATTGCCTACAAGCTCTCGCCCGAAGCTGGCGGCGGTGCGACGCGAGTCGATGTGACGGTCGGCTATACCCTCACGGGGATGCTGGCGCAGTTCAGCCGATCGGGCCTGATCCGGGACGTCGCAAACCGACTGACCGCCGCTTTCGCCACGAATCTCGAAGCGCGCCTAGCCAACGGCAGCCTCAATCAATTGCCGCCGGTCTCGGCGGCCGAGCTCAACGTCGTCACGCTCGTTATGTCCGTGGTTCGGGACCGCATCGGGCGCCTCCTGCGCCGGATGCTTGGTCAGCGCAAAGGCACATAGAGCACTGAGGCGCTTCACGCATCAGGGCCCTCGAAGGCGTCGACCATCCCGCTCACAAGGTTTGTCTCATACAGTGCCTGCGCGTCCAACAGCGCGCCGCGCTTCACCTCAAAGAGGTTCGCGATCGTCCTCCGCACCTGCGCCTCCTGTTCACGCAGCAAGGCTTCCACTTCGGGCTGCGCGATGGCAGTGAAGCGCACCAAATCGCCAGGCCTGCGGCGCCCGAGCACGGGGAGATCAGCCGAGATAACGATGCCAATCTTTGGATATCCGCCCGTCGCCTGCGCATCCGCGAGGAGCACAATCGGCTGGCATGATCCGGGCACCTGGATCGACCCGGCGACGATGGGATCCGAAACGATGTTGTAGCCCCTTGTGTGCTCCAGCTGCGGGCCTTCCAGCCGATAGCCCATACGGTCCGCTTGCGGCGGATCGTATACCTGGAGGACAACAGAGCCTCGATCGCGTCCTCGGAGAAAAAGTCGTCCTGAGGGCCGAGCACGATCCGGATCGGCTGCTTGAGCCCCGGATCGAGAAGTGACGGCAAAGCGCGCTCGGGGCCATCCTTTGCTGCATCCGCAAAAGCGGGCAAGATGTCGCCGGCGAGAAGACTCCTGCCCCCGAAGACGCCAAATCCGCCGCGCGTGTAAGTAGAGCGGCTGCGAAGGATAGGATTGTCGCGAAGCCACCCTCGAGCGCAAGATAGGCGCAGGAGACCTTGCCTAAGGATCTGGCACGCAGGCGCATACCCCGGGTGAGGCTGATACTTTCGCCTGCAGGCACAAGGAGCTCGGCGTCGTCCAGGACATCAATCCCGCCGTTGCCGCCTACGACTGCGAGCCGGACCGAGTGCGCCAGCACCTCGAGCGTAGGTCCCTGCGCCAGGAGCTCCAGCGCAGCGGCATCCGGCGGATTCCCGACGAGCGCGTTCGCGAGCGTCAGGGAAACGCGGTCTAGAGGCCCAGAAACGGGCACGCCGACATCCTGAAACCCCCGCCGCACCAAATCCTGCAGGGTCGTGTGGAGCCCAGGCGCGACGACTCTAAGGGCGGGTGTCATGAGGCGAGGCGTTCGCAAGGGACAGTGTAGGCGCCAGCTGTCACGGCGTGGCGGACTCGCTGATACTCGAACCACGATATCGGCTCGAACTGCACCGCATTTCCCGGACTGAGAAGTGCGGGCCGTTCCCAGGACGGGTCGAACAGTCGCACGGGTGTGGCACCGATCAGATGCCACCCACCTGGGCTCTCGATCGGGTAGATTGCAGTCATTTGCGTAGCTATCGCGATTGAACCTGCCGGCACCCGGACACGCGGGTTTGTGCGCCGCGGCAAAGCAAGTTCAGCGGGCAGGTCTCCTATGTAGGGATACCCGGGGACGAACCCGACCATGTAAACGTGGTAGCGAACCTCGCTATGAAGCCTAACTACCTCGCATATCGAGAGTCCTTTTGTCCTTGCGACGTCCGCAAGGTCGTCCTCGTAGCACGCGGGAACGCGCCACACCCGCGCGGAATGCGGCGGTTGCGCCTCCCCGGCCAGGAACTCGCGGATGACCGCGACGAGGGGTTCGGCGGACGTGACGAGCGGGTCATAGTGCACCGCAAGCGAGCGGAGTCGGTACCGTCTCGGTCACACCGGGAATCCGCGCTTGCCGTACGCGCTCGCTGAGGCTTAGCACCTGATTGCTAAGGCCGCGGTCGATCTCGACACCGAACTCCACCACGAGCGCGGTGTCGCCCGCGGCACGAAAACGGACATCCCTCATGCACCCCTTCTGTCAGCTTCGGCCACACTGATTGTCTTACTAAACATGGTAAGATAGCGTGCCGGCCTCGCTCAAGAGGGGGCGCCTGGAGCAGGTAACGGAGTTCCTTCGATGGCCGTTTCGATAAACCTCAACGCGGACATGGCCGAAGGCTTCGGCGCCTATGACATCGGCAACGACGACGAGATCCTGAAGATCATCAAGTCTGCAAACATCGCATGCGGGATGCATGCGGGCGACCCAACTGTGATGCAGCGCGTCGTGAAGCGCGCCGTCGAGGAGGGCGTGAGCATCGGCGCCCATCCCGGGTTCAACGACGTCTGGGGTTTTGGGCGCCGCCGCATGGACATGCGCCCCGACGACCTCGAGTATCTGACCGCCTATCAGATCGGGGCGCTTCAGGCGCTCGCTTCGTATGCCGCCGCACGAGTGACCCACGTCAAGCCGCACGGCGCCTTGAACAACATGGCCGCCGAAAACGGCGACTACGCCATGGCAATCGGACGAGCGATCAAGATCGTGGACCGCGAGCTGGTTTACGTTGCACTCGCCGGGTCCGAGATGGAAAAGGCCGGGCGAAAGCTTGGATTGCGGGTCGCGCGCGAGGGCTTCTGCGATCGGCAGTACGACGACGACGGCAATCTGACCTCGCGAAAGATCCCAGGCTCGGTGTTGAAAGACCCGAACACAGTGCAAGAGCAGGTCGTTCGCATGGTGCTCGAAGGAGAGATCGTTTCGCGAAACGGCAAGCTCATCAAGACGCAAGTGGAGAGCCTCTGCGTGCACGGGGACGAGCCGACCGCAATCTCAACCGCTCGGGCGGCGCGTGAGGGGCTCGAGGCCGCCGGCGTGAAAGTTGTGCCGCTCACGGAGATGAGCTTCGGCTGATCGGCCGCGTTCAGGGGTGGGGGATTTTGCATGGATAGGCCTACCATTGCGATCATCGGCGGGACGGGCGATCTTGGCTCTGGGCTCGCCGCGCGATGGGCCGAGGCCGGCTATCGCGTTGTCCTGGGCTCGCGCAGCCGCGACAAGGCGCAGAGCGCGGCGGCCGAAATCGGCGCGAATGTGCGCGGCGAGGACAATATCGGCGCGGCGAAGGCCGGCGACATCGTGATTATTGCCGTGCCCTTCGCGAACCATGATGCAACGCTCGCCGAACTCCGCGCGGCCTTGGAAGGCAAGATCGTCGTCGACGCCGCCGTGCCGCTCGTGCCGCCCAAGGTGTCCGTCGTGCAGCTTCCACCGCTAGCGTCGGCGGCGCAGGCCGCGAAGCGCATCCTCGGCGCGGGTGTGAAGGTCACATCGGCGTTCCACAACGTTGGCGCTAAGAAGCTGCGCGGGAATGGCCCGGTCGAATGCGACGTGCTCGTGTTCGGCGACGACAAAGCGGCAAAGGACGCGGTGATCGCGCTCGCAGCGGCCGCCGGTACGCGGGGCATTGACGGCGGGCCGCTTGAAAATTCGGTCGCGGCCGAGGCGCTGACCTCCGTGCTCATCGGGATCAACCGCCGCTACAAGGTGGATGGCGCAGGCATTCGCATTACCGGGCTCTCGGCCTAAACGGCGCCGGCATGGCCGACCCCAGGGTCACGCTGACCGCGCTTTCCGGCATTCCCCTGGTTGAGCCTGGCGACGACCTCGCCGCCATTTTGGCCGACGCGCTGCGCGCGAGCGCGATCGAGCCGCGTGACGGTGACATCCTGGTGGTGGCCCAGAAGATCGTTTCGAAAGCAGAGGACCGTTATGTCGAGCTCGCGGGCGTCAGCCCCTCCTCGCGCGCGCTTGAACTCGCGGGTATACTGAAGAAGGACCCGCGCCTCGTCGAGGTCATCCTGCGCGAATCCCGCGAAGTCGTACGCCATCGCGAGGGGCTTCTGATCGTTGAGCACCGGCTCGGTTACGTGATGGCGAACGGCGGCGTCGATCAATCGAACATAGCGCATGGACCGAAGGGTGAGCGCGTGCTGCTGTTGCCGGAGGAGCCCGACAGGTCCTGCGCGGCACTCAAAGCGCGACTCGATGCGGAGTTCGAGGCCAATCTCGCGATCATCATCAACGATAGCTTTGGGCGGCCATGGCGCAACGGCGTCGTGGGCGTGGCGATTGGTGCCGCCGGCCTGCCGTGTGTCGTCAGCATCGTCGGCACGCCCGACCTCTTCGGCCGGCCGCTGCAGGTCACCGAAGTAGCGCTGGCAGACGAGGTCGCGGCGGCGGCCTCGATGTTAATGGGACAATCGGCCGAGGCGCGACCGGCGGTGCACGTCCGCGGCATTCGATCAGGCGCCGCTCCGGGTCGCGCTGCCGATCTCGTACGCCCAAGAGCGCAGGACCTCTTCCGGTGAGCACGTCTCGGTGCACCACACGCGTGGTCGCCGTCTGCGGCGGTGTCGGTGGCGCGAAACTTGCGCTTGGGCTGTACCGCGTCCTCGCGCCCGATACGCTGACCGTTGTTGGTAACACCGGTGACGACTTCGAGCATCTCGGACTGCACATCTCGCCCGATCTCGACACGGTCCTCTACACGCTTTCCGGCCTTGCCGATCGCGAGCGCGGATGGGGCCGAAGCGACGAAAGCTGGGACTTCATGGAGGCGCTCGCGGAACTCGGTGGCGAGGATTGGTTCCGGCTCGGCGACCGCGACCTCGCGCTCCATGTATTGCGCACGCAGCGGCTCCGCGAGAGCACGGCATTGTCTGCCTTCACGGCAGGGATCGCGCGACGGCTCGGGATCCACGCCCGCATCCTGCCGATGAGCGACGACCCCGTCCGAACGATCGTCGACACCTCGGAGGGTCTGCTGCCCTTCCAGCGCTACTTTGTCCAGCGCCGCTGCGAACCGACAGTTCGGCGCATCCTCTTCGACGGTGCCGCGACGGCGCGTGGGCAGGCGGACGCTGTCGCAGCCCTGCGCTCGCACGCGACAGATGCGATCGTGATATGTCCCTCGAACCCTTACCTCAGCGTCGATCCGATCCTGGCAGTGCCGACGATCCGCGCGGCTCTCAAAGCAGCTTCGGCACCGATCATCGCCGTGTCGCCGATCATCGGCGGCCAGGCAGTGAAAGGGCCGACCGCAAAGATCATGGCGGAGCTCGGTGTCGAGGCCACTTCGGCGACTATCGCCGCTCATTACGCGGGGCTGATCGACGGGCTCGTGATCGACCCGAGCGACGGCGCGGAAGCCGCGACGATCAAGCTCCCGATTGAGCTGGCGCCGACTCTGATGCGCGATCTTGATGATCGGAAGACGCTCGCCCGCCGTGTGCTCGACTTCGCGGCGCGGCTGGCCTCAGAGCGAGCGCCGGGGTATCGAGCGGTTCATCGGGAGGCGCGATGATGTGGGCCGTGCTGCCTGTGAAATCGCTCGGTGCTGCGAAGCAGCGGCTCGCGCCCTTGTTCGCGGCCGACGAGCGCCGCATGCTCGCCCGCGCGATGTTCTCGGACGTGCTCGCGGCTTGCGCGCGCGCGCGCACCCTCTCCGGCGTGATGGTCGTGACCGCCGATCCCGAGGTCGTGGCCATAGCAGCGCAGGCCGGCGCGCGCGTGCTCCCGGAGCGGCATGAGCAGGGGACGAATCCGGCCGTACAGGCGGGAATGCGGGCGCTCACTGGCAGGGCATCCGGCATCATCGTGCTGCCGGCGGACGTGCCTCAGGTGACGGGCAGCACCATTGATGCCGCCGTCGCGCTTTGCAGGCACCAGCCAAGCCTGGTACTGGTGGAAGCGAGCCGCGACGGCGGCACGAACCTCCTGGGCTGCGCTCCGCCCGGTCTTATTGCCCCCAGCTTCGGGTGCGGCAGCTTCGTCCGGCATCGTGCGAGCGCGGCAGCGGCGTGCATCGAGCCGCTCACGCTTGGGCTCGGCGAGCTCGACCTTGACCTCGACGGGCCGGACGATCTCACGCAGTTTCTCGCGCTTGCCACAGACACGCGCACCGATCGCGTCTTGCGCGAGCTCGGAGCACCCTTGCGGCTTGGCGCCCTCCACGCCTGCGAGCCGGCATGAATCTTGACCTCCCCGAGAGCTCCGCGGACAGTCAGCGCCTGTCGCGCGAGGAAGCCCTTGCGCTCGTCGCGTGCGAGCCAGAGCCGCTGATGCGCGCCGCGGCGCGCCGGCGGGATGCCGCGCACGGTGCGCTCATCTCCTTCTCGCCCAAGGTCTTCATCCCTCTGACCCAGCTCTGCCGCGATGTCTGCGGGTATTGCACCTTCGCGCATCCTCCCCGGCGCGGCGAAGCGGCGTATCTTTGGCCCAACCAGGTGCTCGCGATCGCCCGCGCAGGCAAGGCTGTGGGCTGCAGTGAGGCTCTCTTCACGCTCGGCGACAAGCCGGAGCTGCGTTACCGCGCTGCGCGGGACGAGCTCGAACAGCTAGGCCACCAGACCACGCTGTCCTATGTCGAAGCCATGGCGAAGCTCGTCCTCGAACAGACGGGGCTCCTGCCACACCTCAACCCGGGCGTCCTCGACGAGGCGGATGTGATTGCACTCCGGACCGTTTCGGCGTCGCAAGGCCTCATGCTCGAGACCACCGCCGATCGCCTCTGTGCGCGGGGCGGGCCGCATTTCGGATCGCCCGACAAGCGCTCCGAGGTCCGGCTCGCGACGATCCGGCACGCCGGGGCGGCCGCCGTGCCCTTCACGTCCGGCATTTTGATCGGTATCGGCGAGACCCGCGCCGAGCGGATCGAGGCGCTCCTCGCGCTGCGCGACCTCAACGACGCGCACGGCCATATCCAGGAAATCATCGTCCAGAACTTCCGGCCGAAGCCGGGGACTCGGATGGCTGCCCACCCGGCGCCGTCGCTCAAGGAGCATCTCTGGACCATTGCCGTTGCCCGGCTCCTTTTCGAGCCCGAGATGAACATCCAGGCGCCCCCGAACTTGAGCCCCAACGCCCTTCGTCAGCTGATCGAGGCCGGGATCAACGACTGGGGCGGCGTCTCGCCAGTCACGCCCGACCACGTCAATCCGGAGGCGCCATGGCCGCATCGCGAGGTGTTGCGGCGTGCTACCGAGGCGGCCGGGAAGGAGCTCTCCGAGCGGCTCGCGATCTACCCAGCGTATGCGCGGCGGCCGGAGCGCTGGCTCGACCCTGCCCTGCGCAAGCCCGTGCTCGACAGCATCGATGCGGAGGGCTGGCCGCGCGTGGACTCTTGGTCGCCGGGCCGTGCGATGAGGCCGCCCCAGGGCGACTTTGATACGATCATCACGGCGCCGGCTGTCACTGGTGAGCTTCCGAAGATCATCGCTCGGGCGCAGCGCGGGGAGGCGCTTCGCGAAGCTGAGATCGCGCGGCTGTTCCGGGCGCGCGGCGCCGAGTTTGCGGCGGTCTGCGCCGCTGCGGACGAGGTGCGCACCGCTGTGATCGGCGACACCGTGACCTACGTCGTCAATCGTAACATCAACTACACCAACATCTGCACCTTCCGCTGCCAGTTCTGCGCCTTCTCGAAGGGCAAACTGAGCGAGAATCTGCGCGGGCGACCTTACGATCTGTCGCTGGAGGAGATCGTGGGAAAGGTGCGGGAGGCGCATGCCCGCGGCGCGACGGAAGTCTGCATGCAAGGCGGCATCCATCCGGCCTATACCGGCGCCACTTACCTCGCGATCTGCCGCGCCGTGAAGCAAGCGGTGCCCGAGATGCACGTGCACGCCTTCTCGCCCCTCGAAGTGCACCAAGGCGCCCGAACGCTCCGGCTCCCGCTCCGCAATTTCCTATTGGCGCTCGCCGACGCCGGCCTCGGTACGCTTCCTGGCACCGCCGCCGAAATCCTCGACGACGAGGTTCGGGCCGTCATCTGTCCGGACAAGATCGATACCGCGACCTGGCTCGATGTGATGCGCACCGCCCATCGCCTTGGACTGCGCACGACGGCGACGATCATGTTCGGCCATGCTGACGGATACGAGCATTGGGCGCGGCATCTCCTGCGCGTTCGCGCGCTGCAGGAGGAAACCGGCGGCTTCACCGAGTTCGTGCCGCTGCCGTTCGTTCACATGGAAGCACCGATGTACTTGAAAGGACGAGCGCGGCCAGGCCCGACTTTTCGCGAGGCGGTGCTCATGCACGCCGTCGCACGGCTCGTGCTCCACCCGATGATCCCGAACGTCCAAGCCTCATGGGTGAAGATGGGGCCGGACGGAGTGACGGCGTGCCTCAGAGCGGGTGCGAACGATCTCGGCGGGACTCTCATGAACGAGTCGATCTCGCGGGCAGCCGGCGCGAGCCACGGCCAGGAGATGACCCCGGAGAGGATGAGTGCGCTCATCCGTGACGTGGGACGCACGCCCCTTCAGCGCACGACGCTGTACCAGCCGATCGGAGATAAAGTCGGTTGTTCTACAAATAGCATGACCTATGATGCACGAGGTCGGAAGGCTCAGCCTCGATGACCGCCAAGTGTCGCGCGAGGGTGTGATGCGCTTCGAGCCGCAGGTCGTTGATCGCGAGAAGCGGCTTTCGGCCGTGAAGCGGTTGCGAGAGCTGAATGTCACGCTGCCGACCTTTGACGAGCTCGCGCGCCCGACGCGTGCCGCGGCAGAGGGCGTCGATGGCGTCGGGCCCGACGAGCCTCGCGCTGAGAATCTCTGGCGCGTCCATTGGCACAACGATGAACGCCGCCGAGGCATGGTCGAGGTGCCGGGGCATGTCGTGCTCCCGCAGGCCCTGACAGGAGTGAAGGCGCCTATCATTGTGCTGCTCGGCCGCCGCTTTCCCATGATCGGGGCGCATAAGGTGCTCGCCGCCTATGCCTGCCTCATCCCGCTCCTCGTCACTGGCGAGTTCGATCCCGCCGTCCACAAGGCCGTGTGGCCATCAACGGGCAACTACTGCCGCGGCGGTGTCGCGATCTCGCGAATCTTGGGCTGTCGCGGCGTTGCCGTGCTGCCGGAAGGCATGAGTCGCGAGCGGTTCGACTGGCTCGAGCGGTGGGTCTCCGAGAAGGAGGACATCATCCGGACGCCCGGCACCGAGAGCAACGTGAAAGAGATCTACGACAAATGCGCGGAGCTTTCGCGCGCGCCCGAGAACGTCATCCTCAACCAGTTCTCCGAGTTCGCGAACTACCTCGTGCATCACGTCGCGACGGGCGAGGCCTTCGACACGGTGTTCGCGGCATTCAAGCGCCGGAACCCTAACGCCCAGCTTACCGGATTCGTGTCGGCGACGGGCTCGGCAGGAACGATCGCAGCCGGCGACAAGCTCAAAGAGCGGCACGGCACCAAGATCGTGGCCGTGGAGGCACTCGAGTGCCCGACCATGCTCGAGAATGGCTATGGCGAACACAACATCCAGGGCATCGGAGACAAGCATATCCCGCTGATCCAGAACGTCATGAACACCGACGTCGTCATCGGCGTGACGCACAACGCGAGCGATGCGCTCAACCTCCTCTTCGGCGGCAATGCCGGTCGGGCTTACGTGGCGGGCCGGCGCAAGATCGATCCCGAGGTCGTGCGCCAGTTCGATCATATCGGGATCTCCGGGCTCGCGAACATCGTCGCGTCGATCAAGTTCGCAAAGCACTTCGAGCTCGGCCCCGACGACATCGTTATGACAGTCGCAACGGACAGCGCTGAGATGTATGCGAGCGAACGCCAGAGCTACCTCGCGCGGCGCTATTCGGACGGCTTCGATGAGGTCAATGCAGGGGAGATATTCGGGCAGCATCTCGATGGGGTCGCCGACGACCACGTCCTGGAGCTCACGCATTCCGAGCGTAAGCGCATCTTCAACCTGGGCTACTACACGTGGGTGGAGCAGCAGGGGGTGAGCGTCGAGGAGTTCGACAGGCGCAAGTACCAGGCTTTCTGGCGCTCGCTCGTTGAAACGGTGCCGGTCTGGGACCGGATGATCCAGGAAATGAACGAGGAGGTCGGGGCACGCGGTTAGCCGCAGCCCTGCAGGGGAAGGTAACGATGAGGGGCGGACCGCAACCGTACACGCAGCTGCGGCAGGAACTTGCAAAGCGCGACCGCGGTCTTCGCGAAAAGGTGGTCTCCCTCGAAGAGGCAGCCTCGTTCGTGCGCGACGGCGATGCGGTCGGCATCGGCGGGTCGACCATGTCGCGTACCCCGATGGCGCTGATCTGGGCGCTCATGCGAGCCCGACGCAAGAACCTGTCGTGCTCGCGCTGCATCATCTCGAGTGATGGCGACCTGCTCTTCGGCTCAGAGGTCAGCGACCACATCGTTTCGAGCTGGTTCAGCCAGGGGATTCTCTGGGGGGTCTCCAAGGTGATGCGCCACTACACCGAGAGCGGAAAGGCGCGTTTCGAGGAGTGGAGCCACATGGCGGTGGGCATGCGCTTCCGCGCCGGCGCCATGGGCGTACCCTTCATGCCCATCCGCTCCATGCTTGGCTCCGACGTGCTCAACCAGCGGCCCGAGGCCACCACGATGAAGTGCCCCTTCACGGGCGAGACCATCCTTCTTGTACCGGCACTTAACCCAGACGTGGCGCTTATCCATGTTCAGCGCTGCGACCCTTATGGCAACGCGCAGATCGACGGGCTGCAGTTCATGGACATCGACCTCGCCATGGCGGCGAACAAGGTGATCATGACGACCGAGCGCATCGTCTCCAACGACCAGATCCGGCGCGCTCCGGACCAGACCAAGATCCCCTTTTTCGCGGTGGATGCCGTGGTCGAGGTGCCGTTCGGCTGCGCGCCACACGAATGCTATGGCGCCTACGAGCCGATGATGAAGCACATGGAGTACTACGTCGGCCTCGTGAACAAAGACCCGGTCGGGGGAATGTCGGAGTATCTCGACCGCTACGTCTACGCGCCGAAATCCTGGACCGGGTTCCTAGATCTGATCGGGCTCGACGAGATTCTCGACGCATCGCGAAAGGGCCGGAGCATCTACGATGACTGAAGGCCGTAACTACACCGCCGCGGAGCTCCTGACGATCCTGAGCGCTCGCGAGCTCAGGAACGGCCAAGTCGTTTTCGCGGGGGTAGGTATTCCGCTGCTCGCCGCGACTCTTGCCCAGCGGCTCGACTGCCCCGGCTTAACCATCCTGTTTGAGGGCGGCGTGATCGGCGCCTTTATCGAGCCCGGCAAGCTCCCGCCCTCGACCAACGACCAGCGCTGCACGAAGCGCGCGAATATGGTGCTCGGCTCCGCCGAGGTGTTGCTCCTCCTGCAGCGCGGATATGTTGATGTGGGCTTCATGGGCGGCGCCCAAATTGACCAGTTCGGCAATCTCAACTCTTCCTTCATACCAGCCCGGGCTGGATTGAGGGCAACGATACCCGCCGGGAACGCGGGTTGCCGAGCGGCGGAATGCACCGTGTTGTCACGGACCTTGCGCTCTTCGGCTTCGACGAGAGGACGCGGCGCATGAAGGTGCTCGCGCTCAACCCCGGCGTCGCTTCTGAGCAGGTTCAGGATAATACCGGTTTTCCACTCGAATTCGCGGACGACCTCAGCACGACCGCGCCGCCGACTGCAAAGGAACTCGCGGTGCTGCGGGAGCTCGATCCCGAGCGCCTATACATCGCCTGAGATCTCGTAACCGCTCACGGAGAGAACGAATGGCCGGCCTTCATCGCACTTACGGTGTCGCCGCGCGGAATTTCACGGCTTTTCCGCAGATGCCCGACGCCCGCGGCCTCGTCGAGTACGGGGCGAAGGTCGAGGAGCTCGGCTATGATTCGCTTTGGGTCTGGGATCACGTCCTACTCGGCGTTGAGCCGAACTTCCCGATTATCGAATCCCTCACGGTGCTTACTGGGGTCGCGGCGCGCACCAGTCGCATCAAGCTCGGCACCGGCATCCTCGTTCTGCCGCTGCGCAACCCCGTGCTGCTCGCAAAGCAGCTCGCCAGCATGGACCAGCTCTCGAACGGACGCCTCCTCATGGGCATGGCCTCGGGCTGGTATAAGCGCGAGTTCGACGCCATGGGCGTACCGTTCGAGCGCCGCGGAAAGATTATGGACGCGAACCTCGAGATCCTGCGCAAGCTCTGGACCGAAGCGTCGGTGACCGGCGAGTGGGGGCCGCACAAGGTCTCGAAGGCTGTGATGTATCCAAAGCCCGTCCAGGCTCACCTGCCGATCCTGATCGGCGGCTATGTCGACCGCGTGCTGAAGCGCGCGGCAACTGTCGGGGACGGTTGGCTCACCTACTTCTATACGCCCGAGGCGTTCACCAAATCCTGGACCAAGATCCGCGCCTTTGCCGAGGAAGCTGGCCGGGATCCCGAGTCGCTGAAAAATGCCACGCAGCTCCCCATCATGGTCGGCACCTCGCGCGCCGCGATTCAGGATGTGATGATGGACTGGCTCAACAAGGAATGGGACTTCCCGGCGAACAGCGACTGCTCGCGGGAGAGCGCGATCATGGGAACAGTCGACGAATGCGTTGAGCAGCTCGAGGCCCAGCACGCGGTGGGCGTGCAGAAGATCATCTTCGTCCCCTACAAGTACGAGATGGAGCAGGTCGAGACGATCGCACGCGAGATCCTGCCGCGGCTGCGGGGGTCTCGCGCTTGATCGGCGGATCGGCGTTATGCCAAGGTATAACCATAGATGGACAATCACCAAAGCAGGCCCTGGCGGCTTCGTTCTTCGTCCCGCGGCTTTGGCCTCGCTCAGGGTGGGCCGCGTGCGGAGCGTCTGAGGCGATCGCTCCCTCAGCCGGGCTCGTGGGCAAGGTGAACGCGGAAAGAGGACACGGCGGTTTCCAAGCAACGGAACGGAGGACGAGATGCTGAACATGACGAAGTTAGGGGGGCGTGCCCTCCTCGCCGCGACCTTCGCGGTCGGCTTCGCGGCCGCCGCGACGGCGCAGACTAAGATCGGGATCATCCAGCCACTGACTGGCCCGGCTGCAGCCTCGGGCAACTACGTCGCGAACGGCGCGAAGATCGCCGTCGAGGAGATCAATGCCAAAGGCGGCGTGCTCGGCCAGAAAGTCGAGCTCGTCATCGAGGACAATAAGTCGAACCCGACCGAAGCCGCCGCGGTCGCCGAGAAGCTGATCACGCGTGACAAGGTGCCGGTGCTGATGGGCGCATGGGGATCGAGCTTCACGCTCGCGGTGATGCCCAAGCTCATGGAGTACAAGGTCCCGATGCTGGTCGAGACCTCCTCCTCGGGCAAGATTACGACCTCCGGCAATCCCTATATCTTCCGCATCTCACCGCCCTCTGCGGTGGAGGCCGAGGCGTTCGCGCCAAAGGTTCAGGCACTCGGCATAAAGAAGGTTGACTTCCTTGTGGTCAACAACGACTGGGGCCGCGGTGCGGCGGACGATTTCAGCAAGATGCTGAAATCGAAGGGCATCCAGGTCGGGCTCGTCGAGACTATGGACCAGGCCGCCCAGGACATCAGCGCGCAGCTCAACAAGATCAAGAACTCCGACGCAGACACCTTGATCATCACGACTGCGGTCGAGCAGCTGACCCTCGCCTTCAAGCAGGCCGCGGCTCTCGGACTTAAGCGGCGGATCATCACCACCGGCGGTTCGCAGAATCCCGATCAGCTCGTGGAGCACGCCGGCGCAGCCGCTAACAGCACCATGCACCTGACCTTCTTCACGCCCTGGAAGCCGGAGATGAGCGGCAATCCGGAGGCAGCGAAAGCCTTCATCGAGGAATGGAAGAAGCGCGGTTATCCCTTCGCGGGCCTGACCGAGAGTTTCCGAGGCTACGACGGCATTCGCACGATCGTGGCAGCGATCGAGAAGGCCGGCAAGGCGGAGCCGGAAGCGATCCGCGCCGCCCTCTGGAACGTCGAGCTCAAAGGGATGAATGGGCCGATCAAGTTCCAGAAAGCTGGGCCCGCCGGCAAGGAGAGCGGGCAGAGCTACCCCGGCGTGTACCTGATCACGATCGAGGACGGGAAGATCATCGTCCCGCAGAGCTGAGCCGGGCGTGCGGTTCCTCGGGGGCTAGCCCCCGAGGAGGTCTGGCGCCTCGCGCCTGGAGCGCTGGCGCCCGTGAATGAGCTCGGTCTTGAGCGGAAGAGCAGGTCTTGGGTCAGTTCCTGCAACACCTCGTCAACACGCTCATCCTCGGAGGCACCTACGCGCTTCTCGGGATCGGGCTGACGCTGATCTTCGGGATCATGCGCGTCGTGAACTTCACACACGGCGAGCTCTACGCCTTCGGCGCTTACGCCGTGTTTGCGCTCTCGATGCTGCTAGGCGCCAACTTCTTCCTTGCTCTCGTCCTCGCCCTTCTTGGCGGCATGGCGCTCGGTGCATTGATCGAAATCGTGCTCTTGAGACCCATGCGCGGGGCCGACATCGACACCACGATGCTTGTCATGATCGGCGCCTGGATCATCATGCAGAATCTCGAGATGCTGACCTGGGGCGGCGTCGCCAAGGCCGTGGTGACGCCCTTTCCCGAAGTGCCGCTGGTCATCGGTTCCGTCTCTGTCTCGTATCTGCGCGTGTTCGTGCTCGTGATGGCACTCGTTCTGATCGCCGCAACCTACTTCCTGATCAACCGAACGAAGCTCGGCAAGGCGATGCGCGCGACCTTCCAGGACGCCGATACGGCCGCGCTCATGGGCGTCAGCATCAACCGGATCTACACCGCGACATTCGCGATCGGATCGGGGCTTGCCGCGGCGGCAGGCGCACTGCTCGGGCCGGTGTTCCTCGCCTTTCCGACCATGGGCGATCTCGCCGCCTTGAAATCCTTCGCGATCGTTATCCTTGGTGGGCTCGGCAGTATCACCGGCGCGACCATCGGAGGATTCATCCTCGCTTTCGTCGAGGAGCTCGGCGCAGGCTACGTCTCGTCCGGCTATCGTGACGCAATGGGCTTCGTCATTATCATCCTGGTGCTGATGTTCCGGCCCACGGGCCTCTTCGCGCGCGCGGAGCGCATCGGATGAGGCGTGCCTTCGCGCTCGTCTTTCTTGCATTCCTCCTAACCCTGCCCTTGTGGCTGCAAGACCCGTATCTCCTGCACATCCTCATCACGACGGGCATCTTCACGATCGCCGCGATGAGCCTGAACCTACTGCTTGGCTACACCGGGCAGCTCAGCCTCGGGCACGTCGCCTTCTTCGGAATCGGCGCCTATGTCAGCGCGCTGACCACGCTGGGCTTCGATGTCGACATCGGGCCGTGGACATTCGTGCATGAGCCGTGGCCGGTGATGGCCGGTTTCGTGCTCGCGGTGCTGATATCCGGCCTTTGCGGCTATCTCATCGGGAAGCTCTCGTTCAGAGTACGCGGCGCCTATTTCGTGATCGTCACGATAAGCTTTGCCGAGGTCGTGCGGCTCGTTGCGCTCAACTGGGTCGATCTGACGCAAGGACCGCTCGCGCTCAACAACATTCCGGCTTTCGCACTCTCCGTCCCCGGGCTTGGAGAGCACACGCTCTGGGGCAAGGTGCCAAACTACTACCTCGTGCTCGCCGTTGCCGTGGCGGCATACATCCTGATCAAACGCCTCGTCGGCTCGCGCATTGGACGGGCCATGGTGGCGTTAAAGGAGAACGAGTCGCTCGCCGTGTCAGTCGGCATCGACGTGACGCGGTATCTCGTGCTCGCCGCGATTATTTCTGCGGCGCTCGCGGGGGCCGCCGGCAGCCTGTACGCCCACTACGTGAAGATCATCGATCCCGAGATCTTCCTGTTCATCTACACCGTGACCATGGTGATCATGGTGGTCGCGGGCGGGAAAGGGACACTCGCTGGACCCGTCGTTGGTGGGCTGATCTTCGGAACGCTTCCCGTTCTGTTGCGCTCTTACCTCGGGCCCGAGTTCCAGTGGATCTTCTACGGCCTATTCATGATCTTCATCGTTTTCGTGCTGCCGCAGGGCATCGTGCCGGCAGTCGAGCAACGCCTGTTTCCGAGTACGCGAGAGCCGCCGCCCGAGGCACTCGCCACTGTCGAGCCCGCGAAGGGCGAGCCCCAATGACGGGGACACGCGAGCCCCTCCTCACGGTCGAGCACGTCGCGGTCCATTTCGGCGGGCTCGTCGCGATCGCGGACATGAACTTCGGCGTCCATTCCGGCGAAGTGCTGGGGCTCATCGGTCCGAACGGGGCGGGCAAGACCACGGCCTTCAACGTCATAACCGGGTTCCTGAGGCCGACCAAGGGCGAGGTGCGATTCAAGGAAGTCTCGCTGAACGGGCTCAAGCCGCATCAGGTGACGAGCCTCGGGCTTGTACGCACGTTCCAGCGCACGAGCGTGTTTCAGGATAACACCGTCGTCGGAAACGTGCTGATCGGGCTGCACCGACGCGGGCGAGCCACCCTGCTCGACACTCTCCTGGGGCTTCAACGCGAAACGGAATCCGAGCAGGAGCTCAAGGAGGAGGCTTGGTCGATCCTGCGCCTGGTCGGCCTCGAGCGGCGTGCCTTCGACCTCGCGAGCGCACTTCCGTACGGCGACCAGCGCCTCGTCGGGGTGGCGCTCGCCTTAGCGGCGCAGCCGACCATGCTGCTCCTCGACGAGCCGGTCTCGGGCATGAATGCCTCCGAGACAGCGCGGTTCATTAAGCTCCTGGGGTTGATCCGGGAGCAAGGCATCACGATCCTTCTCGTCGAGCACGACATGCCGATGGTGATGGGCGTGTCGGACCGCATCATCGTGTTGAATTACGGGCGCATAATAGCGGAGGGGCCCCCGGCCGAGATCCAGCGAAACCCGGAGGTCATCGCCGCCTACCTTGGGCACGGGGCGCGTCGCGTTCATCACCATGCTTGAGCTGCACAACCTCGTTTGTCGGTACGGCAAGATCGCCGCCGTGAAGGGGATCTCGCTTGCAGTGAAGCGCGGGCAGCTCGTTGCCCTCATCGGCGCGAACGGAGCCGGCAAGACCACTACGCTCAAGTCAATCTCGGGCCTGCTCCCGCCCGCGGAAGGCCAAATCCTCTTCGAAGGAAGGGACGTGACCCGAGGGACTGCGCGCGACATGCTTTCGCTCGGCATAGCGCATGCGCCCGAAGGGCGTCGCGTGTTTCCGCAGATGACCGTCGAGGAGAACCTCGAGATGGGAGCCTATCTGCGACGCGACGGGCGTGCGATCGCCCAGGATATGGAGAGGGTCTTCGAGCAATTTCCGCGGCTCGCCGAGCGACGTGCGCAGGTCGCCGGAACGCTGTCGGGCGGCGAGCAACAGATGCTCGCCATCGGTCGCGCGCTAATGTCCCGTCCGAAGCTTCTTCTGTTCGACGAGCCGTCGCTCGGCCTTGCACCGAACATCGTCGAGCGGACCTTCGCAATCATCCAGGAGATCCGCACGTCGGGCACCACGATCCTGATGGTGGAGCAGAACGCTTACGCCGCCCTTGAAATGTGCGACTACGCGTATCTGCTGGAATCGGGTTCTCTGGCCCTTGAAGGTTCCGGACAGCAGCTACTTTCAAACCCACACGTTCGTACAGCCTACCTCGGAGGATGAATGGGCCTCCTAGTTGCGATGCGGCGCATTGGAAGGCGATTGTTTCGGGCCAATATGCTGGCGATCAGCAGGCCTATCCCGTTCGAGGGCGGCGGATATGTCGTGGCTACAGCAACTGCCACAGGGATCACGCACTATCGCGCTGAAACCCTTGAGGATGCACAAGCACAACAGCGAGCGATTATTGCAGGCCTAAACACCGGCGCGGGCGGATTCCCGGTAGATGTGCGGGTGATCGACAATGCGCGTTCGGTCGCGGAATTCGAGATCGCCACCCGGAAGTACCTCCTATTGCCCTCGCACTGAGCGAGATTCCTGGACATGCTCGTCCAGCCGCGTCGGGACAGAGCCGCCGCCCTCCGCTCTTAACTCACCGAAGATTATGGTGCAGAACGGCCCTGCGGGGGCGCGGGTCAGGTCGAGAACTCTGATGCTTGTGAGCGCAAAATCCGGCTCCTTCTAGTCGAGCTAGTCATTCCCCCATGATCGCCACTTGCAGGCAGCTCGCTCGCCTCGAAGGGTTCTGCCCGCAGCATCTCAGGCGCGCGGCTTCCTCGGCAAAGCGCGCGACGTCGGCTTCTCTCGCCCCTCTGCCAGCTCAATCCACGCTGGCGCATGATCGCTTGCCTTTTCCCAGCCGCGCACCTCCCTGTCGACCCCGGCGCGTATGAGGCGCCCTTTGATGCTAGGACTTAGCAGGAGATGGTCGATGCGAAGCCCCGCATCGCGGGTCCAAGTGTTCCTGAAATAGTCCCAGAAGGTGTAGATGCGATCAGAAGGATGGAGGCTGCGCAAGACATCCGTCCAGCCCTGCGCGAGAAGGCGATGGAAGCCAGCGCGCACCTCGGGCCGGAATAGCGCGTCGTCGACCCAGCGTTCGGGCTTATAAACGTCGAGATCGGTCGGCATCACGTTGAAGTCGCCGGCGAGCAGCACTGGGGCGGCAGTCTCGAGAAGCTCAGCAGCGTGGGCCGTCAGCCGCTCGAACCAGCGCAGCTTGTAATCGAACTTTGGCCCAGGCGCCGGGTTGCCGTTGGGCATATAGAGGCAGCCAAGGAGCACCCCGTCTACGGCCGCCTCCACGTAGCGGCTCTCATCGTCGTTAGGGTCACCTGGCAGGCCACGGCGGGTCTCGATTGGGTCAGCATCACGGGCAAGGAGTTCCAGCTCTTCTGCCCGTGCCAGACAGCGCCGTAACCCGCCCGGCGAATTGCGGCTTCGGGAAAGTTTTCTTGGGTCGCCTTGATTTCCTGGAGGCACACCACATCGGGCTCTGTCTCGGCGAGCCAGCGCAACAGGACGGGCAGGCGGCCGTTGATGCCGTTGACGTTGAAGGTCGAGATCTTCATGGGTCGGCTACGCCGTGAACTGACATGCAGGAAGAACGCACAAGGGACCCAAGGCGGCGGGCGTCGTTATCGACGATGCCGCGGTCACACCGCGCTACGTGATTGGCTTTGCGGATCCACGCCTGCTCGTTTCCCCTCATGCGAGCGTTTGGAGGCGCCCCGCCCACATCCCGGCCTTCCGCCGACGCGCAAGGTTCTCCGCTGGTGTGTAATGGCGGGAGTTTTCTATGTCGATGCCGGGGACTACTCCAGGCGCGGCGTCATCCAGATCTATCTCTACGACCGTCGGTGACCTCATCGAGATTAATGAAGACAAGAGGCTTGCCGGCACGCCACAGGCTGACAGAATGGCTTGAGAAGGCGACACCCGAGCGGCTGCGGATGAAGCGAGAGCAGGAGGACCGGACCGTGGCGCAGGAGGCGCGCAGCCTGCCGCTGTCCGGCATCCGCGTGATCGACCTCACCTCGGTCGTGATGGGCCCCTATGCAAGCCAGATGCTCGGCGATTTCGGCGCTGACGTGATTAAGATTGAGGCTCCGGAGGGTGACTCGACCCGCTACACCGGCCCGGCCACAGAGCACGGCATGGCCGCGGTGTTCCTCGGCGTCAACCGCAACAAGCGGAGCGTCGTTCTTGATCTGAAGCGGCCAGAGGCGCAGGCGGCCCTGCTCAAGCTGATCGGGACGGCCGACGTCTTCATGCACAGCATCCGTCCGCAGAAGCTCGCCCCTCTTGGCCTGGCTCCGAATGCTCTGATGGCGCGTCACCCGAAGCTGATCTTCGCCGGCCTGCATGGCTTCACCGAACGCGGACCTTACGGCGGCAGGCCCGCCTACGATGACATCATCCAAGGCATGTCGGGCCTCGCCGCGCTGATGCAGCACCAGGGCGGGGAGCCGCGCTATTTCCCGACCATCGCGGCCGACAAGACGAGCGGCCTCTTCGCCAGCAATGCCATCCTCGCCGCGCTGATGCTCCGCGAGCGCACAGGCCAGGGCGGATTCGTCGAGATACCGATGTTCGAATCCATGGTTGCCTTCAATCTCGTCGAGCATCTCTACGGCGGGCATTTCGATCCCCCGCTGGCCCCGCCGGGTTATCCCCGGGTCCTCGACCGCTGGCGCCGTCCCTATCGCACCGCCGACGGCTTCATCTGCATGATGCCCTACACGAACCAGCATTGGCGCCAGTTCTTCGCCGAAGCCGGGCAGCCCGCCCTCGCCGACGATCCGCGTTTCACGGACATCGCCTCCCGAACGCGCAACATCGGCATGCTCTACGAAACGACCGGCCGCTTCGTCGCCGGACGCTCCACCGCGGCGTGGCTCGAAGCCTGCGAGCGGCTGCAGATTCCCGCGGCGCCGATGCGGCAGCTGGAGGAGCTGCCCTCCGATCCGCATCTAGAGGCGATCGGCTTCTTCAGCGAGCATGAGGATGCAGGTCTTGGCCGCGTGCGCTTCCCCGGGGTGCCGGTCCAGATGAACCGGCAGCCGTTCGCGATTGCCATCCCCCCGCGCCTCGGCGAGCACACGCGCGAGATCCTGGAAGAGATCGGGCTTGCGAAAGGTGAGGTCGACGCCTTGCTGCGGCAGTCGGAACCCCGCGGTGCGGGAGCGTTACCCGCCATGGCCGAGCAGCAGTAGCGCCGGGAGAGACACTTGAAAGCCATCAATCCCGCAGACGCCGAGGCCCTGCCGACCTTGGGGCAGGGCTTCTACTGGCAGGACCTCCAATCCGGCCAGAGGTTCAAGACCTTCCGCCGCACGATCACGGAGACGGATCTCGTCGGCTTCATCTCGGTCACGGGCATGCTGGAAGCGATTTTCATCGACGCCGATTTCCAGCATGGCGCGATCAAGGGCCGGCCGGTGCCGGCGGCCCTGACCTATTCCATCATCGAGGGCTTCATCCTGCAGACCATGATCCAGGGCACCGGCCTGGCCATGCTGGAGTTGCATCAGGACATTCGAGCCCCCGTTCTGGTCGGGGATACGATCTGGGCTCTCGTCGAGGTCACCGACATCCGGCCGACGTCGAAGGGCGGCCGGGCCGTCGTTACCTCGACGATCACGGTCCACAATCACCGCGACGAAGTCGTCATGACGTACAAGGCGAAGCGCTTGCTTGCCGGACGAGAGAAGGGCGGCGCCTAGTCGCGAAGGAGAAATGCCATGCATCGCCAATTTGCCAAAGCGGTTGCGACGGCCGGATTCGTGATCGCCGCTGGGCTGTTTCCTGCGATGTCGCAGGAGAACTATCCAACCAAGCCGGTCCATCTCCTCGTCGCCTTCCCGCCCGGCGGCCCGACGGATCTCGTCGCTCGCGTGCTCGGCGAGAAGCTCGCCGAGCATCTCGGCCAGCCGGTGATCATCGAGAACCGGCCGGGCGCCAACGGCAACATCGCGGCCGAGGCGACGGCGCGCGCGGAGCCCGACGGCTACACGGTCTTCTACAACACCTCCGCCGTCGCGCTCAGTCCCTCGCTCTACGCAAAGCTGAGCTACGATGTCGTGCGCGACCTCGCGCCCGTCGCTTTGACCGCTGTCGTCCCGCTCGTGCTCGCGGTGAACACCTCGATCCCGGCGAACAACGTCAACGAGTTCATCGCCCACGTAAGAGCCAACCCCGGCAAGCTTACCTATGGCTCGGCCGGCGCCGGCAACGTGACGCATCTCGGCGCGCTGCTCTTCCTGAAGTCGCACGGGCTCGACGCCGTCCACGTGCCTTTCCGCGGCAGCGCGCCTGCGGTCACCGCGCTGTCCGGCAACCACGTCCAGTTCGTGACCGACACCGTGAACTCCTCCTTTCCGCTGATCCAGAGCGGGCACATCAAGGCCCTCGCGGTGATGGGCGCGAAGCGCACCCCGGTGCTGCCGGATGTGCCCACGCTGAGCGAGGCGGGAATGACCAATTTCGAGATCGGGGCGTGGCAGGGCATCCTCGTCCCCGCCAAGACGCCGGCGGCCATCGTGCAGAAGTTGAATGCCGCCGCCTTGAAGGCGCTCGCCGACCCGAGCGTCAAGGCGAAGCTCGCGATCCAGGGCGCGGAGCCGCTCGGCTCAACGCCCGAGGAGTATGGCGCCTATATCAAAAGCGAGCTCGAGCGCTGGGCGCGGGTGGTAAAGGACAACGCCGTCAAGCTCGACTGACGATGATCCCGGTTCTCGACCTCTCGGAGATCCCGCCGGAGGACGAGGCCTTGCGGGCGCCGGTGCGGGCGTTCCTGCAGGAGCGCCTGCGCGGCATGCCTGCCGAGCGGCGCGCGCGATCCTGGATGGGCTTCGACGCCGAATTCAGCCGCGACCTTGCGGCGCAGGGCTGGATCGGGCTCACCTTCCCGCAAGAGTACGGCGGCCTGGGCCGCGCCCATTTCGCCCGCTACGTCGTCGTCGAGGAACTGCTCGCGGCCGGCGCTCCGGTCTCGGCGCATTGGATCGCCGATCGGCAGAGCGGGCCTCTCATCCTGCGTTACGGCGACGAAACCCAGCGCCGGTTCTTTCTCCCCCTCATCTGCCGCGCGGAAGCCTTCTTCTGCATCGGCATGAGCGAGCCGAATTCCGGCTCCGATCTCGCGAGCGTGAGATCGCGCGCGCACCGATCGCAAGGCGGCTGGGTGCTGAACGGCCGCAAGATCTGGACGACGAACGCCGATCGCTCGCACTTCATGATCGCCCTCGTCCGGACCTCGGGGACCACCGACGACCGCCAGAAGGGCCTGTCGCAGTTCGTGATCGATCTCAGCCTGCCGGGGGTAACCGTGAGGCCGATCCGCGACCTCGCGGGTGACGAGCATTTCTCCGAGGTCTTCCTCGACGACGTGCAGTTGGGCGAGGACGCGCTCATCGGACAGGAAGGCGCCGGCTGGGAGCAGGTGACGGCGGAGCTCGCCTTCGAGCGCAGCGGGCCCGAACGCTTCCTCTCCAGCATCGTCCTTCTCGAAGAATGGGCCATCTATCTCAGATCGCTCGCGCGGCCGAGCGAGCAGGACGAGGTCCTGCTCGGCCGCATCGTCGCTCACATGACAGCGCTGCGGGCGCTTTCGATCGCCGTCACCGCGCGTCTCGTGCGCGGGGACAAGCCTGCCGTCGAAGCGGCGCTCGTGAAGGATCTCGGCACGGAGTTGGAGCAGCTCATCCCGGCGGCGATCGCGAACGCGCTGGGAGCGGATCCGGGCCACGCGTCACCGAGCGCACTGAGGCATACGCTCGCCTATACGAGCCGCATGGCACCCTCCTATTCCCTGCGCGGCGGGACGCGTGAGATCCTGCGCGGCATGATCGCCCGCGGGATGGGCCTGAGGTAGGGGAGGGCGATGGACCCCCTGATCTCGTCCGCCGCCGACCAGCTCTTTTCCAAGGCGGCCCCGCCGGAGGCGGTCCGCGAGGTCCTAAATGGTCAGGCCGGCGACGCGATGTGGGCCGAGATCGAGGCGTCGGGATTTCTCGACGGCTTGGTTCCGGAACAGCTCGGCGGCTCCGGCCTCTCCGCGACGGATGTCTTTCCCGTTCTCTTCGCCTGCGGCAAGTACGCCGTCCCGGCGCCGGTTGGCGAGACGATGTTCGCGCGCGCGGCATTGGCCCTGGCAGGATGCGAATGCGTCCCCGGTCCGGTAGCCCTCGGGGTGCGTTCAGGATCGAAGCACGGCGGGTTTGCCTCGTTCGACGTGCCCCATGGACGCGTGGCCGCGTGGGTTCTCGTCTCGGGCGAAGACGGCACGGTCGTCTTGCCGACGGACGGCGCCAGCTTCCGCGGGCCAGGGTCGGACTCGCTGTCGCTCGACCTCCGGTGGGACAGCTGCACGGACGACGCGGTCGAACTGCCGCTTGACGCGGACTGGCTCGTGGCCGGCGCTCGCATCGAATCGGCTGCGATGGCCGGCGCCATGGAATCGATCCTCGCGAGCAGCGTCCGCTACGCGGGCGAGAGAGTGCAGTTCGGACGTCCGATCGGCCGGTTCCAGGCCGTGCAGCAGCAGGTCAGCATTCTCACGGAGCAGGTCTTTGCAAGCCGCATGGCCGCCGAGCTGGCCTTCTCCTCTCCGCGCGCACAGGCGGCCGTGGATCTTCTGGCGGGAGCGGACCGCCCGCGTGTCGCGGCGGCAAAGACCCGCATCGGCGAGGCTGCCATCCTCGCGGCTGCGATCGCGCACGGCGTGCACGGGGCAATCGGGATCACCGAGGAGTTCGATCTGCAGCTCCATACTGGTCGCTTGCAATCGGGACGGCTGAGATTTGGCAGCGAAGCCTACTGGGCCCGAGAGCTCGGTCGGAATGTCCTCACCCATGGAGGCGCCCGGGTGGTGGACTTCTTGCGCGAAGAGCTGACCTCTAGTCGAGGTGCCAGCCCGTAGATCGAAGTGTGATCGATCTCCTGCCGCCGCATCTCCTCGAAGCCCTCGTAGCCCGCACGGTGTGACGCATGATTCCTTAAGCGGTGTCGTTCGTCAGAGATAGCAGTAGCCGCTCCTCGGGACCCTCGCGCGGCAAGCGGCGACAGCCGCGGTAGCGGCCGATCCAAACCCTACATAAAAAAACTGCGGCAGGCCCGTAGAAAGGACTGCGTTCTCTCGGGAACGGAGCATTGCTGTCGTTGCCCGGCGGGTCGAGCCGAGGCGACAGCATTAGGGCGAAGAGCCCTCCGAACCCCGCGGTTGGCCGGCTACGTGGCGCTACGTAGCACCTCGCCTCGGTGGGCCCTGAGCGGCAACTGCACCGGACTGAACCCGGCGTGCCGGCTGCCCGCTGTTAGTTGCCTCTCAGCCTCTCGATTAGGCGATCTTGCGGTCGTGTGTGGACGAGAACGCCTGAACGTACGAACGGGCTAGGGCTGCAGCGAAAGCTGCCAACGTGTATTGCCTGGCAGGAAAGCGCTCGCCCTGGCCTGCGCCCAGTCGGCATGCCCGGTCCTGTAGTATGGGGACAGCGGGTGAGCGCTCTGGCTGGTAGGCATGTGGAAAATGCCCGAGCGTTCTCGCCCTGGCGAGACGACGAATCGCGCGGAAGCTCCGAATTCAGGAGCCGCAACACGGGGCTGATAAACGTCCCCGGGCTGCGCGTCCCTCGGAGCGTCAAGGAACACAGATATGCCGGGTACAGCTCTACTAAGGGGATGCTTTATGTCTGCCTTGTTGAACGCTCCCCAAGTGAACGCGGCGACTTTGCCGCCGGCTTCCGTGTCGATTGCAACAACCAGCGCCGCAAGAGCAGCATCGATCACAGCCGCCCAGTCCGGGTAACCAGGGGGAACGAGATGCGGGGGCTTTTCGGTGATTAAGCGCCAGACCGGTTCGTCCGCCTGGTTCGTACGAACCCGCGGCGTCCGCCGCGTCGTTGCAGTGCCGGATTCAATCGGCGGCACTTCACGAGTGTAAGCGTCATAGAGGCGCGCGATGATATCCGAGCGGAAGGCTCGCACCAGCCGATAGCCAACGGACTCCGGAATCGCTCTTTCCCCCCAGTTCTCAACGTGCGGCAACAACCGTGCGAGTTCTCGCTGGTGTGGGCGCGCGCTTAACGCTTCGGCCAGGATCGTCTGCCAGCGGCCCAAGAGTGTGCCCCTGTCGTCGAGTTGAACCGCAAGAAGATCGCTTTCAGAGAACCGATCGTTCGCGAATAGGCCATCTCGGATTTGCGCCGCTCGAGCTCCGTGGGCGTAGCCGCCGAACCCTAGCTTCGCAAGCGACTCACCTCCGACCACCCTGGCATTCGCGGTCCAGATCCGCTGCCGTTCCGGATTGAACACGACGGGTACCTCGTCGGACGGTAAATAACCGTCCCATCCGGCCCTCCCATCAGCCCAGGAGCTTGGCTTCTGCCCGTCGTGACCGAACCGCCTCGGGAGCGCCGACGTCACCGTCCAGCCGATGCTCCCGTCCGCGTCGCCTGCAACAATATTCTGGTGCGGAATGCGGAGCCGTTGTGCGATTGCAAGCGCCTGCCGAGCATTCTCTGCTCGTTCGAGCTCTAAAGCGGCACTAAGCCCAACGGCGGTCGGGTCGTGTGCAGTCCATCGATAGGCCAGCTTGCGCCCTTGCAGGTCAGTCCCGAGAACCGGTCCCCAAACGCTCTCCTCAACCGTCAAATCTTCCGGTTGCGGGCACTTACGGCATAGGCGTTCCTTATAGAAAGCGAGTTCCCTCGGGCCATCTGGGGTACGGTACCAATCGGACTTTCCCTGATGCGGCTCAAGGGTAACCACATCGCTCGTGTCGACGTAGCTGTTGGTGAAGCTCCAGGCGACTCGTCCATTGCTCCCTGCGACGACGCTCGGCGTTCCCGGCAGGGTGATCCCGGTGATGTCCAGGTCGGGTGCACCTGGGCTGTTTCTCACGACAAGCCGCGCTCGGTACCAGATGTTGGGGACGCGGAGGGCAAGGTGGAGATCATTCGCGACCATCGCGCCGCCGTTCTCCGTGAGGCCGCCACCCACTGCAAAGCCGTTGCTGCCGGGGTGTGTAGCTTCGACGTCGACGAAACGCGTACCGGGAGGGCTTACCGAGCGCTTCGTTCCCGCAGCGGGCATTGCCGGCGTAGGTAGGCGTGATCCGTCCAACGGAGCATCGAGAGTGGTCCCGAGTGGAAGAAAGAAATCGGTGAACGCTTGTCCCAACACCTCATTAGCGTTTGCGCGCCAGCGCTCCGTCTCGCCGTGCGACTCCTGCAAGGTGAGATACATCGCATAGACCGTCAGCACGGTGTCAGCCGCGGTCCACGGCTCCGACCTTGCGCCCAACAGGAGATACTCGAATGGCGCTCCGCTGAGGGCAGCCAGCCCGCCGTTCACGCCGGAAACATACGTTTCCAGGAAGCGGCGCTCCTCAGGTGGCATCGCGGCTAGCGCTCTTTCGGCGCGGCTGCGGAACCGATGCAGCCGGTTACGCCGATCTAGTGCGATCGTGACGGGGCCGACCAGTTCGGAGAGCTCGCCCGATGCCGTGCGACGCTGTCCGTCCATTTGAAAATAGCGCTCCTGAGCGTGCAAGAATCCCAGCGCCCATGCAACGTCGGCCCGGCTCTCACCTGTGATGGTGGGCACACCTTGCACGTCACGTTCGATGGTGACGGGCGCGGCTAGCGCAGGTGCGCTGAGATGACCTTCAAGGACCGGCAAGCTTGCACGGAGTTGCCAGTACGCCCAGGCTGCAGCTGCCGTTCCCACAGCCAACAGCACGGCTAGGGTGCCGAGCGTGCCCCGTAGGATGGCAGCTCGACGTGTTCGACTGGTTCTCATGAGACTGAGGTGCATACACAACGGGCAGAGTCGGGAGCTTGCATCGGCTTAGATACTCAGCTGACGATGCGACGGATCTCCTGCAGCACGGTGTCGATTTCCGCAGGCGTGTTCTGGATGCAGGGCGTGAGCCTGACATGCGGCACCGCATAAGGCGCCACAGATGCGATGATCCGTCTCTCGCGCAGACGGTGCACCACCGCGCCTGGCGAGAGGCCTTCTATGTCGAACGAGACAATGCCGGCCGAGAGCTTTTCCGAGCGAGGCGTGTGGAGCGTGATCTTCGGAATCGCGCGCAGCCCATCCTTCATTTGCGCCGCCAAGTGATGCGTGCGCTCGGCCACTCGTGCTTTGCCAATACCCTGCTGGAACTCGAACGCTTGGGGCAGGGCCCAAAGATGCTCGAACGCCTTATAGCCGCCGGGGGTCATGCGGCTGGCCGTCGTCGGGCCTTCTGGATCAGTGCCGGAAGACCATGCTTGCCAGTTTGCGCTATCAATGAAGCTCGGGATCGTAGGTAGAAGCGACTCCCACGCACGCGATGTGCCGGCGACGATCCCCGTACCGCGCGGACCAAAGAGCCACTTGTGGCAACCGGCCATGAAGAAATCGCAGCCCAGATCGGAGAGCACCATGTCTTCGATGCCGAAGCCGTGCACGCCGTCCACACAGACGAGCACGCGGGCGGCTTCATCCCGGCCGGCGTTGATCGCCTCGACCGCGTCGGTGATCGCGCGTAACGGAAGCTTCAGACCGGTGCTTGAGTGCACCCAGGTGAGCGCCAGAACACGTGTGGCCGGTGTGATCGCGTGCATGATGCGATCGACGATCTGCTCCTCGGAGATCCCCTCGATCTCGTCGTACAGTGAAATTCTTCGGGTCTGGGCGCCAGTTCGCCTTCCCGCCAGGCGAATAGACTCGTGTGTCACGTAGTAGTCTTGGTCTGTAGTAAGAATTTCCTGGTTGGCGGTGAGGCGCAGGCCGTTGTAGACGAGGGCGACCCCCATGGTGGTGCTGTCGGTGAGTGCGATCCCCGAACCCCCGACCCCGAGATACTGCCCAGCAGCCGTGCGCGCTTCCTCCTGGAGACGCCGATTGTTCTGAAAGACATACGTCAGCGGATCGGCATCCATCCCTCGGCGATGCTCCTGGATCGCGTTCCGCACGGGCTTTGGATGTGAGGAAATGAGCATAGCGCTCATGTGGATGTACTCATTAGTGAGCGCGAACTGCGATCGAACCGCGGGCCAGTCGGGCCCCTCAAGCGTTTGCGGTGAAATGTCCTCGGCCGCAGCCTCCATCCATCCGGAAGTGGAGCTCATGGCCCCGGCAGCCAGCGCCAAGCCTGATCGAGCAAGGAGTTCGCGTCTGAGCATCAAGGTGACCTCGTGTGCTGTCCCGCGAGTGTTGGATGAGGGTGATCAAATTGAGGCGCAGGGATCCGGCTGTTACGATGTTCCCGCCTAGCGCTCAACCTGCACCGCCCGCACGAAACGGGCGGCTCACGCTCAACGTCCTTCTCTCCTTCGCCCACTTCGAGCGCCGCTCAACGTCCTTCTCTCCTTCGCCCACTTCGAGCGCGAGGTCACGGGCGAGCGCATCCGGGACAAGATCGCCGCATCCAAGAAGAAGCGCCTCTGGATGGGCGGCCCCGCCCCGCTCGGATACCGCACCGAGGGCAAGAAGCTTGTCGTGGACCCGGTGGAGGCCGAGATGCAACGAGCGCAGATCGACAGCACGAGCATCATAGCACGCTCTTGAGCGTGTGTTAATATAGTCCTATTAAAGACAAAGCATGGTGCGGCGTGCTCTGCACCGCACTGATGCTTAGAGTCTAGCTCGAAATTCATGAGAGATGGACCAAGCGTCGCAAGGACGCCGCCGCCGGCGCACGCTCGTGCTGGTCCTTTGATTCGCCTTGGTGACTCAGAACCCCCCGGTAGCTTCACACCGCCGCCCATAGGCATAGAGTTCCGAAAGGGCGCGAGTGATCGAAGCAATCTGGGGCCTGGCATAATGAATCTGACACGTCGGGACGCGCTTCTCTCCACGGCTCTCGCAGCGGCGCTATCACCGAGCGAGCTGGCCAGTGCCGCTCCGGGGAGCAGCATGTCGCATCCAACAAGCGATGGAGTGAGCCGTTCGGCAACTCGGGTTCGCGGATTCTCGGATCCAGAGATGGATTTCCAGCTGCTCCGAAGCCTCGGCGTAGCAAACTACATGGGTGCGTCCGTTGGCGAGGTGCTCGCAGCCAGTCGGAACATCAAGGACGGTGACCCACGCACGTGGCCGCCAGCCTTTGTCGCTCTGGGAGAGCAGATTGTCACGCTGGGTCGTTCCGCGTTGAAGAAGCAGCACCTGGTAAGCGCGCGAGACCACTTCCAGCGCGCCAGCATGTATTACCGAGCCGCCGAGTACTACGACGACCCCGTCACCGAAACATCGCGAGCCCATGGCGTCGTGTCGCGGGATCTCTTCCTTGAAGCTGTGCGGCTAATGCCGTGGACCACAGATGTCCTGCAGATCCCATTTGAGCACGTGTGGCTCCCCGGCTATTTCATGCGCCCGGCGCCGACCGATGCCCGACCACGTAAGACGATCATTGTGCTGACCGGCTTCGACGGAACGGCGGAAGAGCTTTATTTGCAAACAGGGGCGGCCGCCCTTGAGCGCGGCTGGAACGTGTTGCTCGCTGAGGGCCCGGGCCAAACCGGCCTTCTTCGTTTCCACCCGCGTGTGAGCTTCCGGCCCGATTACGAAGCGCCGGTCGGGGCCATGATCAACTACGTCCTTTCTCGGGGCGACGTCGATCCACAGCGGCTTGCGCTGTATGGCATCAGCTATGGCGGGTACTTTGCCTCGCGCGCTGCCGCACATGATGATCGCATCAAAGCACTTGTGGCGAACTCACCAATCGCGGACCTCCGCGCCTATGTGGTCGGCTTCACAGGCACCGACACGGCAACGAACCCCCCGGCGATAAAGCTTGAGGAGATCGACAGTCTTCCCGATCAGCAGCTTCCGCCGGGCATGAAGCTCAGCCTCAAAATGTCCCTTCGTCGCTTCGGCGTGGATAGCATCCGGGCCTGGCTCGAGCGGCTGCGCGAGTTTCAGATCGGAGATGCTCTTCGCAATATCCGCTGTCCCAGCCTTGCTCTGGTGGGCGAGGGTGAGGGGCTGGTTTCGATGGATTTGTTCGAGAGTTTCGGTCGGAGCGTCAGTGGACCTGTCACGAAACGTATTTTCACACAGGCGGAAGGAGCTGACAGCCACTGTCAGCTCGCCAACCTGCCGCTCTCAAACGCGGTGATCTACGACTGGCTGGACGAAGCGTTGGCGTGACGGCATCCTGCGGTCCCAGTCCTAAACGATGCTAGAGGATAGCCTTTGCAGCCGCATTCAGCGCCTCTGCTACTGAGTTCTTATAAGCCTCGAAGACCGAAGCTACGCCGTCCGCCGGACCGGTCCAGTTGATCGTGAAACAAAACGTCACCGGCACCCCACGAACCATCATCTGCCCTGACAACGCGAAGCAATGGAAATCCTGCCAATCGATGCTGCCGCCTTTTCCGTAAGCGAGCGTGTCGGCCGGAACCACGTGCCAAAGAGAGTCCGCCATTGCTTGGATGCGCTTGAATTCGAGAAGGGTCTCGGGTTTGCGGAAGAACTCCCCCTTCAGCGCACGCTGGTACCAACGAACCATCTCCTCGGCCGTGCTGAGCATGGTCTGGTGATCATTCATCGGGGACCTTGGCGAGCCCGCAAGCTGGCCATTGGCCCTCCGCTCTATGCCCTCCCAGCCGAAATCCACGCCTTCCGGTGCTCCGGCGAGGTAGGAAAACAGCCGCCGGGTGGAGTCCGGTATTTGCGTTGCTGACCGACCCGTCTGCCGAATGAGCTCCCGCACGCGTTCTGGCCCAACCGCCTTCAGGGCAGCATCTGTTGCGGTGTTGTCGCTGTGCGCGATCATGGCCTCGAGTACGCTCCTGGCTTCCGTGGTGCCGGTGAGTTTCATGAAGACCGGGCTGCTAGGTGAGCGCACATCGTCATTGATAGCGAGTTGCTGGTCCAGGGTGAGCCGCCCGCCCTCGACGTCCCGTAGGTACGTCGCGAGGATGAAGGTCTTCACGGCGCTGCCGACGAACAGGCGAGCGCGGGGATCATGTCCGACGGTCCAAGGTGTCGGGTGATCAGTTGCGATGAAGCAGCTCGATGTGACCGGCAGCTTTGTGAAGCTATCGACTGCCGCTTGGACCCGCCGCAGATCGGGTTGGCGCTCTTGAGCCGCAACTTGCGTAGCAGCTGCCAACGAGATAGCGGCGAGAAACTCTCGACGACGGACCAGCAGCATTCTCGAACTCCCCAAGGCAATGCGCAGCAATAGCCCGTTGCACGCGATTCAGCACGCGTGCACTGTATGGGCCATGAGAGGTGTCAAAAAAGGAAATCGAGCGCAGGCCCCTGCTCGCTGCTGGCGCTGCGGCTGAATTGTCAGCAGTTCTGCCGTGACTCTCAATTGCGCAGACTAGGCCGGGCGGATCGGGCAGGGTGGCGGATGAATCGTGCGTCGATGATGTAGTCGTTCAGCCAACTGTGGGAGAATTCGAGTGCCGCCCAAGACGGACCCTGCGATGCGACCTGAGCCATCCTGTCTTTTCCCCACGGATGAAGAGATAGCCCGCGTGCTGTTTGGTAGTGATAAGACGCGGGCGAAGCTATTTGAACAAACACTTGCAGCGGAGGAACGTCGTGGCTTACCCCGCAAGCATCCGGCTTACGGAGCCCGCTACTGGCCAGCGGTCAAGGCGTACTATGACTACGAGTGGGGTTTGATCGCCGAGCCGCCGTTCGGTTCGGCCACCGACGAAGTGGTTCCACAGGCGGATGAAGTCTTCCGCCCGATAACGTCAGCCGGG
>JAQSWQ010000122.1 GCA_029266525.1 Microvirga sp.
GCCGGCGATCACCTCGACGGTGTAGCTCGACGACAGGCTCGACCAGAGGCCGATCTGGCTCCTGCCGGCCCTGAGCGCGCGCTTGAAGCGGTTTTCAGGGATCTCCATGGCGGTCCTTCCAAGGCGAACATCATTCGGCGGCGGCTGAGAGCGCGTCGAGAAGCTTGAGACGCGGCGAGCCCGCCCGCGCCGCTCGGGCCGCCAGGTCGCGGGCGAGCGTCATCGGCTCGGGTCGGAACAGCCGCGCATCCATGGTTGCGAGCTTCCCCGCAATTTCCGGCCGGAAGCCCATGCGGCCGACGATGTCGCGTTCGAGGTCCATCCCCGGCGCGATCTCGAGAAGCGCGACGCCGCGCTCGGAAAGGCCGAATACGGCGCGCTCGGTCACGTAGAGCACGCGCTGGCCGCGCTCGTCGGCATAGGATCCGCTGAAGGTGATCTGCTCGACCGCGTTGACGAACTTCGGCCTGTCCCCGTCCTTGCCGGCCGCGAAAGTGCCGCTGAACACGACGTTCTTCGCGTTCTGGCTGATGTTGATGAAGCCGCCGGGCCCGACGATGCGATTGCCGAAGCGGCTGACGTTGACGTTGCCCTCGCGGTCCACCTCCGCGAAGGACAGGAAAGCGAGGTCGAGCCCGCCGCCGTCGTAGAAATCGAACTGGTAGGGCTGGTCGATCATCGCGGCGTAGTTGCGCGACGCTCCAGCCTCGCCGCCCGACGCCGGCGCGCCGCCGATGAGGCCCTGCTCGTTCGTCAGGCACACGGCATCGAGCACGCCCTCCTCGGCGGCGACGTTCGCGATGCCGGTCGAGATGCCGGAGCCGAGGTTGCAGATCGCGCCGGAAAACAGCTCGAGCGCCGCCCGGCGTGCGATCACCTTGCGGGAATCGAGTGGCAGCGCCGGGATGTCCGACAGCGGGACGCGCAGCTCGCCAGCATAGGACGGACTGTACTCCGTCTCGTAGGTCTGGCGCTGCCCGGGCTCGACGACGACGACGTCGACTAGAATGCCGGGAATCTTCACCACTTTCGCCGCGAGGGTCTGCCGCTCGGCTATTCGCTTCACCTGCACCACGACGAGGCCGCCGCAGCGCTTCGCGGCTTGCGCCATCGACAGCATCTCGCCGAAGATTGCCTCCTGCTCCATGGTGACGTTGCCGTCCTCGTCCGCCGTCGTGCCGCGCAGGAAACAGACGTCGATCGGGAACGGCTTGTAGAACAGGAGCTCCTCGCTTCGGAAGGTGACGAGCTCGACGAGGTCCTCGGCCGCCCGCCGGCTCTGGCGGCCGCCGCCGTGCCGTGGGTCGACGAAAGTGTGGAGCCCGGTCTTCGTGAGAAGACCCGGCCGCCCGGCTGCCATCTCGCGGGTCAGTTGCGATAGCGCGCCTTGCGGTAGCGTGTAGCCTTCGATCCTGTTGGCGATCGCAAGGTCCGAGATCTTCGGCGAATTCACAAAGGTGCCGCAGACGATCCGCTTCAAGAGACCTTCATGTGCGAAATGCCCGGCGCCTAGATCGCCGCCATCGCCGAGCCCGACCGGATGAACCGAGGTGATGCCGCGCGGCTCGCCGCTCGCGAGAAAGCGGCGCTCGACCGCGGCCATCAACGCCTCCGGCACGGCATGGCCACCGCCCGAGCCGCCGACCAGGATCGTGTCGCCGGAGCGGACGAGGCTCGCCGCCGTATCAGCCGTGACGCGCCGCATGTACCCGTCCATTCGTCGGCCGGAACTCGCCCGCGAAATGGCAGGCCGCGAAGTGGCCGTCCTCGTGCTCGGCAAGCGGCGGCGGCACGTCGGCGCAAACCGGTTGTGCGATCGGACAGCGGGTGCGAAAGCGGCAGCCGGATGGCGGATCGACGGCGCTCGGCGGCTCGCCCTGGAGCTGGAGATGCACCCGCTGGCGCTCCACCGCGGCGTCAGGCACCGGCACGGCCGAGATCAGGTAGCGCGTATAGGGGTGGAGCGGGCGCTCGAATAGCACCCCCGATCGGGCTACCTCGACGACCTTGCCGAGATAGAGAACCACGACCCGGTCCGAGATGTGGCGCACGACGGCGAGGTCGTGGGCGATGAAAAGGTAGGTGAGCCCGAACTGTTCCTGCAGCTCGAGCATCAGGTTGATGATCTGCGCCTGGATGTTGACGTCGAGCGCCGAGATCGGCTCGTCGGCGATGATGAAGTCGGGCTTCACCGCGAGCGCCCGAGCGATCGAGATGCGCTGGCGCTGGCCGCCCGAGAACTCGTGCGGGTAGCGCTGCGCCGCCTTCGGATTGAGCCCTACGGTCGAGAGCAGCTCTGCGACCTGCTCGCGGGTTTCGGCTGCGGTCGCGGCGAGGCCGTGGAAGCGGAGCGGCTCGCCGATGGTGTCGGCAACCGTCATGCGCGGGTTGAGCGAGGCGTAAGGGTCCTGGAACACCATCTGCATGCGCCGGCGCAGCGGCCTGATCTCCGCGGCGCTCGCGGCGGCGATGTCCTGGCCCTCGAACACAATAGAGCCCGCGTCGGGCTTGTGGATGCGGATCAGCACGCGGGCGAGGGTCGACTTGCCGCAGCCTGACTCGCCGACGAGCCCGACGGTCTCGCCGCGGGCGACGTCGAGGTCGACGCCGTCGACGGCATGGACGATCAAGCGCTTCTGGAAGAAACCGCTCTTCGGCAGCGGAAAATGCTTCACGAGGCCGCGTACCTCGAGGAGCCTCTCACTTCTTCCCGCCGTGCCGAAGTCGCGGTTGAGCTCGCGCAGGAGCTCGAGGATCTGGGCCTGGATGGTGACGTCGAGGGCCGTCGTTGGCTCGTCGGCTATGAGCAGCACCGGGTCGTTCGACATGCCCATGGCGAGCACCACGCGCTGGCGCATGCCGCCGGAGAACTGGTGCGGGTAGCTGTGGATCGCGCGCTCGGGCGCGTTGATGCCCATGCGGCCGAGCATCTTCACGGCCCGGTCCGCCGCCTGGTCGCCGGTGTAGTTGCCGTGCACCACCATGGTCTCGACGAGCTGGCGGGCGATGCGCAGCACCGGGTTGAGCGAGGTCATCGGGTCCTGGAAGACCATCGCCATGCGGCCGCCGCGAAGGTTGCGCATCTCCTCCGGGTCGGCACCGAGAACGTCACGGCCCTGGAAGCGGATCTCGCCGCCGGCGATCCGGCTCGGCTCCTCGAGAAGCCGCATCAGCGAGAGCGCGGTTACGCTCTTGCCCGAGCCCGATTCGCCGACGATGCCGAGCGCCTCGCCAGCGCCCACCGAGAAGCTGACGCCGTCGACGGCGCGGACCACGCCCTCGTCGGTGAAGAACTGGGTCTTGAGGTCCCGGACCTCGAGCACCGGCGGGACGAGCCCGGCGGCGCTTGGCTTCACAGCGACGTTCACCAGCGCCTCGACTTCGGATCGAGCCAGTCGCGGATGCCGTCGCCGAGGAAGTTGAAGCCGAGCACGACGGTCAGGATGGCGACCCCGGGGAAGGTCGCGACCCACCATTGCGAGACGAGCTCGCGGCCTTCGGCCACCATCGATCCCCATTCCGACGTCGGCGGCACGACGCCGAGCCCGAGGAAGGAGAGCCCGGCGAAGGTGATGATGGCATTGCCGACGTCGAGCGTCACGAGCACGATCAGCGGCCCGACGGCGTTCGGCAGGATGTGGCGCAATAGGATGCGGGCAGGGCTGAAGCCGATCACCATCGCGGCTTCGACGTATTCCTGCGACCGCTGGACGATGACCAGGCTGTGCGCGAGCCGGGCGAATTTCGGCCACCAAACCACCAGCATGGCGATGATCGTGTTCGTCGTGCCGATCCCGAGCGCCGCCGCGATCGCCAGCGCCAGGATGATTGGCGGAAAGCACAGGACGAGATCGGTGAGCCGCATGATCAGCTCCTCGATCCGGCCGCGCGCGTAGGCCGCGATGCCGCCGAGGAGCGTTCCGACGACCGCGGCGACGACGACGACGACGACGCCGGTCGTGAGCGAGATGCGGGCGCCGTGGAGGAGGCGGGTCAGCACGTCGCGGCCGAGCGCGTCGGTGCCGAGCCAATGCGCCGGCGACGGCGGCTGCAGGCGCACCGTCACCTCGACGGTGTCAGGGTGGTAGGGCGTGAGCAGCGGCGCGAAGATCGCGATCAGCACCCACGCCAGGATGATCGCGGCACCCGCGGCCGCGAGCCCGTATCGGCGGCGCCAGCGCTGCGCCCGGGTTCGCACCGGCGCGACCGCGAGCACGGTCGAGTGCGAATCGACGAGCGCCGTCACCGCACCACCCGCGGATCGAGCAGGGCGTAGCTGATGTCGATCAGAAAGTTGATCACGAGATAGACGAGCGCAACGACGAGGGTGATGCCCATGATGGCGGGGAAGTCGAGCGCCGCCGCGCTCCGGAAGGTGTAGCGGCCAAGCCCCGGCCAGGAGAAGATCGTCTCGGTCATGACCGCGCCGGTCAGCAGGTTCGCATAGGCAAGGCCGCCGAGCGTCACGACCGGGATCAGCGCGTTCGGCAGGACGTGCCCGCGAACGATGGTACGCTCGCGCAGGCCCTTGGCGCGCGCGACGCGGACATAGTCCTGGCCGATCGTCTCGAGCATGCTCGCCCGGGTCGTGCGCGTGATCAGGCCAAGCGTCGCCGCGGCGAGCACGATCGAGGGCAGTACGAGATGGGCAGCGGCGTCGCGGAACGCCTCCCAGTCGCCTGCGATGATCGAATCGACCAGGTAGAGACCGGTCACGGTCTTTGGCGCGAAGGCGATCGGGTCGAGCCGCCCAGGGCCCGGCGCGATCTCGAGCCCTCCGTAGAACACCGCCAGCATGATGAAGGCGAGCCAGAACGTCGGCGACGAGACGCCGATCAGGGACACCACGCGGGCGAGGTGGTCGATCCAGCTGTCGCGTCGCACCGCCGCAACAATCCCGAGCGGGATGCCGACGATGAGTGCGAGCAGGAAGCCGGCGGTCGCGAGCTCGAGCGTCGCCGGCGCGAACTGTGCGATGTCGGCGAGCACCGGGCGCTGGGAGGCGATCGACTGCCCGAGGTCACCGTTGATCAGACCCTTCAGGAAGACCAGGTACCGCTGCCACAGGGGCAGGTCGAGGCCGTATTTCGCCCGCCATTCGGCGACAAATTCCTTGTTCGACGCGGCGACGTCGCCGAGCTGCGCCAGCACCGGATCGCCCGGCACCGTGTTGGCGATGAGAAAGATCACGAGCGTTGCGAGGAGCGCCATGACGAGCGTGATCGCGAGCCGCGAGACGATGTAGCGAGCCAAGGCTCAGGCGTCCGGACGCGCGGCGGCGAGGGCTCGCGGGCGCGCCCCCGATGTCGTGATCGACGCGGTCGCCTTCAGCGCTTCCTCCCCATCGCTCTTGTGATCCAGTCCGCGCGCGACCGCCGCCTGATTAGGCTTTAACATGCCGGCAAAAATTAGGTCTGACCAGATGGCGCTTTCCTAGCGGGCTGTCCTGGAGACCGCCGGAGCGACGAAGGAGTGCCATGCCGCGAATCTTCCTGACGCACAGCTCCGACATGCTGCGCAACTATTACGGCGAGGGTGCCGTCGCGGCGCTGCGGGAGGTGGCCGAGGTCGTCATCAACCCGACCGGACGGGTGCTCGACGCCGAGGCGCTCATCCGGCATGGCCAAGGCTGCGAGATTGTCGTCTCCGACCGGCAGACGCCGGGTTTCCCCACCTTCTTCGAGAGCGCCCCCGAACTCGTGGCGTTCGTGCGTTGCGCCGTCGATATCCGCAACGTCGACGTGCCGGCTGCAAGCCGCAACGGAATCCTGGTCACTCGCGCGACGCCGGGCTTCGCCGCCTCCGTCGCGGAGCTCGGGCTCGGGCTCATGATCGACCTCGCCCGTGGCCTCACCGATGCTGCGACCACTTACCGTACGGGACAGGCGCCAGAGGCGCGCATCGGGCGCCAGCTCAGGGGCTCGACGCTCGGCATCATCGGCTACGGCGTCATCGGCCAGCATCTCGCCGGCATCGCCAAGGCGATCGGCATGACGGTGCTGGCGAGCGACCCCTACAAAGCAATCGACGAAGGCGGCGTCGCCCAGGTCTCCTTCGAGGACCTCCTCGCGCGCTCCGATTTCGTCGTCTGTCTCGCAGTCGCCACCGAGGAGACCGAGAACCTGATGAACGCCGCGGCGTTCTCGCGCATGAAGCCGTCGGCCTACTTCATCAATCTTTCCCGCGGCAACCTCGTCCACGAGCCGGCGCTTGCCGCGGCGCTCGACAAGAAGACGATCGCTGGCGCTGCCATGGATGTCGGCCGCGCCGCGGACCAGATGCCTTCGCTCGAGCTCGCCCGCCGCCCCGACGTGCTCGCGACGCCGCATGCCACCCAGGTTCGGGCGCTGTGCGCCGGGGAGGTCCCCCCGCATGCGGTGAATGTCGAGGCGGCGACCCGGCTTTCCCGCCTTCGGCAAGCAGGGCGGCCGTGAGCGCGTGGCTCCGGGCGGCTGGATGAGAATGGGCACCACGTCAATTGAACGTCGGTCTGGCGGCGCCATCTCACAATCCTACTAGCCTGGCGTTGGGCATGGTCCCAACCTGTACCTCGGGCTCAGTGGATTACTCGCCGGGCCGGTCAGTCGCGTAGCTCCGGTCCGGCGAGCCCACCTCCAGAAGCGGTGCCCCCCCTGTTCGACACCCCCCTCGCCGTCGGGCGGTTTCGCAGTCATGCCAAAGGGCTTCCTGGAGCCTGTGGGGGTGTTCGAGCTCACCCAGCCCGTCGCGAAGGAGGAGTCCGCTTAGCGTCACAATCTTCCGCCGGAAGTGTTTGCATAATTCGAGAAGAGCAGCCGGAGCCCGCTTGCTGAACGAAGGTCCGGTTATGGGCGCTGCATCAAGCAACGGGAACGGCGAGGATGGGCGCTAAGCCGAATGGGCGCTCATGGCCGTAAGCGGTCGGTCCTTCGGAGAAGCTAGGCACGGAAACGGACGTCCGTAGGTTCGGCGACGCTAGACCGACGCCCTGGCGCTGGGTCAAGGCAGCCTTGAGCGCCTCGAGGAACCGGCCAACTCGAGGACCGGCGCAGCTCGGGACCCCCTTTGTGCACTCCCGGTCCAGACAGGGTAGGCCGTTCCGACCGGGATCTCCCGTTGTGCGAGCTTCAAAGCTCGATCACTGGAGCGAACCCGCCGAAAATCATGCGCTTTCCGTCGACCGGCATCGGGTTTTTCTCTGGATTGAGCCGGTCGT
>JAQSWQ010000083.1 GCA_029266525.1 Microvirga sp.
TCGGCCGGAAGCGCCGCCAGTCGCCGCCGCGCAGCACCTCGGCCTCGGCGCCCTCGACGTCGATCTTGAGGAAGTCGATCGCGGCAACGCCGTTCGCCTCGCAGAGCCCGGCAAGCGTCGTGATCGGCACCCGACGCGTGCGGTAGGACGCGCCGAACGCTTGCGCGCCGCGCGCGTGACGCTCGAGCGTGCTCGAAAAGCCGTGCAGCCGGTCGACCTCGTGGAAGTCGGCCTCGCCCGTCCGGTCTCCGAGGAGCGTGCGGAGCGCGAGGTCGCGCGGGCGGATTTGCCGGTACAGCGCCGCGAGATGCTCCTGCGGCTCGACCGGAATGCCGCGCCAGCCCTGGAGATAGAAGTGGAAGGAGACGTTGTCGCCGACCGGATGCCCGGCGCCGACATCGATGTAGAACCCCGTGCCCTGGCCTTCGAAGAGCTTGGCGAGGTGGTAGTCCTCGAGGTTCTGCGCGTAGGACAAATCCATCGGCGATGCGTCTCCGGCGGCTCGCCCAGCCTCTAGGACCCGGCGCGAAACGAAGGAAGGGGTTCGCGGGACGGGCCGCTCGCCCTGCCCGGCGGGCCGGCGTAGTGTCGCGGCCCCTGTCCCAGCCTCATCGGAGGAGCATCGATGCCGACGCGCGTCTCTCGCCCAAGCCCCGCCCCGCTCGCGGCGGAGCTCCTGCAGGCCTGGGCCGAGATCCCGACCACCGTCGCCTCCGACGTGTCGCGCGGACGGCTCCTGGTCGATCCGCGCATCCGGCCGTTGCGGCCTTTCGCGGGCGCAAGGCGCCTGGTCGGGCCCGCCGTGACGGCCTGGTGCGAGCCGGGCGACATCGGCGCCGCGCTGCATGCGGTTGCGCTCGCCCGGGCCGGCGACGTGATCGTGATCGACGGCGACGGCTATCTCCAGAGCGCGCTGGTGGGCGAGCATGTCTGCGGCTCGGCACGGCGCCAGGGCGTGGCCGGCATGGTCGTGAACGGCGCCGTGCGCGACGTAGGCCCTCTCGCGAGCTGGCCGGACTTCCCGGTCTTCGCGCTCGGCATCACGGCGCGCGGGCCGATCTCGATCGAGCACGGCTCGGTCAACGAGCCGGTCGCGTGCGGCGGCGTGCCGGTGCGCCCGCACGACCTCGTGCTCGGCGACGACGACGGCGTCATCATCGTTCCGCGCGAGGAGGCGGAGAGCTGGCTTCGCAAGGCGCGCGAGAAGCTCGCGCTGGAGGAGGAATGGGACCGGCGGCTCTCGGCGGGCGAGTCGACCGTGCAGGTCTTCAACCCGCCCGAGGCATAGAACAATGCGGCTGCTTCGGCGGCGATTGGCTTTGCTGCTCGCCTGCCTGGCCCCGCTTCTCGCCGCGCCGGTCTCCGCTTCAGAGTCCGTCGCATGGGCTGCGCTGCGGAGCGGCGGTCACGTGGCGCTGATGCGGCATGCCGATGCGCCGGGAGGGGCGGGCGACCCGCCGGGCTTCGATCTCGCCGACTGCTCGACGCAGCGCAACTTGAGCGCCAAGGGGCGCGCGGAAGCGGTTGCGGCCGGCAAGGCGTTCAAGGCTCGAGGGGTGTCGGTCGCCGCGATCCTCAGCTCCCCCTGGTGCCGGTGCCTGGAGACCGCGCGATTGATGGAGCTCGGGCCGGTCAGGACCGAGGAAGCCTTCAGCAATGCCTTCGTGCTGAGGGACCGGCGCGAGGCGCTGCGCGAACGCGCCGCCGCGCTCCTCAGCGGCTGGACGGGCGGGACGCTTCTGGTGGTAACCCATGGAGCCAATATCCAGGCGCTGACCGGCCAGCATCCCGCTTCGGGCGAGATCGTCGTGATCGCGCCCCGCGGCGATGCGCTGCGGGTGGTCGGGCGCATTCCTGTACCGGGCCAGCCATAGGACAGGCTGGTCACGGCAGGAGGCTCAGCCCTTGAGGATCAGCCGCCCCTGGGCGATCTCGAAGCCGGCGAGGCGCTTGAGGAAGGACATGCCGAGGAGGCTCGTGCCGAGCTTGCCCGGCGGCATTACCAGCCCGTCGACGCCGCGCACCGCGATGTCGCCGATCTTCACCTCGGCGAAGCGCACCGGCGCCGCCGACACGACGCCGTTGGCGGTGCTGACGCGCGCGGTATAGCCGTGGCGGCCGAGGCTCAGGCCGAGCATCTGCGCGTCCTCGTGGGAGAGGATGACGAGACTCGCGCCGGTGTCGACCAGCATCCGCAGCCGCCGGCCGTCGAGGGTCGGGTGGACCACGAAATGCCCGGCGAGATCGGCCGAGACCTCGATGCGGTTGCCGCTTTGCGATCTGGGCGCGCCGGCGAACTGGGCCTGCGGCATCGTCAAGCCGAATTTCGCCGCGATGCGGTCGCCCGCCGCGGTCGCCGAGATCACCGTCATCACGACGGTGCCGATGGCCCAGACGATCGGACGCGTCATGCTTCGACCCCGCTCCTCCGAACCGAACCATGCGGCGGCCCGGCAAAGGCCGCATTAAGCGGGACCGGCCGGCGTCCGGCTTTTCACCGCGGCGGTTGACGGAAGGTTGCGAAGATCGGGGGCGTTCAATGTTCCTGACGTCGGCGCTTCCAGATAAGGTAGCCGACGAAGAGGCTGAAGAGGCCGGGACCGAAGCCGACGAAGGTCGCGAAGGGCAGGATGCCGGGGAAGACGCACCACCGGCAGAACCCGGCCGTGAGATAGAGGCCCAGCGCGAAGAAGGGCAGCGCGATCAGAGCGAAGACGAGCGGATACCCTTTCACGTCAGATGCTCCGCTTTTCCAGGATGCGGGCGATGCCGGCGACCAGCGCCTCCTCGGGATCCTTCGTCACGACGGCGATCCCGTGCCGAGCGAGCGCCCGCCCGAACAGCGCGACCCGCTCCTCCGCGCCGATCGCCGTGACCTCGCGCGGCTTGTCGAACAGCCCGAAGGCGCCGTTGATCTCGTCGCCGGTGAGGAGGCCGGAGATGTAGGGCCCGAGCTCGGCGCTCGGTAGCCGGCCGGTCACGGCGGCGGCGCGGGCGCCGAAGATGAGATGCAGAAGGCCGACGCGCGCGCCCGAGCGGCCGCTGTTGCGCTCGGCCGCCTCGAGCCCGCGCTCGAACCCGGCCGGGTCCTCGGGCTCGGTCGCGGGACGTCCGACCATCGAGTGATGGCGCAGGAGCGCATACATCTCGCCGGTGAAATAGGTCGCGAAGCGCGCCACGCGGCCGTGCTTCATCTCGACCCATTTCGGATGCGTGCCGGGGAGGCACACGAGCCCGTCGATGACGCCTGCGCCAAGGCACAGCGTCTCCTCGCCGCGCATCACGTCGACCGCGCCTGCTTGCGGCTCGCAGGAGAGGCCCGGCACGATGCGGCCCTTGCGTCCTTCGCCGATCTCCACCTCGATCATGGCCCGGGCGATCTCCTCGGGGCCGGCCGGGCATTGGGCGTAGGGCGCCATGCGCCAGCCCTCCTTGCTCCCGACCATGCCGACGAGCGCCACCGGCGCGTCCGGCTCGCGCTCGAGCCAGGGCCGGCAATGCTTCAGGAACACGTCGCGATGCTGCCCCTCGCGCAGCGCCGAGATGCCCTCGTCCGACGAGACGCGGTCGACGATCCTGCCATCGTCGACCACGAAGGCGCGGAAGCGGCTCGTGCCCCAATCGGCGAGGATGAAGCGCATCAGCGCGTCCCGTACATGCGGTCGCCGGCGTCGCCGAGGCCCGGCACGATATAGCCGTGGTCGTTGAGGTGATCGTCGATCGCGGCTGTCCAGATCGGCACGTCGGGGTGCATGCCGCGGAACTTCTCGATGCCTTCGGGTGCGGCGAGAAGGCAGACGAAGCGCATGTCCTTGGCGCCGCGCTCCTTCAGCCGGTCGACGGCGGCGACGGCGGAGTTCGCGGTCGCGAGCATCGGATCGAGAACGACCACAATGCGGTCGGCGAGGTCGGAGGGGGCCTTGAAATAATACTCGACGGCGTGGAGCGTCTCCGGGTCGCGGTAGAGCCCGACATGGGCGACGCGCGCCGACGGCACCAAGGTCAGCATGCCGTCGAGGAAGCCGACGCCGGCCCGCAGGATCGGCGCGAAGACGAGTTTCTTGCCGGCGATCTGCGGCGCCTTCATGCGCGTGAGCGGGGTGTCGATCTCGACCTCCTCGAGCGGCAGGTCGCGCGTGACCTCGTAGCAGAGCAGCATCCCGATCTCGTTGAGGAGCTGCCGGAAGCCCTTCGTCGAACGGCTCTGGTCCCGCATCAAGGTCAGCTTGTGCTGGACGAGCGGATGATCGACGACGGTGACGCCTTGCATGGAACCCCCCGGCTTCGGTCGTCCCGGCCGGAGCGAAGCGGAGAGCCGGGACCCATGGCTCCGCACGTGCCGTGGGTCCCGGATCGGCCCTTCGGGCCGTCCGGGATGACCGCAACCTAAATAGCCGCGCAGCCGCGGGAAAGCGATCAGAACACCGTCCCGTCGCTGATCACCTTGAGCGGCGGCGCGCCGTCGGGGCGTCTCTCTCGCGCAAGCCGTCGGCCCGCAGCCCAGGTGCCGCCTTCGAGCACCTTGGCGAGCGGCAGGTCCTCTTCCGAGACCCCGAGCTTCTCGCGCACGAGCGGGGCGACGCGGTCGAGCAGCGCGACGGTGAGCGCCCGCCATTCGACCACGAGCCGCGAGCCGACCTCATGCGCGGCCCCGGCTTCGGCCGGGTGCTTCAGGGCGAGCACCCCGGCATCGAGGAAGAGCCCGCCATTGCGATATTCGGGCAGCCCGGTAAGGCCGCCGACCTCGCCGACCGCGAGCCCCGCCCATTCGAGCGGCTCGATCAGCGAATAGGAAAGCCATTGCGACAGCTTGTGGAAAGGCACGAGGCCGTCGGTCGCATCCGCCGCCCGCGCGAGCGGATGGCGCCAGGTGTCGCCGAGATCGAGGCCGGCGAGCGCGATCCGGCCCGGCCAGATCGGGCCTAGATGGAAAAGCACGGCTTCGAGAATCCTGGGCGCTGCGACGACGCCGTCCTGCGCCTCATCGGCGAGCGCGTCGAAAAGGCCGCCGGGGCGGGCGCTGTCCTCGCGCGCGAAGATATCCGGATCGTCGGCGATCGTTCGGCCAAGGCGGTTGAGGAGGGCGGCGCGGCCCTCGACCCCGACCAGCGGGTTGCCGGGCCCGGCCTGGAGGCCGCTCGCCAGCTCCTCCGGCGACAGCGCGATCAGCGCCTCGGCGTCGACCCGGAAGGGATCGTCCGGCCTCATCGAGAAGGCCCCGGAGATGAACATCTCGAAGCTCGCGACCGCGAGCCCTTCCGAGCGCGCGAAGACCTCGCCGGTGCGGCCTTCCTCGTAGCGCCAATCCGGCCCGGCGCCGGCGTCGAGGAGCACGCTCACGATCGCAAGGTCGAAGGCGGCACGCGCCATCTCGGCGACCTCGGTCCAGGGCGCCATCGGCACGACGCTCGCCCAGCGGTCGAGCCCGCCGGCCGAGAAATGCCGCCAGCGGGCATGGAAGGGGATGTCGAGCTCGGGATAGCTCGCGCGGATGGTGGCGACGACCTCATCGGCAGCGCGATCGAGGCGGTCGGGAGCGACCGTGAAGTGGTCGAGCCGGCCGGCGAGCGCGTGCTCGAAGAGGGCATGGCAGCGCTCGCGCACCGCGGCGGCGGACAGGAGCCGCCGGGCAGCTTCGCGATCGGAGGGCTGATCCGTCACGCGGGATCCCCGTTGCGGTAGGCCGCCCAGAGCACGACGACGAGGACGACGTTCACGGCCGCAAGCCCGGCGAGGAGCGCGGTCGCGGCGTCAGGGCCGCCGCGCTCCATGAGGAAGCCGCCGAGCGAAGGCGCGATCGCCTGCGCAAGCAGCCCCGGCATGGCGAGCCGGCCCATCAGCACCGGATAGCGGGACGGGCCGAACAGGGCGAGCGGCAGCGAGCCGCGCCCGATCGACCAGATGCCGTTGCCGCCGCCGTAGAGGATCAGGGCGACGGCGACGATCGGAAACCCGAACAGGAGAAAGCCGAGACCGACCGCGACCAGCACCACGGCGGCGGTCGCGGTCCAGATCGGGTGGTAGCGCTTGCCGAAAGCCGCCTCGACGACGCGGGCGCCGACCTGGCTCGGGCCGACGAGCGCGCCGAGCGCCACGGCCGCGCCAAGCTCCAGCCCGCGCCCCTGCAGGATGAGGAGGAGATGGGTCGAGAACAGCGCGCCGATCGCGCCGCCGATCGTGACCATCGCGGCGAGCACCAGGAAGGCGCGCATCTCGGACGCCGAGAGGCGGCCCGTTCCGTCGCCCGTCGCGCCGGAGTGGAGGGCGGGCGCCTGCGGCGGCGTCTTGGGCATGAGGAGGAGGTGCACCGGCAGCGAGAACAGGAGCTGGATGCCGGCATAGACGAGACAGGCGCCGCGCCAGCCGAGCTCCCCGACCAGGAACGCCGAAAGCGGCCAGCACACCGTACTGGCAAAGCCGCCCCACAGCGTGAGCGTGGTGATCGCGCTGCGCGCCTCGCGGCCGTAGATGCGCCCGAGCGTGGCGAAGGCGGCGTCGTAGAGGCCCGCGCCCATGCCGAGGCCCAGCAGCAGCCAGGCGGCGAAATAGACCGGCAGCGAGTGGGAGATGGCGAGAAGCGCCTGCCCGGCGGCGATCAAGACCGAGCTCGCGGCGAGCACGGGCCGCCCGCCGGTGCGGTCGATGGCGCGCCCGACGGCCGGCGAAACCAGGCCGCCCGCCAGAAGCCCGAGCGAGAGCCCCCCGATCACCAATGACAGCGGCCAGCCGGTATCGGCGGCGATCGGCTTCGCCAGCACCGCCGGCAGGTAGTAGGACGAGCCCCAGGCGAGGATCTGGGTCAGCCCGAGCGCGGTGATCACGACCGGCCGGCGCGGCTCGCCAAGCGGCGCGGCGGGGCTTGCGTCGGCGCTTGCGTGGTTCACGAATCCCCGCCCCGATGCGGCGGGATGCTCAGAATCGCTCGAGGTCGCGCCCCTTCACCGCAGCGAGCCCGGCCTTATCCGGTTTGGCGCCCGGCGTGTAGTACCCGGCCGCCTTCTTGGCCTCGAGCTCGACGTTGGCGTCGGGCGGCACCAATTCGGGCGGGATCGGCACGCGCTCGACGACCTCGATGCCGGAGCCGGTGATGGCGTCGTATTTCATGTTCGACATCGACATGAGCCGGTCGATGCGGCGGATGCCGAGCCAGTGCAGCACGTCGGGCATCAATTGCTGGAAGCGCGCGTCCTGCACGCCGGCGACGCATTCGGTGCGCTCGAAATAGGTCGCGGCCTGGTCGCCGCCCTCCTGGCGCTTGCGCGCGTTGTAGACCAGGAACTTCGTCACCTCGCCGAGCGCCCGCCCTTCCTTGCGGTTGTAGACGATGACCCCGGCGCCGCCCTTCTGCGCCTCCTTCACGCATTCCTCGATGCCGTGCACCAGATAGGGGCGGCAGGTGCAGATGTCGGAGCCGAACACGTCGGAGCCGTTGCATTCGTCATGCACCCGGCAGCTGACGCGGCTCTTCTCGTCGGTGAGCGCGTCGATCTCGCCCATGATGTACACGGTCATGCCGCCGATCGGCGGCAGGAAGACCTGCATGTCCGGCCGCGTGACCAACTCGGGAAACATGCCGCCGGTCTGCTCGAACAGGGTGCGGCGGAGCGACTTCTCGGACACGTCGAAACGCGCAGCGACCCCCGGCAGGTGCCAGACCGGGTCGATCGCGACCTTGGTGACCGAGATGTCGCCGGACGCGCGCAAGGTGGTTCCGTCGGGCGCGAGCCGGTGCGCCCCCATGGCGGCGAGGATCTCCGGCATGTTGAGCCGCGCCTTCGTGACCGCGATGGTCGGGCGGATGTCGATCCCGCCCGCGATCTCGTCGCGGAAGGCCTCGCCGACCAGATGGCCATAAGGGTCGAGCGAGACGATCTTGTGCGGATCGGCCCATTGGGGGTGGGGTCCGATGCCGGCGGTCGGATGGGTGTTGGTGAGGTCGGGCCGGGCGAGCGGGTTCAGCGCGCGGGCGGAGATGGCGAGCGCGCGATAGAGCGAATAGGCGCCGCCATGGGCGCCGATGACGTTGCGGTCCGCCGGGTTCGTCACCGAGCCGATCAGCGGTCCGCGCGCCTTCGGGTCGGCCGCGCCCCAGCGGATCGGATGGCGCGCGACCGCGCCCGGCTCCGGATGGGAGGTGAGGCGGATATGGGTCGAGCGGTTCGAAATGCTCATGCGCGACTCGTGTCCCAAAAACCTGCCCTGAAAACATGAAGGCTCCCCGAACGAGCGCGCGAGGAGCCTCGATTGACCTGACGGCGTTGAGTCTGCGGCAGAACGCATGTTCGGTCAACGTGTTGCGGAGTGCCGGCCGTTTCTCGCGGCGTCGCGGCCGGCCGATCTTCGCCGCAGGAGCGCAATCGCATGGCGCCTCGAACCGTCATCCTGATGCGGCATGCCGAGAAGCCGGCGGACAAGGGCGAGGCGGTGCTCTCGGAGGCTGGCCGGTCGCGGGCAAGGCGCGTCGCGGCGCTCGTGCCTCAGCTTCTGGGCCTCCCGATGTCCTCTTTGCCGCGGCCGACAAGCCCGGCAGCATGCGCCCGCGCGCGACGCTCGAGCCGCTCGCCGCGACGGTCGGGCTCGAGATCCGCCAGTTCCCGGACGGGGAGAGCGAGGCCCTTGCGGAGATGCTTCGCAGCGGCGCGGAATTCGCCGGCCGGCGCATCGTGATCTCCTGGCGGCACAAGGCGCTTCCGGCCCTCGCGCGTGCGCTCGGCGCGCCGCCCGGGCGCTGTCCCGATCCTTGGCCGCAGGACCTGTACGATCTCATTCTGCGATTCGACTACGGCGCGGACGGAACCGCGCGGGCAAGCGCGCTCACGGAACCGTTCTGAGCCGGGCTCAGAACCAGGGCGCGCCGGCCCTCAACGCTGCCAGTCCGAGATGCCGTGCGACGGTGGCGCCGATGTCCGCGAGGGTCTCGCGCCGGCCGATCGGGCCGCCCGCCATCTCAGGGCCGAAGGCGAGGATCGGGATGTGCTCGCGGGTGTGGTCGGTGCCGCTTGAGGTCGGGTCGTTGCCGTGGTCGGCGGTGACGACGACGAGGTCGCCCTCGCGCAGCGCTTGCCAGATCTCGGGGACGCGGCGGTCGAAGGCCTCGAGCGCCGCCGCATAGCCGGGAACGTCGCGGCGATGCCCGAACTCGGTGTCGAAATCGACGAGGTTTAAGAAGACGAAGCCGCCGTCGGGAAGGCGTCGCATGGCGTCGAGCGCGGCGGAAAGACACGCGTCGTTGCCGGCGGGCTTGAGCTCTTTGCCGGTGCCGCGATGGGCGAAGATGTCGCCGATCTTGCCGACCGTCACCACCGCCCGTCCCGCCTTCGTCGCCACGTCGAGGATGGTGTCGGCGGGCGGGGGAGTGGAAAAATCCTTGCGGTTGGCGGTCCGGGTAAAGCCGGTCTCGGGGGAGCCGACGAAGGGCCGCGCGATCACGCGGCCGATGCGGTAGGCGTCGCAGAGGCCGCGGGCGATTCGGCAGGTCTCGTAGAGGCGCTCGAGCCCGAAGGCTTCCTCGTGCGCCGCGATCTGGAAGACGCTGTCGACCGAGGTGTAACAGATGGGCTTGCCGCTGCGCATGTGCTCGGCGCCAAGCTCCTCGATGATGGAGGTGCCCGAGGCGTGGCGGTCGCCGAGGATGCCGGGCAGCCGGGCTTCCCGGATCAGGGCCTCGGTCAGCTCCGGCGGGAAGGCGGACTCGGTATTCGGGAAGTAGCCCCAGCCGAAATCGACCGGCACGCCGGCGATCTCCCAATGGCCCGAGGGCGTGTCCTTGCCCTTCGAGGTCTCGACCCCGTAGCCCCAGCGGCCGGCCGGCTCGCCGAATGCCTCGAGATTCGGCGGCATGCGCCCGGTCGAGGCCTCGCAGGCAAGCCCCAATCCGAGCGCGACGAGGTTCGGCAGGTGCAGCGGGCCTTCCCGCAGTCCGACGCGGTCGCCGCCGCCGCGGGCGCAGGCCTCGGCGATGTGCCCGAGCGTATCCGCGCCCGCGTCGCCATAGGCGGCCGCGTCCTCCGCCCCGCCGATCCCGACCGAGTCGAGCACGAGGATCAGCGCGCGGGACATTTGCGGGTGTCCCGGCAGTGCGCGTTCTCCTCTCCCCGCTTGCGGGGAGAGGGCTTCGTCGGCGGACTGGCCGACGAAGCGAGCCCGAAGGGCGTGGGTGAGGGGGAGCCGACGCTTGCGCTCGATCGTCGACAGCCCCTCACCCGCTCGGCTGCGCCGAGTCGGCCTCTCCCCGCAAGCGGGGCGAGGAGAAATGGCCCCGAGCCGCGGGGTTTCACTCCAACGCGCTCCTGAGATCGGCGATGAGGTCGTCGGCGTCCTCGATCCCGACCGAGAGGCGCACGAGGCCGTCGTCGATGCCCAATGCGGTGCGGACCTCGGAGGGCACCGAGGCGTGGGTCATGATGGCGGGATGCTCGATCAGGCTTTCGACCCCGCCGAGGCTCTCCGCCAGGGTGAACAGCTGCGTGCGCTCGAGGAAGCGCTTCGTCGCCTCGAGCCCGCCGGCGATCCGCGCCGTGACGATGCCGCCGAAGCCGCGCATCTGGCGCTTGGCGAGCGCGTGCTGGGGGTGCGACGGGAGCCCCGGATAGATCACCGCCTCGACCCGCGGGTGCCCCTCCAGGAACTCGGCGATCGTCAGGGCCGAGGCGCAGTGGCGCTCCATGCGCAGCGCCAGGGTCTTGAGGCCGCGTAGCGCGAGGAAGCTGTCGAAGGGTCCCGCGATCGCGCCGACCGCGTTCTGCAGGAAGGCGAGGCGCTCGCGCAACCCGCCGTCATGGCCGACGATCGCGACGCCGCCGACCATGTCGGAATGGCCGTTGAGGTACTTCGTGGCGGAGTGCACGACGAGATCGAAGCCGAACTCGAGCGGGCGCTGCACATAGGGGCTCGCGAAGGTATTGTCGGCAGCAAGCCAGGGCCGTTGCCCGTCCCGGGCCTTCGTGACGATGCCGGCGATCGCCTCGAGATCGCAGAGCTTGAGGAGCGGGTTGGTCGGCGTCTCGATCCAGACGAGCCGCGTATCGGGCCGCAGCGCCGCCCGCACGGCCTCGAGGTTCGAGAGATCGACGTAAGAGATGGAAAGCCCGGCCGAGCGGCGCCGCACCCGCTCGAACAGCCGGCGGGTGCCGCCGTAGAGATCGTCCGAGGCGACGATGTGCGCACCGTGATCGAGCGCGTCGAGGACGGTTGCGGTCGCGGCAAGCCCTGAGCCGAAGGCGAAGGCGGCGGTGCCGCTCTCGAGATCGGCGATGCAGCGCTCGAAGGCCATGCGGGTCGGGTTCTGCGAGCGGGCGTATTCGTAGCCCTTGTGGACGCCCGGGCTCTCCTGCGCATAGGTCGAGGTCGCGTAGATCGGCATCATCACGGCGCCGGTCGTCGGGTCCGGCGCCTGGCCCGCATGGATGCAGCGGGTGTCGAAGGCGAGCTGGTTCTTGCCTGTGTCCATGGAGCTCATCTGGCGCCGATCCGGAAGTGATTGATGAGGTCGATGCGGGTCACCAATCCGAGGAATTTCGAGCCGTCCATGACGAGCGGCACCAATCCGCGCTCGAAGAGCGGCAGGAGCTCGGAGACCGGAGCGTCGGCCGAAATCGTCTCGAGCTTTCCGGCCATCACCTCGCCGACCGGGGTCTTGAACACCTGCCCGATGTCGGGTCCGGCGCGCACGAGCGCGTCGAGGAGGTCGCTTTCCTCGACGAGCCCGACCGCGCGGTCGTTCTCGATCACCGGAAGCTGCGACACGTCGGCCGCCCGCATGCGCGCGAAGGCCGAGGCGACGGTCTCGTTCGGGGCGACGAAGATCTCGGAGCCTTCGTCAAAGCGGTTGATCACCACGTCGCGCACCGTTCCGGTGCGCTCGCGCCCGAGCCAGCCTTCCTGCGCCATGTAGGCGTCGTTGAAGACCTTGGAGAGGTACTTGGCGCCGCTGTCGCAGACCAGCGTGACGACGCGTTTCGGCTCGCTCTCGCCGCGGCAGTACCGCAGAGCCGCGGCAAGAAGAGTGCCCGAGGAGGAGCCGGCGAGGATGCCTTCCTTCCGGAGGAGGTCGCGCGAGGCCGCGAAGCTCTCGGCATCGGAGATGCTGTAGGCCTTCTTGACGAGCGAGAGGTCGCAGTTCGGCGGCACGAAATCCTCGCCGATGCCCTCGACCGCCCACGAGCCTGCCTCGCCCATGATTCCGGTCTCGACCAACGGCGCGAGGATCGAGCCGGCGGGGTCGGCGAGCACCATCTCGGTCTTCGGCGAGGCCTTGGCCATGTAGCGGCCGATGCCGGTGAGCGTGCCGCCGGACCCCACGCCGACGACGATTGCGTCGACGTCCCAGCCCATGTCCTCGAAGATCTCGGGCGCGGTCGTCGCCTGGTGGGAGGCGGGATTGGCGGGGTTCTCGAACTGGTTGGCGTAGAAGGCGCCTGGCGTCTTCTCGGTGAAGGCGAGCGCGAGGTCCTGGTAGTAGTCGGGATGGCCCTTGCCGACGTCGGAGCGGGTCAGGATCACCTCGGCCCCGAGCGCGCGCGCATGCAGGATCTTCTCGCGCGACATCTTGTCGGGCACGACCAGCACGGTGCGATAGCCCTTGCGCGAAGCCACCAAGGCGAGGCCGACGCCGGTGTTGCCGGCGGTCGCCTCGACGACTGTTCCGCCTTCCTTGAGGCGCCCGTCGGCTTCGGCGGCCTCGATCATCGCGCGGGCCGGCCGGTCCTTGATCGAGCCGCTCGGGTTCTGCGATTCGAGCTTGAGGAACAGCCGGCATAGGCCGGTGTCGAGCCGCGTCACCTCGACGAGCGGGGTCCGGCCGATGAGGTCGAGGACGCTTGCCGCGGGCATTCGCCTGTCCTGTGCTGTGGCCGGGACATATAGAGCCTCGCCCGCCCGGAACAAACCGCACCGCAAGGCTCGTCGGGGGCTGTCGGAAGGCACGGTCCCGCGCTAAGCGGGAGCCGCGATCTTCAGGCGGCTGACGGACATGGCGCGGCATACCTTCTTCTGCATCGACGGCCACACCTGCGGAAACCCCGTGCGGGTGGTCACCGGCGGCTCGATCCCGGCGCTCGAGGGCGCGACCATGTTCGAGCGCCGCCAGCATTTTCTCAGCCAGCACGACTGGATCCGCACCGGGCTGATGTTCGAGCCGCGCGGCCACGACATGATGTCGGGCTCGATCCTCTACCCACCGACCCGCGACGACTGCGACGTCGGCATCCTGTTCATCGAGACCTCGGGCTGCCTGCCGATGTGCGGGCACGGCACCATCGGCACGGTGACCATCGCGCTGGAGAACGGGCTCATCCAGCCCAAGGTCCCCGGGGTGCTGCGGCTCGACACCCCGGCTGGGCTCGTGGAGGCTCGTTACGTGCAGAACGGCCCGTTCATCGACTCGGTGCGGATCACCAACGTGCCGTCCTTCCTCTATGGCGAGGATTACGCAGTCGAGGTCGAGGGGCTCGGCAAGCTGACCATCGACGTGGCCTATGGCGGCAATTTCTACGCCATCGTCGGGCCGCAGGCGCTCTATTCGGACCTCGCCGACGTGAACCCTTCGGACATCCAGCGCTGGAGCCCGAAGCTGCGCAACGCCTTCAACGCCTCATACGAGATCGCCCACCCCGAGAACCCGGCCATCAACCGGCTCACCCACGTGCTGTGGACCGGCAGGGCCCAGACCCAGCAGGGAACGGCACGCAACGCGGTCTTCTACGGCGACAAGGCGATCGACCGCTCGCCCTGCGGCACCGGCACCTCGGCCCGCATGGCCCATCTTGCGGCCAAGGGCGAGCTCGCCGAGGGCGAGGAGTTCGTGCACGAATCGATCATCCTCTCGACCTTCACCGGGCGCATCGAGGGCCGCGCCAAGGTCGGCAATCACGAGGCGATCATCCCCTCGATCGAGGGCTGGGCCCGGGTGACCGGCTTCAACACGATCACCATCGACGACCGCGATCCGTTCGCGCACGGGTTCCAGGTGGTCGATCGCCAGGCTGCGCCGCTCAGCTCGACGGGGAGTCGCTGAACAAGCGCCCGAGCGCCTCCTTGGCGCGCGCCCTCGTCTCGGCGGCAGCCGCTTCGCCGCCCTCGAGCGGCTCCTGGTCGATCATGAGGGCGGCGCGGCGGCGCAGCTGGCTCCGGAAGCCGATCTCGCTCTCGTAATGCTCGGCGACGGCCCGGATCAGCACCCGCAGGGCCGCCTTGAGCGCCATCAGTTCGGGATCCTCCGACCCTTTCGACATCGAGCGTTCTCCCTCCGGCGTGCCGCGCCGCTGCCATAATGCTGCAGGAAACGTCGCTCCGCCACGCGGGCAGACGGCGCAGCGCTGTTGCCATCAAGGGTGCCGGCGTTTAACGAGCGCCCTCTGCCATGAAATCGCGGAACTGGGTCGGGCGCGCAAGGCTTCGCGCCTGCGGCCGGTGGGGGACAACAATGGCCGGGAAGACCGGTAGCCACGAGGCGTTCGAGCGCGAGGAGGTCGTCGCCGGTCCGTCGAACGTCAGCTTCGGGCGGACCTTCGCGATCATCTTCGCCGTCATCGGCATCATCGCCGCCTGGCGCGACTGGCGGATCGGGCCGGTGTGGTTCCTGGTGCCGGCGGCGGCCTTCGCGGCGGCGACGCTGCTGCGCCCCGACATTCTGGCGCCGCTCAACCGCGCCTGGCTGCGCTTCGGGCTCCTCCTGCACAAGGTGGTGAACCCGCTCATCATGGGCGCGATCTTCTTCCTCGTCTTCACGCCGATGGGCCTCTTGATGCGCGCCTTCGGCAAGGATTTCCTGCGGCTCAAGCGCGATCCGCAGGCGTCCTCCTACTGGATCCCTCGCGAGCCGCCGGGGCCCGCTCCGGACAGCCTGAAGAACCAATTCTGAGGATTAGACCATGCTATCGCTTGCCGGCGAGCTCTGGGCCTTCATGCGGGCCCGCAAGAAGCTTTGGCTCCTGCCGCTGATCGTCCTGCTCGGAACCTTCGGCGGATTGATCGTGCTCACCAAGGGCTCGGCGATCGCGCCCTTCATCTACACGCTGTTCTGAGACGCGAACCGTGCGCGTCCTCGGCATCTCGGCCTACTACCACGACAGCGCGGCCGCGCTTGTCGAGGACGGCCGCATCGTCGCCGCGGCCCAGGAGGAGCGCTTCACGCGCAAGAAGCACGATTCGGGCTTCCCGCACCGCGCGGTCGAATACTGCCTGTCCGAGGCGGGCGTGCCGCTCGCCGATGTCGACAGGGTGGTCTTCTACGACAAGCCGTTCCTGAAATTCGAGCGGCTGCTCGAGACCTATCTCAACTTTGCGCCGCGCGGCTTCCGCTCCTTCCAGATGGCGATGCCGCTGTGGCTGCGCGAGAAGCTGTTCCAGAAGCGTCTCCTGCAGAACGAGCTCAAGGCGCTCGCGCCGGACTACGACTGGGCGACGCGGCTCCTCTTCTGCGAGCACCATCTCAGCCACGCGGCTTCCGCCTTCTACCCCTCGCCCTTCGACGACGCGGTGGTCCTCACCATGGACGGCGTCGGCGAGTGGACCACGACCTCGGCCGGGTTCGGACGCGGCAACCACCTCGAGATCGCGAAGGAGCTGCACTTCCCGCATTCGCTCGGGCTGCTCTACTCGGCGATGACCTACTACACCGGGTTCAAGGTCAACTCGGGCGAGTACAAGGTCATGGGCCTTGCGCCCTATGGCGAGCCGAAATACGCGCCGCTCATCCTCGAGAACCTGATGGACCTCAAGGACGACGGCACCTTCCGCCTCGACCAGGACTATTTCGACTACTGCACCGGGCTGACGATGACGAACGACAAGTTCGACCGTCTGTTCGGCGCCCCGGCCCGCAAGCCGGAAGAGCTGCTGACCCAGCGCCACATGGACCTCGCCGCCTCGATCCAGGCGGTGACCGAGGAGGTGGTGCTGCGGATGACCCGCAGCCTCGCGCGCGAGAACGGCTCGCGGAACCTGTGCCTCGCGGGCGGCGTCGCATTGAACTGCGTCGCCAACGGCAAGGTGCTGCGCGACGGCAAGTTCGAGCGCATCTGGATCCAGCCCGCGGCGGGCGACGCCGGCGGAGCGCTCGGGGCCGCCCTCACCGCCTATCACCACCATCTCGGGCACGAGCGCAGGCCGCACAACGTGATCGACGGGATGGATGGCAGCTATCTCGGGCCGAGCTTCGGCCAGGGCGACATCGAGTCGCGCCTTTCCGGCGCTGGCGGGGTGTTCGACGTGCTCGACGAGCCGGCGCTCATCCGCTCAACCGTCGACGCGCTCGAAGCCGGCAAGGCCGTCGGCTGGTTCCAGGGCCGCATGGAGTTCGGGCCGCGAGCTTTAGGCGGCCGCTCGATCCTCGGCGACCCCCGCAACTCGACCATGCAGAAGACGCTGAACCTGCGCGTCAAGTATCGCGAGAGCTTCCGCCCCTTCGCGCCGTCGGTGCGGCGCGAGGACGTCGCGGAGTGGTTCGAGCTCGACGACGACAGCCCGTACATGCTGCTCGTCGCGGACGTCGTCGCCGACAAGCGCCGCGCCATGACCGAAGAGGAGGAAGCGCTGTTCGGCATCGAGAAGCTGAACGTCGTCCGCTCGACCATTCCCGCGGTGACGCATGTCGACTACTCCGCGCGCATCCAGACCGTGCACCGGGAGACGAACCCGCGCTACCACGCGCTGATCAGCGCCTTCAAGGAGCGCACCGGCTGCCCGGTCCTCGTGAACACGAGCTTCAATGTGCGCGGGGAGCCGATCGTCTGCACGCCCGAGGACGCGTTCCGCTGCTTCATGGGCACCGACATCGAAGTCCTGGTTGTCGGCAACTGCTTCCTCGAGAAGGAGCGGCAGAGCCCGGCGCTGAAGCAGGACTA
>JAQSWQ010000016.1 GCA_029266525.1 Microvirga sp.
GATCCACTCGGCCTCAGCGGCGATCAAAACCACCGAAGCGCGGGGCGCCGACAGGCTCCCGTATAAAAAATAGGATCGAGCCGTCGCGTCCCGCGCCCCTCGACCCTCCGCCGCAACAGCTCGGGCCGAAAGGAACCGCGAGGACGATGACGCACGCCTGCACGCGACCGCGCTATCTTTCCCCGCAAGCGCAGCGGGGAGAGGTGGAGCTCTACTCCGCCGCGGCGAGCGCGCCCTTGGCCATGCGCACGGCCGTGCGGAAGGCCGCGATGGTCGCCCCGGGATCGGCCTCGCCTTGGCCAACGATGTCGTAAGCCGTGCCGTGGGCGGGCGTGCAGATCGGCACCGGCATGCCGCCGAGGATGGTCACGCCGCGGGTGAAGCCGAGGAGCTTGAGCGCGATCTGGCCCTGGTCGTGGTACATCGTCACGACCGCGTCGAAATCGCCGCGCTTGGCGCGCAGCCACACGGTGTCGGCCGGGAACGGCCCCTCGGCCGCGACCTGCCGCCGCTTCGCCTCCTCGACCGCCGGCGCGATCACGTCGATCTCCTCGCGCCCGAACAGCCCGCCTTCGCCGGCGTGCGGGTTGAGGCCGGCGACCGCAAGGCGCGGGCGCGCCGTGCCGGCCCGGCGGATGGTGCGGTCGGCGTCGAGGATGCTCTCGACGATCTCGTCCTTGGTCAGCGCTGACGCGACCTCGGCCAGCGGGATGTGCGAGGTCACGCGGCAATTCCACAGCCCGTCGAGGAGGTTGTACTCGGAGCAGCGCCCCTTGAAGCCGAGGCGGTCGGCGGCCCAGTGGATCTCATCGAGATATGGGTTGCCGGCGAGCTTCAGCGCCTGCTTGTTGAAGGGCGTGAAGCAGATCGCATCGACCACGCCGGCCTTGGCGAGATCGAGCGCCGCGCCGAAGTTGCGCATGGCAAAGCCGCCGCTCTCGGGCGAGGCGACGCCCTGCGGGATCGCGCCTGCGCCGTCATGGCCGAGATCGAGAAGCTCGGGCCGCCCGGGCTCGAAGGCGGCGTCGGCCGGCTGGCTCACCGCCGGCGGGTCGACCTCGACGCCCGCTTCCCGGGCGCCGCGGCGGAGCACGCCCGGATCGCCGATCACCAGCACCGCGGCTTCGGCAATCTCGTCCTGCCGGGCGAGGAGCTTCGCGGCAAGCTCGATGCCGACGCCGGCGGCGTCGCCCATGACGAGCGCGATCTTCGGTACGGTCATGACCCACTCTCCCGACGCGCTCCCGGCGCCGCCCGATGCGCAATAGCCGATGCGAACCCAGCGGTCACATGGCTATTCGAGCGCGCCGACCGCCGCCTCGACGGCTTCCGTGACCACGCCCGAGCGCACGAGCGCGAGCGCCTGGCCCATCTCGGTCGCGTACCAGCGGTCGCCTTCCAAGGCCGGCGGGATCGCGCCCCGGATCGCCTCGAGCGCGGCCCGGCTGCCCTTCCCGAGCGGAAAGGCACCGGCGATCGGTTCGACGAGGCTGAGCGCCTGCGCCGCCATCAGAAGCTCGCCGGCAACGATCTGCTCGACATTCTCGATGATCATGCGCGTCTTGCGCCCGCACCAGGCCGAGTTCGAGACATGGTCCTCGGCATTCGACTTGCCGGGAATCGAGTCGACGGACCCGGGCGTCGCAAGCCCTCGGTTCTCCATGACGAGGGCGGACATCGAGCATTGCACCGTCGCGTAGCCGGTGTTGAGCCCGCGCTTGCCGGCCAGGAGATTGCGCGGCAGGCCGTAGCTCATGGTCGGGTCGATCAGCCGAGCGAGGCGGCGCTCCGAGATCGCGCCGAGATCGGCCATGGCAATGGCGAGGAAGTCCAGCGCCTGCGCCATGTACTGGCCGTGGAAGTGCCCGCCGGAGATCGAGACGTAGCCGCCGTCGCCGTCATCGAAGATCAGCGGGTTGTCGGTCGCCGAATTGATCTCCGTGGAAAAAATGCGCTCGGCATATTCGATCGCCTCGATCGCGGGCCCGTGCACCTGGGGGGCGCAACGCAGGCTGTAGACGTCCTGCACCCGCGGGGCGGCGGATTGGTCGGGCTGACGCGGCTCGTCGGGAAAGATCAGGTCGCGCGCCGCCTGGCCGCAGCGCTTCGTGCCCTCCGTCACGCGCAGGACGTTGCGAGCCACGCGGCCCTGGCCCGGATGCGGCCGCGCCTTGTGCAGGCGCGGGTCGAAAGCGTTGAGCTCGCCCCGCATCGCCTCGAGCGAGAGGCACAAGGCGATGTCGGCCTGCTTCAGCAGCCGGCGCGCGTCGTGCACCGCGAGCACGCCCAATGCGAGCGAGGTCGTCGAGCCATTGATGAGCGCGGACGCATCCTTCGCACCCATCACGAACTCGGGCTCGAACCCGGCCTTGGCGATCGCCTCCGGCGCGGGCAAGCGCCTGCCGCGATAGACGATCTCGGCCTCGGCGAAGCCGCACAGCGCGCCGGCCATATGGGCGAGCGGCGCGAGGTCGCCCGACGCGCCGACCGACCCTTTTTGCGGGATCACCGGATGGAGGCCGGCATTGAGGAAGGCGATCAGGCGCTCGACGAGCTCGGGTTGCGGTCCCGAAAAATTCGAGGCGAAGGCGTTGGCGCGCAAGAGCATCATGGCGCGCGTGGTGTCCTCGGCGAAGGGCTCGCCGATCCCGGTCGCATGCGCGTAGACGGTCTTGCGCTGGTAGTCGGCCATGTCGGCGATGAGGACGCGCTGGTCCTTGAACAGCCCGACGCCGGTGTTGAAGGCGTACATGAGCGGTGCGTCGTCATGCATCCATTCGCGGTCGATATAGGCGCGCGTCGCGGCGATCTTTTCCCGCGCGTCGGGGTGGAGCGCCGCCTTCTCGAAGCGCCCGTTCGCGGCGGGCCGCGCTACGCGCACGACCTGGGGGATCTTGAGCCGCGCGCCGTCGATCTTCACCGTCATGGACAAACCTCTCCCCGAGCGGGAATAGCGGCGCGCGTGACAGCGCGCAATTATCAGCGCAGGTCGTCCCGGAAGCCGCGCAGCGGCTTCCGGGACCTACAGCTCGGACGGAGAACGTCGTGGATCCCGGCTCTACGCTTCGCTTCGGCCGGGATGACCGCGAGTGGTGCGATCTAGGACCGCCCGAGCCGCTGTCCCGTACCCGGATCGAACAGGTGCACGTTGACCGGATCGACGGCGAGCGCGAGCTGTTTCGAACCCGCGGGGATGAGGCCGGTGGCGGCCTGCAGCACAAACTCGTCCGGCCCGATGCGGCCGTGGAAGAGCTGCGTCGCGCCGAGTTCCTCGATGAAGTCGACGTCGATCCGGAAGGCGGTTTCGCCGTCGGCGGTCACGCGCACGTCCTCGGGCCGGATGCCGACCTGGACCGGGGCGTCCGCCTTCAGCCCCTCGCGCATATCCGCGACGGGAAGCAGCGTGCCCGCGACCGAGACGAGGCCCGGCCCTTCGACCACGCCGGACAGCATGTTCATCGGCGGCGAGCCGATGAAGGTCGCGACGAAGCGCGTCTCAGGCCGGCGATATACCTCGGCCGGCGTGCCGATCTGTTCGATGTTGCCGGCGTTCATGACCACGAGCTTGTCGGACAAGGTCATCGCCTCGACCTGGTCGTGCGTGACATAGACCGAGGTCACGCCGAGCGCCCGCTGCAGGCGCTTGATCTCGACCCGCATCTGCACGCGCAGCTTGGCGTCGAGGTTCGAGAGCGGCTCGTCGAAGAGGAAGACCTGCGGCTTCCTTACGATCGCGCGGCCCATGGCGACGCGCTGGCGCTGGCCGCCGGAGAGCTCGCGCGGGCGTCGCGCCAGGAACGGCTCGATTGCCAGAATTCGCGCCGCCTCCTTCACGCGGGCATCGATCTCGTCCTTTGGCGTGCCGCGGTTGCGCAGGCCGTAGGCCATGTTGTTGTAGACGTTCATGTGCGGGTAGAGCGCGTAGTTCTGGAACACCATGGCGATGTCGCGGTCGGCGGGCTCGATCTCGTTCACCACGCGCTCGCCGATGCGGATCTCGCCGCCGGTGATCGTCTCGAGGCCGGCGATCATGCGAAGCAAGGTCGATTTCCCGCAGCCGGACGGGCCGACGAGCACGCAGAAGGCGCCATGGCCGATGTCGAGCGAGACGCCTCGCACGGCCTCGACGTTGCCGGCATAGACCTTGCGCACGGTGTGGAGGGTTACGCTGGCCATCAACTCCCCTTCTGCGTCATCCTCGGGCGCGCGCAGCGCGACCCGAGGACCTCGCGCCGATAAGGCGCTCTCTCGTCCCGAGATCCTCGGGTCTTCGCTTCGCTGCGCCCGAGGATGAGGAGAAGCGCTGAGGCGCTTCTCCTCATTTTTCCGTCTCCACCAGCCCCTTCACGAAGAGCCGCTGCATGAAGATCACCACCGCGACCGGCGGCAGCATGGCGAGCACCGCGGTCGCGAGCGCGATCTGCCACTCGGTGAGCGCGTCCTGCGTCGCGATCATCTTCTTGATGCCGATGACGATGGTCTGCATCTCGTCGCGAGTCGTGATCAGGAGGGGCCAGAGATACTGGTTCCAGCCGTAGATGAACTGGATCACGAACAGCGCCGCCACCGTGGTCAGCGAGAGCGGGATGAGCGTGTCCTTGAAGAAGCGGAAGGCGCCGGCGCCGTCGATCTTCGAGGCTTCGAGCAGCTCGTCCGGCACCGTCATGAAGAACTGCCGGAACAAGAGCGTCCCGGTCGCCGAGGCGATCAGCGGCAGGATCAGCCCCGTGTAGGTGTCGAGGAGCCCGAGATCCGCGACGATCTTGTAGGTCGGGTAGATCCGGACCTCGACCGGCAGCATCAGCGTAATGAAGATGACCCAGAACGCGGTCTTCCGGAACGGGAAGCGGAAATAGACGACCGCGAAGGCCGACAGGATCGAGATCATGATCTTGCCGAGCGCGATGCCGAGCGCCATCACGAAGGAGTTGCGCATCATGGTCCCGACCGGCTCGCGCGTCGTGCGCTCGGTGCCGACCAGGATCGTGCGGCTGTAGTTCTCGATCGCCTGATCGCCCGGAACGAGCGGCATGTTGCCGTTGATGATCGTGGCGGAGTCGTGCGTCGAGGCGATGATCGCGACATAGACCGGGAAGGCGACGATGAAGACGCCGATCGCGAGGACCAGATAAGCGGTTAGTGTCCGGTAGCGGCGGTTCTCGACCATCAATACTGGACCTTGCGCTCGACGTAGCGGAACTGGATCGCGGTGAGTCCGATCACGATGATCATCAGGATCACGGATTGCGCGGCCGAGCCGCCGAGATCGATAGACCTTGTAGACGAGCGTCGTCGTCGAACCTGAAGGGCCGCCGCCGGTCACGGCGTCGATGATGCCGAAGGTGTCGAAGAACACGTAGACGATGTTGACCACAAGGAGGAAGAAGGTCGTCGGCGAGAGGAGCGGGAAGATCACGGTCCAGAAGCGCCGGATCGGGCGCGCCCCGTCGATCGCCGCCGCCTCGATCACGCTCTTCGGGATCGCCTGCAGCCCCGCGAGGAAGAACAGGAAATTGTAGCTGATCTGCTTCCAGGTCGCCGACAGGACAACGAGCGCCATGGCGTGCCGCCCGTCGAGGAGAGGGTTCCAATTGATCCCGGCAAGGCGCAGGGGCTGAGCGAGGATGCCGAGCGAGGGGTGGAAGATGAACAGCCACAGCACCCCGGCGACGGCCGGGGCGACGGCGTAGGGCCAGATCAGGAGGGTCTTGAAGGTCGGCGCAGCCCGCAGGTTCTTGTCGGCCTGGGTCGCGAGGAGAAGCGCGCAGGAGAGGGAGAAGGTCGCGACGAGTGTCGAGAAAACCACCGTCGTCGCCATGGCCTGGTAGTATTCCGGCTGGGCGAACAGCGATCGGTAGTTCTCGAAGCCGACAAACTCCCGCCTGAGCCCGAACGCGTCCTCGAGCAGGAAGGACTGCCAAACCGCCTGGGTCGCCGGCCAATAGAAGAAAACGATCGTGATCGCGATCTGCGGGGCAAGCAGCGCATAGGGCAGAAGCCGTGACGAGAAGATCGCGCGCTTTTCCATCCGACGCCAGCTGCTCTCCTCAGACGCGGTCGTCCCGGCCGGAGCATCCGCAGGATGCGGAGAGCCAGGACGTTTGGCTCGAGCCTCGAGCTTCCGTTGTGGATCCCGGATCGCGCCTTGCGGCGCGGCCGGGACGACCGTGAAGCGAGCGCCCTATCGCGCCGCGGTCCGCTCGAACTGGCGCAGCATGGCGTTGCCGCGGGTGACCGCCGCGTCGAGCGCTTCCTTGGCCGACTTCTTGCCGGCAAGCGCGCTCTCGATCTCCTCGGCCCAGACGTCACGCAGCTGCACCATGTTGCCGAAGCGCAAGCCCCGCGAGTTCTCGGTCGGCTCCTTGTTGGTGAGCTCGAGGAGCGGCGTCTCGAGATAGGGCGCGTCCTTGTAGAAGCCCGATTCCTTGCTCTTCTGGTACGCCGCCTTGGTGATCGGCAGGTAGCCTGACTGCTGGTGGACCCGCACCTGGCGGTCGGTGTCCGACAGGAAGGAGAAGAACTTCGCAACGCCCTTGTATTCCTCGGGCTTCTTGCCGCCCATCACCCAGAGCGAGGCGCCGCCGATGATCGAGTTCTGCGGCGCGCCCTGAACGTCGGGATAGTACGGCATCGGGGCATTGGCGAAGTCGAACTTGGCGTTCGCCCGCACGTTTCCGAAGAAGGCCGAGGAGGTCAGCATGATCGGGCACTCTCCGCTCGTGAAGCGGCCCTCGCCGGTGTTGGTGCGGCCCGAATAATCGTAGGTCTTGTCCTTCTGCAGCTCGACGAGGTGTTCGAGGTGGCGGATGTGGAGCGGCGAGTTGAACTTCAGCTCCGTATCGAAGCCGTCGAGCCCGTTGGCCTTGGTCCCGATCGGCACGTTGTGCCAGGCCGAGAGCTGCTCGATGTTGACCCAGGTTACCCAGGCATTCGAGAAGCCGCAGGTCGCGTGACCGGCGGCTTTCAGCTTCTTCGCAGCCTCGAACACCTCGGGCCAGGTCTTCGGCGGCTGGTCGGGATTGAGGCCGGCTTTCTTGAAGGCGTCCTTGTTGTACCACATCACCGTCGAGGACGAGTTGAATGGGAAGGACAGCATCTCGCCCTTCGAGGTCGAGTAGTAGCCGGTGATCGCCGAAAGATAGGCCTGCGGGTCGAACTTCTCGCCCGCCTCCTTCATGAGCTCGTGCACCGGCTTCACCGCGCCCTTGGCGGACATCATGGTCGCGGTGCCGACCTCGAACACCTGCATGATGTGCGGCGCGTTGCCGGCCCGGAAGGCGGCGATGCCGGCGTTCATCGTGTCGGGATACGAGCCCTTGTAGCTCGGGACGACCTTGTAGTCCTTCTGGCTCGCGTTGAACTCTTCAGCGAGCTTCACGACGACCTCGTTGTTGCCGCCGGTCATCGCGTGCCACCATTGGATTTCGGTCTGCGCGAGCGCGGGCGTCGCCCCGGTGAGCGCGAGCGCGGAAGCGAGCATGATACGACGGCTGAGCATGGTTCCTCCTTGATCCGGCCGATCGCCGCTGTTCTGGTTGACATCACCCTAGCACGAAGGGGGGGTGACTGTTCAATGACGGCTTGATGACGGCCCGAGCAGCTATAGCGGGCGGGAGGCCGGGAACAAGCGGCCCGCAGGTTCCGTTCAACAGCCAAAGCCAGGGGAGGACGACCATGCCCCGCACCATCGCCGCCCTTTTCGACAGCCGGGCCGATGCCGAGGGCGCCTTCCACGCGCTTCTTGAGGCCGGGGTCGCCGGCCATCAGAGCGCGCTTCTCGCCTGCCGCGAGCCCGCTTCCTCCGAGCTTGCGCCGCGGCGCACCCTCTCGCCTGACCACGACGATGTCCGCCGCGCCCTGCGCGAGCTCAGGCTGCCGGCGCCCGACACGGCCGAATTCGAGGAGGCGGTCCGCCACGGCGGCTGTCTCCTGTCGGCGCGCGTCGACGCCGCGGCGGCCGCCCGCGCAGTCGAGATCATCGAGGCCTTCAATCCCGTTGATCTCGACCGCCCCGCCGCCGACCGGCGGCGGAGCGATGTCGGCACGGGACCGGGCGCGCCGCTCGGCGCAGGGCTCACGGCCGGGGCCGGTCCCGGTCTTTCCCAGACGGCCTCTCTGCCGGGCCTGGCCGGAATGGCCGGGGGCGCGGACGACCTCGGCTCCGCCGATCGGCGGACGCAGGAGTTCAGCCGTCACGACGCCGGCTCGAGCGCCGCGGCGACCGGCTCGCGCGCTCCCGAGGACCGCGCCGGCACGCCGGGCGTCAACGAGCTCGCCTATCGCCGCGACATCGACCGAAGCGGCCGGGTGCGGGTCTACATCCGCACCTAGATCACATTGCGCTCGAGGAGCGGGCGCTTCGCCAGAATGCGCTGATAGCCGAGGTCAGAGAGGTCGAGCGTGGTGTAGCGGCCGTGCACGATGAGCTCGGCGAGGCCGCGCCCGACCGCCGGCGATTGCTGCAGGCCATGGCCTGAGAAGCCGTTGCAGAGATGGAAGTTCTCGGGCACGCCGGCCGGGCCGAGAATGGCGTTGTGGTCGAGGAGGTTCATGTCGTAGGGCCCGGCCCAGGCGCGGCCCGGCCTGATCGCCTCGAAGGCCGGAACGCGCTGGGCGAGGGCTGGCCAGACCCGCTCCTCGAACAGCGCCCAGTCGGGCTCCTGGGTCGACGCATCGTCGTCGAGCCAGTCCGGATCGTCCTCGCCTGCTGCCGGCGACACGCCGCCGATGAAGCCTTCACCCTCGGGCCGGCACCACACGCCGGTGGTGTCGATGAGGAGGGGGAAGCCTTCGAGCCGTTCCGGGCAGGTGAAGCTGAACACCGAGCGGCGTTTCGCAAAGACAGGAATCTCCACGCCGGCCATGGCGGCGAGTGCGCGCCCGCCCGCGCCTGCGCAATTCACGACCACGCCGCAGGGGACGCGCGCGCCGTCGTCGAGCCGAACCGCCGTGATGCGGGCGCCCTCGCGCTCGAGCCCGACGACACGGCCGGTGCGGTACTCGGCTCCGGACGCGCGCGCCTTCCTGCGGAAGGCCTGGAGCAGCCCCCAGCCATCGAACCAGCCCTCGCCCGAGCGGCCCCAGCTTCCGCAGGCGAGATCCTCAGTGTCGAGCCAAGGAAAGCGCTCGGGTAGCGCCTCGGGCTCGAAGAGCCGGATGTCGGCGCCCTCGCGGATCTGCACCGAATGGTTCTCGCGCAGCACCGCCGCGCCGGCCTCGCTGGCGAGATAGAGATAGCCGCCTTCGCGTAGAGCGATGTCGGGCGCCTCGCCCTCGACCGCGAGGTGGCGGGCGATCTCGCGCAGGAAGCGGATCCCGTGGAGCGAGATGCGGATGTTCACCTCGCTCGAGAATTGCTGCCGGATCGAGGCCGCCGACAAGGCCGAGGCCGAGCGCCGGTAGGTCTGGTCCTTCTCGACGACGAGGACGCGGCCGTCGAAACCCGCATCCGCCGTGATGTGGTAGGCGAGCGACGAGCCCATCGCCGCCCCGCCGACGATCACGACGTCGTAGCCGTCCGGCATCGTCGGGCGGGAGCGCCGGCGCCTGGACGATCAGCGCCGGCCCTGCGGACGCCCGGTCCCGCGCTGCGGCTGTGCCGCGCCGTCGTCGCCGCCCATCTGTTTCATGACGAAGGAAAGGATCGGCGAGGCCGTATCCACCACCTGCGCCTTGGTGACGCCGGCATTCGCGGCGTAGGTTCCGGTTACCATCACCACGCGGCCGAGGCTGCCCGCGAGGTCGAGCGCCGTTCCGGGTGTCTCCGCCGAGGAGAGGTCGACCGGCTTTGCCTCGATGCCCTCGGCCTGCTGGTTGTTCGTGAACATCACGGCCATCTGGCTCGGGCCCGTGACGACGCCGATGTAGCAGACCTCCTCCGCCGTGCGGCACGGGAAGAAGCCGGGCGGCGGCGCTGGCGGCGGCGGGGGTTGGGCCTGCTGGCGCTGCGGCGGGCGCTGCCCCGGCCGTGGTTGCTGCTGGGCCTCGGCCGGCAGGATCAGGGCGGTGAGGGCGGCAAGGCAAATTAGGCTGCGCATGAAGGCTCCTCGAAAAAAGCGCGCCACTCTAGCGGCACAAGCCCGCGCCGCAAGCCAATCGCAATTGAGCCCGCCGCGCGATTCCCGCTAGCCTGCGCCGAACCGCCAAGAACGCCCGGAGGGACACGCCATGGACGGCCTGATGATGGACCGCCCGCTCCTCGTCTCGAGCCTCATCGCCCATGCCGGGCGCTACCACGGCGACACCGAGATTGTGTCGCGTACGGTCGAAGGCTCGATCCACCGCACGACCTACGCCGAGACCGAGCGCCGGGCGAAGAGGCTCGCCAACGCGCTGACGCGGCTCGGGATCAAGCCCGGCGACCGCATCGCGACGCTCGCCTGGAACGGCTACCGTCACTTCGAGCTCTATTTCGGCATCTCGGGCATCGGCGCGGTGTGCCACACCATCAACCCCCGGCTCTTCCACGAGCAGATCGAATACATCGCCAACCACGCGGGGGACCGCCTCCTCTTCGTCGACCTCACTTTCGTGCCGCTGGTCGAGAAGCTCGCGGAGAGGCTCAAGCCGATCCGGCACTATGTGATCATGACGGACGAGGCGCATATGCCGGCGACCTCCCTGCCGAACGCCCTCTGCTACGAGACCTTGATCGCAGCGGAATCGGACAAGCTCGTCTGGCCCGAGTTCGACGAGCGCTCGGCCTGCTCGATGTGCTACACCTCAGGCACGACCGGCAACCCGAAGGCGGCGCTCTATTCGAACCGCTCGACGATCCTCCACACCTGGGCGGTGTGCTCGGCCGACGCGATCGGCTTCTCCTCGACCGACGCGATCTGCCCGATCGTGCCCATGTTCCACGCCAACGCCTGGGGCGTGCCCTACTCGGCCACCATGGTCGGGGCGAAGCTGGTCTTTCCCGGCGCGGCGCTCGACGGGCCGAGCCTGTGCGAGCTCTTCGAGTCGGAGGGCGTGACGCTGGCGCTCGGTGTGCCGACCGTATGGCTCGGCCTCCTCAAGGAGATGGAGACGCGCGGCAAGCCGCCGAAGCTGGCGCGGCTGCTGGTCGGCGGCTCGGCCGCTCCCCGCGCCATGATCGAGACCTTCGAGAAGAAATACGGGATCACCGTCATGCATGGCTGGGGCATGACCGAGATGAGCCCGGTCGGCACGCTCAGCACCATGAAGGGCAAGCACCGCGAACTCCCCCTTGACGATCGCATCGCGATCAAGGCCACCCAGGGGCGCCCGATGTACGGCGTCGAGATGAAGATCGTCGACCCCGAGGGCCGCCGCCTGCCGCATGACGGCGTCGCGGCAGGCGAGCTGCTGGTGCGCGGCCCCTGGATCGTCTCAGGCTACTTCAACGACGAGAAGGCGACCAAGGCTGCGATCGACGAGGAGGGCTGGTTCCGCACCGGCGACGTCTGCGCGATCGATCCCGATGGCTACCTGCGCCTCACCGACCGGGCCAAGGACGTGATCAAGTCGGGCGGCGAGTGGATTTCCTCCATCGATGTCGAGAACGCCGCCATGGGCCATCCCGACGTGGCCGAGGCGGCAGTGATCGGCCTCCCGCATCCGAAATGGAGCGAGCGGCCCCTCCTCATCGTGGTGCCGAAGGAGGGCCGAAGCCCGACCAAGGAGGCGCTGATCGAGTTCCTCTCCGGCCGCATGGCGAAATGGATGCTGCCGGACGACGTGGTGTTCACGGACGAGCTGCCGCACACCGCGACCGGCAAGCTCCTCAAGACCAAGCTCCGCGAGACCTACCGCGCCCACCGCCTGCCGACGTGACGCGGCGCGCAGTGTACTTCGGTAGCCCCTCGCTGCCGGAGCTTGCCTGCTACTCGGCCGCCGCGCGGCTGGTCTCGCTTTCGAGGTCGACGTACCCGTCCCGCCTCTGCGGCAGCTTCCAGCCGAGGATCTTGGAGGCGACGAGGGTGCGCAGGACCTGGGCGGTGCCGCCGCCGATCGTGAACATGCGCACGTCGCGCGCCATGCGCTCGAGCGGGAAGTCGCGCGAGTAGCCGCGCGCGCCGTGGAGCTGAAGGGCGTCGTTGACGATCTTGATGGCTGCTTCTGAGGCGAAGATCTTCGCCTGAGCTGCAAGCTCGGCGTCGGGAAATACACTGCCGGCCGGACCGCGCGAGCGCGCGGCGGCGTAGAGCATGAGCCGCGAGGCGGTGAGATGGGTCTGCATGTCGGCCAGCATCCATTGCAGGCCCTGGAACTCGCCGATCGGGCGGCCGAACTGCTCGCGGCTCCTCACCCATTCGACCGCATGCTCGAAGGCGCCGGCGGCAACCCCCATCGCGACCGTGCCGGCTCCGACCCGCTGGCTGTTGTAGGCGTTCATCAGCTCGGCGAATCCGCGCGCAAAGCCGGAAGGCGGGATCAGCGCCATCGCGGCGGGCACCTCGAGATCTTCGAAGGCGAGCTCGCCCTCCGGCATGCCGCGCAGTCCCATCGTGGGCTCGCGCGTCACGACCCGCAGACCGTCCGCTTCGCCGCGCACCGCCAGGAAGCCGCCGATGCCGAGCGGTTGCGCCTGCTCGTCATACACTTTTGCGAAGATGAGGTGGAGCTTCGAGACCCCGGCTCCGGTGATCCAATGCTTGCGGCCGTTGATCACATAGGCGCCGCCGCGGCGGTCGGCGCGCGTCGTCATCGCGGTCGCATCGCTCCCGGCCTCAGGCTCGGTGATGCAGATCGCCGGCTTGTCGCCGGACAGAACGAGCTCTGCCGCGAGACGCTTCTGCTGCTCGCTGCCATAGGCCATCACGGTCGAGATAGCACCCATGTTCGCTTCGACCACGATGCGGCCGGAGACCGTGCAAGCTTTCGCGACTTCTTCGATCACGAGGACCGCGTCGAGGAAGGACGCTCCGCGGCCGCCATAGGCGCGCGGAATCGTCATGCCCATGAAGCCGGCCTCGCCGAGGGTAGAGACGACGTCCCACGGGTATTCTTCGGTGCGGTCGATCTCGGCGCCGCGCGGACGAATGACAATCTCCGCGAGTTCCCGCGCGCGCGCCTGCAAGACGAGTTCGTCAGGGGTGAGACCGAGATCCATCGAGTTCCCTCAGGTCGGTGCGACGCTCAATGCGCCTCGTCCCAGTTGCCGGCCGCGCGGGCGTCGACGCCGAGCGGCACCGACAGCTTCACGGCCGGGAGCGGCGCCTCTTCCATGACCTTGCGGATGACCGGCAGCGTCGCCTCGACTTCGTCCTCGGGCGCTTCGAAGACCAATTCGTCGTGGACCTGCAGCAGCATGCGGGCCGAGAGGTTCTTCTCGGCGAGCGCGTCCTCCATGCGGATCATGGCGCGCCGGATGATGTCGGAGGCCGAGCCCTGGATCGGGGCGTTGATGGCCTGGCGCTCGACGGCGGCGCGCTGGGAGGGATTCGAGATCGCGATGTCGGGATAGTGGCAGACGCGCCCGAACAGCGTCGTGACGTAGCCGCGCTCGCGGCACATCCGCTTCGTCTCCTCCATGTAGGCGCGGATGCCGGGGAACCGCTCGAAATATTGCTTGATGAACGCGCCGGCCTCGGCGCGATCGATGCCGAGCCGGTCGGCGAGCCCGAAGGCCGAGATACCGTAGATGATGCCGAAATTGATGGTCTTGGCATTGCGGCGAAGATCCGGGTTCATGTCCTTCAGCGGCACGCCGAAAACCGCCGAGGCCGTCGCGGCGTGGATGTCGATGCCCTCCGCAAAGGCTTGGCGCAGCTGCGGGATGTCGGCGATGTGGGCGAGGATGCGCAGCTCGATCTGGCTGTAGTCGGCCGAGATGATCTTGTTTCCGGGCTCGGCCACGAAGGCCGCGCGGATCTTGCGACCGGGCTCGGTTCGGATCGGGATGTTCTGCAGGTTCGGCTCGGAGGAGGAGAGCCGGCCGGTCGTGGTCGCCGCGAGCGAATAGCAGGTGTGCACCCGTTTCGTCTCCGGGTGCATGTAGCCGGGCAGCAGGTCGGTGTAGGTCGATTTCAGCTTCGCGATCTGGCGCCATTCGAGGATCAGCTTCGGCAGGGCATGCCCTTCGGCCGCGAGGTCTTCGAGCACGTTCGCGCCCGTCGCCCATTGCCCGGTCGCCGTCTTGCGCGCGCCCGGCAGCCCCATCTTGCCGAACAGGATGTCCCCGAGCTGCTTCGGCGAGCCGGGCGAGAATTTCTCGCCGGCGATCTCCTGGATCTCGGCCTCGATGCGGGCGAGCGTCTGCGCGAAATCTCCGGAAAGCCGCGACAGGATCTGCCGGTCGACCTTGATGCCGCGCATCTCCATGCGCGCGATCACGTCGACGAGCCGGCGCTCCAGGCTTTCGTAGACGTTGGTGCGCCGCTCGGCCGCGAGGCGCGGCTTGAGCAGAAGCCAGAGCCTCAAGGTCGCATCAGCGTCCTCGGCGGCGTAGCAGGTCGCCTTGTCGATCGCGACGCGGTCGAAGGTGACGGCCTGCTTGCCAGTGCCGGCAACCTCCTTGAAGTGGATGGTCTTGTGGCCGAGGTGGCGGTCGGCGAGCTCGTCCATGCCATGGCCCGCGAGCCCGTAGCGCCCGGCGTCGAGCACATAGGAGATGAGCAGCGTATCGTCGAAGGGGCGCACGTCGATGCCGTGACGCTTCAGGATGAGCCAGTCGAACTTCACATTGTGCCCGACCTTCAGGATGGAGCGGTCCTCGAGCATGGGCTTCAGCCGCGCGAGCACGTCGTCCGCCGCGAGCTGGCCCGGGGTCACGCCGCCGCCGAACAGATTGTCCTCACCGCGATGCGCGAGCGGCACGTAAGCCGCCTCGCCCGGCGCGAGCGCCAGCGAGAGCCCGACGAGCTCGGCCTGGTTCGCGTCGAGCGAGTTGGTCTCGGTGTCGAAGGCGATGAGACCGGTCTCTTTAGCGCGCACGACCCAGCGATCGAGTTCGTCGAGCGAGGTGATGCAGCGATAGGCGTTGGTGTCGAACGGAATCTTTGCGACCTCGGTCGCGCGCTTCGCGGCGAGGGCGGGCGGCTTCATTTCCGGCGCAGCCTCGCTCCGAGACCAGGCAGCGGGAGCGGTAGCCAGCGCGGCGACGGCCTCTGGGTCTCCCTCCCGCGCCGGCTTCGCCGCGCCGGTCGCCACAGCAGGCGCGACGGCCTCCTGCATACCGCGGTCCCAGTGGATGAAACCGCCACCCGGCACGAGGCGCGGGTCGGGGTCGACCTCGGCGACCTCGACCTCGAACGCCTCGCCGATGCGCTTCACGAGCTGGTTCAGCTCCAGCGCCTTCAAGAAGGAGACGAGGCGCTTGGGATCGAGGCGCTCGAGCGCAAGCTCCTCCGTCGGCACGGCCAAGGGCGAGTTGCAGTCGAGCGTGACGAGCTTCTTCGACACCACCGCCTGCTCGGCGTTGTCGAGCACCTTGCGCGTGGTCGCGCCGATCACCCGCGAGAGGTTGCGGGCGCGGATGAGGGTGCGGCAGAAGGGGTGGTCGCAACCGAGGCGCTCCAGGGTCTCGGCATCGACGGTGGGCTTGCCCTTCTTGTCGAGCGGCAGGTCTGAGATACCGAATTTCTGAGCAAGCACCTCGGCGATCTGACCGCCGGAGCCGATCTTCACTGGCTGGCCGGCAAGCTCGTCGATCTCGCGCTGGAGGTCGGCGAGGCGCGCCTGCAGCACGGCGTCGAGATCCTCCGGCCGGTCGCGATAGGCGAGGATCGCTTCGAGCGAGCCCATTTCCGCGATGAGGCTCGCGGCCGCCTTCGGCCCGACGCCCGGCACGCCCGGCACGTTGTCGGTCGGATCGCCGACGAGCGCCTGCACGTCCGGCACCTGCTCCGGCGGCACGCCGAATTTCTCGATGACGCCGTCGCGGTCGAGCCGCCGCTCGGGCCTGTAGCCCGGCTTGCCGGGGATGCCGGACTCGAAATCGTAGAAGGTCACCCCGTCATAGACGAGCTGCATCAGATCCTTGTCGGCGGAGACGATCAGGGTCTGGGCGCCGGCCTCCGAGGCCTTGCAGGAATAGGCCGCAATGAGGTCGTCGGCCTCGTAGCCCGCCTCCTCGATCGGGACGAGGCCGAAGGCCTTCACGGCCTCGCGCATCAGCGGGAACTGCGGCACCAATTCGGGCGGCGGCTCGGTCCGGTTCGCCTTGTACTCGGCGTAGATCTCCTTGCGGAACGTGTCCTCGGTCTTGTCGAAGATGATGGCGAGATGGGTCGGCTTGATGCCGACCGCGCCTTCGCGGATGAACTGGTAGAGCTTGGTGCAGAACAGGCGAAGGGCGCCGGTCGGCAGCCCGTCGGACGGGCGCACATTGTACTTCCGGTCCTGGTTCATGGACTGGAAGTAGGCACGGAAGACGAACGAGGAGCCGTCGACGAGGAAGACCTGGTCGCCGGGCCTGAGCGGGCGGCTTTGAGCGGACATGGGGCTGGATTAGCGGAAGGCGCCGAACGGCGCCACCGGGCGCGACCCTTGCATATGGCGATCGGCGAGCGGATCGCCATGCTTCCTGGCGTCGCGCGATTCAGCTATGGCCTGCCCATGTCCCGCACGCCAGACCCGCCATGAGCCAGGATATCCAAGCCGAGATCGCCGCCCTCAAGATCATCGTGTCGAACGTCGTGGCGCGGCTCGCCATCACGCTCAACGCCGGGGGCGAGGATCAGGTGCGCGAGGTGCTCGCGGCGATGAAGGACGAGTGCAAGCTCGCGGCCGAGCACGCGACGCTCGCCGGGAGCCTCGCCGAGCGGGCACGGCTCGTGCACGCCACGCTCACGCATATCGACGAGTTCTTCAAAGGCATCACCATCACGCGTGTCTCGCACGAGGCGCTCGAGCACGAGCGGGCCGAGGACGGCCGCCGTCGTCACGATCGCCGAGACGACCCCCACGTCGGCGATGATCCCGGTCTTCACCAGGATCGTTCGCGTCGCCGCCATCGGGAGGAAGAAGGCGAGATAGACCGCGATCGAATGCCGCCCGGCATAGGCGAAGGGCGCCGCGGCGCGCGTTTGCGTGAGAAGCGCCGCCATGGTCACGATCGCGACGGCGCCGGCGGCCCCGAGCGCGAGGCTCACGACCGGCAGGCTGGCGAGCATCGGGAAGCGCTCGAAGCCGGAGGGCGTAAGCGCGAGCACGCCGTTGATCACCGCCCAGACCGCAAGCCCGGCAAGCGCGAGGCCGGCCCGGGCGACCGCCGCGTCGGCGAGGCGAAAGATCGCCGGCGCCAGAAGATAGCCGGCGAGGAAATAGACGTAGCGGGCGCAGAACTCGTCGATCACCGTCCAGCCGGTATGCACCGGCACGATCTGCAGGAGCGCCGCCCCGCCGAGGAGGAGCGGGGCGGGGACGGCGCGCAGGAGCTTCGTCGCAACCGAGAACACCGCCAGCAGATAGACGAACCATAGGGTGCCGTAGGGCTCGACGAGCGACAGCGCGAGATGCTGGACGAATCCCTCGGCCGAGCCGCCCGAGGTCTGGCCGAGCCGGGCTACCGACTGAATGGCGAACCAGAGCAGGTAGAAATAGGCGAAATGCACCACCCGCTTGTCGGCGTAGGAGCGCCAGTCGCGGTCGATCACGCGCGACAGGAACAGACCGGAGACCAGGAAAAAGTCGGGCATCCGGAAGGGCTTGGCGAAGGCCACGGCCGAATGCATGAAACCCTCGCCGCCCATGGCCTCGCCGACGCCGAGCGTCGCGTGCATCATGACCACGAGGACGATGCAGACGCCCTTAGCGGTGTCGACCCACGGCACCCGGCCCTCGGCTCGCCCCTTCGCAAATCCCTCGCCCATTGCAGCCTCGCCGGTCGGTTCTGCGGGCAGGCTAGGGGAGAAAGGTTCAGAGGGCGTGAAGGCGATCGCACGGTGTCGCGAGACGATGTTCACGTGAAATGGTCTTGGAGCGCCGGTTTGAGCAAGCCGGTGCGCTCTGCGAAGGCTGCTGGCCGCAACCTGCCTGCACAGGCGAAGGGCATGGCGCGCACGCGCTCGCGCTGATCCGTGCCGCTCGATGCGTGTTTGAAGTCGGCTGTGTCGGCGAAGCGGGCAGCGGTCTGCTGAGGCGGCCGCTGCCGGGGTCTGGCGACCCCGATCGGCCATGGAACCGGAACTTTGCTGTTCCGGTTATGAGGGGTAATTGCTGCGGGCGCTCACCTACCCCTTGACCTGATCCGACCTCCGGCTTCCATGAACGACGCCCGACCTGCCATGCAACAGGCTCCGCCCCGCGCCTCGACCGGCATCGCCGGGCTCGACGACGTGCTGCGCGGCGGTTTCCTTGCGAACCGCGTCTATCTCGTCGAAGGCGCGCCCGGCGCCGGCAAGACCACGCTTGCCCTGCAGTTCCTGCTCGAAGGGCGGCATCAGGGCGAGGCCGGGCTCTACGTCACCCTCTCGGAATCGGAGGAGGAGCTGCGTGCCGTGGCGACGAGCCACCATTGGTCGCTCGACGGCATCGAGCTGTTCGAGTTCGCCTCGGCCGAGACGGCGCTGTCGCTCGATCACGAGCAGACCCTGCTGCATCCCTGGGAGGTCGAGCTCGGCGAGACCATGAAGGCGATCCTCGACCGAGTGAAGGAGGTCGAGCCCAAGCGCGTCGTCTTCGACAGCCTGTCCGAGATGCGGCTCCTCGCGCAGGACCCGCTGCGCTACCGGCGCCAGATCCTCGCCCTCAAGCAGTATTTCACCGGCCGGGACTGCACGGTGCTGCTGCTCGACGATCTTTCCGGCGGCGACACCGACCTGCAGCTCCACAGTATCTGCCACGGAGTGATCGCGCTCGAGCGCCTGACCATGGAGTTCGGCGCCGCGCGCCGGCGCATCGAGGTGCAGAAGATGCGCGGGTCGGCTTTCCTCGAGGGCTGGCACGACTACGTCATCCGCCCCGGTGGCCTCGACGTCTTCCCGCGCCTCGTCGCCGCCCTGCACCACCGCGACTTCCTGACCGAGCAGCTCGAGAGCGGCGTCGCGGAGCTCGACGCCCTTTTCGGAGGGGGCCCGCTCCGGGGCACGAGCACGCTCATCCTCGGCCCGGCAGGGATCGGCAAGACCTCGATCGCGATCCAATACGTGCTGGCCGCAGCGGAGCGCGGCGAGCGCAGCGCCATCTACGAGTTCGACGAGCGCGCCGGCACCCTCATCACGCGCTCGAAGAAGCTCGGCATGGATATCGAGCCGCACATCCGCAGCGGCCTCGTGTCGCTGCGCCAGCTCGACCCGGCCGAGCTCGCTCCGGGCGAATTCGCCTGGATGGTGCGGCAGGAGGTCGAGATCGTCGGCGCGCGGGTGATCGTGATCGACAGCCTGACCGGCTATATGGCGGCGATGCCCGAGGAGAAGCAGCTGCTGCTGCAGATGCACGAGCTCCTGTCCTATCTCTCCCAGCTCGGCATCGCGACCTTCCTGATCAGCCCGCAGGTCGGGCTTATCGGGAACATGCAGACGACGCTCAACATCAGCTATATCGCCGATTCCGTGCTGCTCTTGCGATTCTTCGAGGCGGGCGGGCGCATCCGCAAGGCGCTCTCGGTGATCAAGAACCGCGGCGGCGCCCATGAGGACACCATCCGCGAGTTCACGATGGGCGCAACCGGCATCAAGGTCGGGCAGCCGCTGGTCGATTTCGAGGGCGTGCTGACCGGAGTGCCGCGCTATGTCGGAGGCGTCGGATCGCTCATGGGGAGCCGAGAGGCGGGCCGGAGCCCGACGTGAGAGGGAAGACCGAGGTCGGTCCGGTCGTCATCCTGGCCCCGACCGGGCGCGACGCGGAGAGCGCCTGCCGTCTCCTGAAGGCCGCCGACATCGAGTGCCACGTCTGCGCTGACTTCCTCGCCTTCTCCGGGAGCATCGGGGATAGCATCGGGGCTGCGCTCGTCGAGGAGGAAGCTCTCGCGCGCGCCGACCTCACCCGGCTGAGGCGTCACCTCGACGAGCGGCCGCCCTGGTCCGACCCGCCTTTCATCGTGCTCACCCGCAAGGCGACAGCTCTGCGCAAAGGGCTGCCGCACGTGCATCTCACGGACATGCTCGGCAACGTGATGTTCCTCGAGCGCCCGCTGCATGGCCTGACGCTGATCAGCGCCGTGCAATCGGCCCTCACGGCGCGCCGGCGCCAGCTCCAGCTGCGCGATCATTTCATTCAGCAGGAGCGCGCCGCGGCGGCGCTTGCCGAGAGCGAGGCGTGGCTGCGCATCGCCATGGAGGCGGGCCGTTTCGGCGCCTGGGAATACGCCGTCGAAAGCGGCGAGCTCACCGCGTCCGAGACCTGCAAGGCCAATTTCGGACGCGCCGGCGACGAGCCCTTCTCCTACGCCGACCTTGTCGCCGCGATCCACCCCGAGGATCGCCAGCGGCACGCCGCAGCCGTGCAGCACGCGATCGAGAACCGCGCGAGCTTCGACATCGAATACCGGGTGATCGGGCCGGACGGGGCGCCGCGGTGGGTGCAGGTCCGCGGGCGCGTGGTCGAGCCGGGCACCGGTTCGTTGCGTCTCGTCGGCGTCTCGCAGGACGTCACCGAGCGCAAGACTGCCGAGCAGCAGCGCGAGCTTCTCTTGAACGAGCTCAATCACCGGGTGAAGAATACGCTCGCGACGGTGCAGTCGATCGCCGCGCAAACGGCGCGCGGAGCGAGCTCGCTGGAGGAGTTCCGAAAAGCCTTCGAGGCGCGGCTGCTGGCGATCTCGAAGACCCATAATCTGCTTACCGAGAGCGAATGGCAGGGTGCGGAGCTTCACGACATCCTCTCGGACGAAGCCGCCGCTTACCGCAACGGCGACGGCAAGGCGCGGGTGCGCCTCGAAGGCGAGCCGGTGATGCTCCCCGCGAAGACCGCGCTCGTCGCGGGCATGGTCTTCCACGAGATGTTGACCAACGCTGCGAAATACGGGGCGCTGTCGCGCCCGGCCGGGCGTGTGGAGGTGGGATGGCGGGTGGACCGCCGAGCCAATGGCGGCGAGGTCCATCTGAACTGGGTCGAGCGCGGCGGGCCGCCGGTCGAGCCGCGCAAGACCAGGGGCTTCGGCTCCCGCCTCATCGAGCGAGGGCTCGAGCAGGAGGCCGGCGGCAGGGTCAAGTTCGAGTTCGCGCCGGATGGCCTGCGCTGCGAGATGTGCATCCCGCTCCATGCCGGGTGAGAGCGGGCAGGGGGCTTGGATTAGCCCTTCCGTCCTGCCATGAATGCGCCGCCACCTGACCACCTCGCGCATCTCGCACACGCCATGGCCACCCGCATCATTCTCGCAGGCTCGACCGGATGGGTCGGGCGGGCGCTCGTGGCGGCGGTCGCCGCAAGCCCCGACCTTGCGCTCGTCGGCGCGGTGGCGCGGGGCGCGGCGGGGCAGGACGCGGGCGAGGCCGCGGGCGGGCGGTCGCTTGGGTTGAAGGTCGCGGGCAAGCTCGCGGACGCGCTCAGCGTCCCGTGCGACGTCGTCATCGACTACACCAAGCCGGATGTCGTGAAGCACCACGCGCTCGCCGCGCTCGCCCATGGCTGCCACGTCGTGATCGGCACCTCGGGGCTCTCCGGCGACGATTACGCGAAGATCGACACGGCGGCGCGCGAGAAGGGACGCGGCGTGGTCGCGGCCGGCAATTTCTCGCTCACCGCGACCCTGATGCGCCGCTTCGCGCTGGAAGCCGCCCGGCTCGTGCCCGACGTCGAGATCATCGACTACGCCTCGGCCAAGAAGGCCGACACGCCGTCCGGCACCGCGCGGGAACTGGCCGAGATGCTCGGCGAGGTGCGCCAAGCCGCGACCGCCAAGGCCGTCTCGGAGCTCACGGGCGTGCGCGAGACGCGCGGCGGCGCGATCGGCCAGCCGACCCCGGTGCAGGTCCATTCGCTACGCATACCGTCCTATGTGCTGTCCTGCGAGGCGGTGTTCGGCGCCGACAACGAGCGCCTGACGATCCGCCACGACGCCGGCTCCTCGCCGACGCCATACGTCGCCGGCACGCTGCTCGCGGCGCGGCGAGTCGGCTCCTTCGTCGGCCTCAGGCGCGGGCTCGACGCCGTGCTTGTCGGCGAGGGGCCATGAAGCCGCTCGAAGGCGTGAAGGTGCTCGAGCTCGCGCGCATCCTCGCGGGGCCGTGGATCGGGCAGCTGCTTGCCGATCTCGGCGCCGACGTGGTCAAGGTCGAGCGCGCCGGCGCCGGCGACGACACGCGCGGCTGGGGGCCGCCCTTCATCGAGGGCGCGGACGGCGAGAACCTCTCGGCTGCCTATTTCCACTCGGCCAATCGCGGCAAGCGCTCGGTCGAGGCCGACTTTGAGACGCCGGACGGGCAGGCGCTGGTGAGAAAGCTCGCGGCGCATGCCGACGTGGTGGTCGAGAACTTCAAGGTCGGGGGCCTTGCGAAATACGGGCTCGATGCCGAAAGCCTCAGGGCGCTCAACCCGCGCCTCGTCTATTGCTCGGTGACCGGCTTCGGCCAGACCGGGCCTTACGCGCCGCTCGCCGGATACGACTTCATGATCCAGGGCATGGCGGGCGTCATGGACCTCACCGGCAGTCCGCAAGGGCCGCCGATGAAGGCGGGCTACGCCACCGCCGACATCTTTTGCGGGCTCTATGCGGCGGTCGGCATCCTGGCGGCGCTGCGCCGGCGCGACGAGACCGGCGAGGGCGCAACCCTCGACATGGCCCTGATGGACGCGCAGGTCGCCGTGCTCGGCTACCAGGCGATCAACTATTTCGTCTCGGGAGTGGTGCCGAAGCGGCTCGGCAACGGCCATCCGAACATCGTGCCTTACGACACCTTCCCGGTCGCCGACGGCACGGTCATCCTTGCGGTCGGCAACAATGCGCAATTCGCCAAGCTCTGCGAGGCGCTCGGGGCCGAGGATCTGCGCGACCATCCCGACTACGCCACGAACGAGGGCCGCGTGCGCAACCGCGCGGTACTCGTCCCGGAGCTCGGACGGCGCACCATGAAGTTCGAGCGCGACGACCTGTTGGACAAGCTCGGCAGGCTCAAGGTGCCGGCCGGGCCCGTGAACTCGATTGCCGACGTCTTCGCCGACCCCCAGGTGCTCGAGCGGGGCCTGCGCGTCGACCTCGCTGCCCCCGAGGCGAAAGCCGGCGCGATCCCCACCCTGCGCTCGCCGGTGGTGATCGACGGCGAAGCCATGGTCGCCAGCCGCCCGTCGCCGAAGCTCGGCGCCCATACCCAGGAGGTGCTGGCGGACCCGGCCTGGGGCGGGTAGGAACGGACCGCCCAACCGGTCATCCCGGACGGCCGCAGGCGGATCCGGGACCTTTCGCCGGCAGAGCACCCACGGGATGGAGATCCCGGATCGCGCTGCGCGCGTCCGGGATGACGAGCAGGGATGAAGATGACCCCACGACCCCGCACCGGCGGACAGATCCTGGTCGACCAGTTGATCGTGCACGGCGTCGACCATCTCTTCTGCGTGCCGGGCGAGAGCTATCTCGCCGCGCTCGATGCGCTGCACGACGCCTCGATCAATGTCACGGTGTGCCGACAGGAGGGTGGCGCGGCCATGATGGCCGAGGCCTACGGCAAGCTCACCGGCCGGCCCGGCATCTGCTTCGTGACCCGCGGCCCCGGCGCCACCAATGCCTCGCCGGGCCTGCACATCGCGAGCCAGGATTCGACGCCGGTGATCCTGTTCGTCGGCCAGGTCGGGCGCGAGATGAAGGAGCGCGAGGCCTTCCAGGAGCTCGACTACAAGGCCGTGTACGGCTCGATCGCCAAATGGGTGGTCGACGTCGAGGACCCGGCGCGGCTGCCGGAACTCGTGTCTCGCGCCTTCCACATCGCGACGAGCGGCCGCCCCGGCCCGGTGGTGATCGCGCTGCCCGAGGACATGCTGGTCGAGGAGGCGAGCGTCGCCGACGCGCCGCCCTACGAGGTCGTCGAGACCCATCCCTCGCTCGGCCAGATGGCCGACCTGCAGAAGCTCCTCTGGGCGGCCCGGCGCCCGGTCGCGGTGCTCGGCGGCAGCCGCTGGTCGGCGCAAGCCGTGCAGCGCTTCGCGCGCTTTGCCGAGCGCTTCGCGCTGCCGGTCTCAACCTCGTTCCGCCGCCAGATGCTCTTTCCCGCCGACCATCCCTGCTACGCCGGCGATCTCGGCATCGGCCCGAACCCCAAGCTTCTTGCCCGCGTCAAGGAGGCCGACCTCGTCCTCCTGGTCGGCGGGCGGATGTCGGAGATGCCGTCGCAGAGCTACACGCTGTTTGAGATCCCGGCACCGCGGCAGATGCTCGTGCATGTGCATCCGGGCGCCGAGGAGCTCGGCCGGGTCTATCGCCCGCATTTGGCCATCAACGCCTCGCCGACCGCCTTGTCGGCGGCGCTCGAGGGGCTGCAACCGCCGGCGTCGCTCCCTTGGGGCGAGGAGGCGCGCAAGGCCCATGTCGACTTCCTCGCCTGGAGCGACCCGGCGACCGTCCATCCGCCGGGGCGCTTCCAGATGAACAAGGCCGTGGCGCATCTGCGCAAGACGCTGCCGGCCGACACCATCCTTTGCAACGGCGCCGGTAATTTCTCGGCCTGGGCGCACCGCTTCTGGCACTTCAAGCAATACGGCACGCAGCTCGCCCCGACCTCGGGCTCGATGGGCTACGGCCTGCCGGCGGCGGTCGGCGCGAAGCGCGTCTTCCCGGACCGCACCGTCGTGGCGCTTGCCGGCGACGGCGACTTTTTGATGAACGGCCAGGAATTCGCGACCGCGGTGCAGTACGATCTGGCGATCGTCGTGCTCCTTCTCGACAACGGCATGTACGGCACGATCCGCATGCACCAGGAGCGCGAATACCCGGGCCGCATCTCCGCGACCGTGCTGAAGAACCCTGATTTCGCGGCCTATGCCACCGCCTTCGGCGGCCATGGCGAGCGCGTCGAGACCACGGAAGACTTTGCCCCGGCGCTGGCGCGCGCCTTCGCGAGCCGCAAACCCGCGATCCTGCACTGCCTCGTTGACCCCGAGGCGATCACGCCCTCGACGACCCTGACCGCGATCCGCGACAAGGCGCGGGCCGCGCAGAGCATACCGGCGGGCGAGGGCTAGCGCGGGGGCAGGGCCCGCGAGACGGAAAGGCGGCGGCCGGGCCACGCTCTCATTCGAAGCGGTCAAACGACCGGCCGGCGGGGCATGGGTCGTGACGGCAACCGGGAGGATCGCGAGCCGGCCGATGCTGGTCCGAGCGCACGTGCCGCTCAAGGTGGCAGCCCAGTAGCCCTGAAACGAAGCGGGCGGCCGTAGCCGCCCGCCCGAGCAGTTCCCGGTCCAGACGACTACTGCACGCTCTTCAGCGTGGTCGAAACCTTCGTGAACTTCTTGCCGAGCTCGGTGCCGAGCGTCGTCATTGCGGTGATCGCGGCGACTGCGATGAGGGCGGCGATCAGGCCATACTCGATGGCAGTCGCCCCGGACTCGTCGCGGATGAAGCGATTCAGCAGACTCATACGTCCCCCTTCCCTGGATTCCACCCCGTCCCCGAGGTGAAGTGTAAGTTTGCCGGTGTTTATGTAAGAGGAAGTAAATCCAAGTCTTGCCGGTCCGCGAACGCGATCTTTGGTTAATCGCGCAATAAAGCGGAGCCGAGCTGACGAGCTCGCCTGCCATTCGCCTGGCGGCGCGAGGCGGGCGGTCCCGGTCCCCTGGCGCCCGGCCGGCAAGCCTGCGATTTGGGCTCCCCGGAATCAAAACGGGCGGCCGAAGCCGCCCGCCGAAGGCCGTGGTTCCGAAAGAGGTCCGTTACTGCACGCTCGAGAGCGTGGTGGACACCTTCGAGAACTTCTTGCCGAGCTCGGTGCCGAGCGTGGTCATGGCGCTGATGGCGGCAACGGCGATGAGGGCGGCGATCAGGCCGTACTCGATGGCGGTCGCGCCGGATTCGTCACGGATGAAGCGGTTGAACAGGTGCATGTCGTCCTCCGAAGCGTTTCACGGGCGTGCCGTCGAAACTGCGGGGACATTCGCACGCAAGGTGATCGGGCATCGTAAAGGGACATGGCTAACCAAACGTCATGCCTGCGGCTGGTTAGCGCCGCCCTAACGAGGTCTTCACGGCACCGGTCTTGCACCATGTGGGGTGCTCGCGGCAGCGCGCCGTTGTAGTAAGCCGAGATGACCCTCCTTTCGGTCCGTCACGTCACGACCTATCGCTACGCACGGCCGGTCTCGTTCGGCGAGCACCGGATGATCTTCCGGCCGCGCGACAGCCACGACCAGAAGCTGATCCACGCCTCGGTGCGGATCACGCCCGAGCCGACCCAGTTCCGCTGGATCCACGACGCCTTCGGGAACTGTGTCGCGATCGTGAACTTCAGCGGCGAGGCGAGCGAGCTGCGCTTCGAGAGCCGCATCGAGCTTGACCATTCGCCGGCGAGGAGTCCGGATTTCACGATCGAGGAAGAGGCGAAGCGCTATCCGTTCTCCTACGGCGCGGAGGAATTGCCCGATCTCCTGCCCTCGATCGAGCGCCGCCACCCCGATCCACAGCGGCGGCTCGAGCGCTGGGCACGCAAGTTCGTGCGGCAGGGGCGGCCGACCGCCACCGGCGAGCTCCTGAAGACGCTGACCTACGGCATCAAGGAAGGCTTCTCCTACGAGCGCCGGTCGGAGCCGGGCACCCAGGCGCCGCTGACCACCCTCGAGCGCGGCCGCGGCAGCTGCCGGGATCTCGCGCTCTTCATGATGGAAGCCGTGCGCTGCCTCGGCTTCGCCGCGCGCTTCGTGTCCGGCTATATCTACGTCCCCGATCGCGACGAGGCGGCCTATCTCGGCGGCGGCTCGACCCACGCCTGGTGCCAGATCTATCTGCCGGGCGCCGGCTGGGTCGAGTTCGACCCGACCAACGGGATCGTCGGCAACCGCGACCTGATCAGGGTCGCGGTGGCCCGCGATCCTGCGCAAGCCGTGCCGCTGAGCGGCACCTTCTACGGCCTTCGGGCCGACGAGCTCGGCATGTCGGTCGAGGTTCAGGTGACCAGCGCACAGGCGTCGGCCCCGAGAGGACGGGCGCCTGCGGCGCCGGCGGAGAGCTAGATGAGGATCAGGGCCGGGTTCGAGATCGCCTATGACTGCGCTCAGGCCACGCCGATGCTGCTGATGCTCAGGGTGCATCCATCACGGCAGGCGGATCTCGAGGCGCCGGAGCGCATCGTTTTCGATCCCCCGGCCAAGGGCACCGAATATCGTGACGGGTTCGGGAACCTGTGCACGCGGATCACCGCGCCGCCCGGGCGGATCACGATGTCGAACGAGTTCGTCATCCGCGACAGCGGCGAGCCCGACGTGGTGGTCCCGCACGCCGTGCAGCACCCGCTCGAGGAGTTGCCGGACCACGTCCTGGTTTTCCTCCTGGGGAGCCGCTACTGCGACACCGACCGCCTGAGCGACGAAGCCTGGGCGCTGTTCGGGGCGACGCCGCCGGGGTGGCCGCGGGTGCAGGCAATCTGCGACTACGTCCATGACCGGCTCGAATTCGGATATCATCATGCTAGCCAGTTCCGCACGGCATGGGACGGGCACAATGAGGGCCGCGGCGTCTGCCGCGACTTCGCCCATCTCGCCATCACGTTCTGCCGCTGCATGAACATTCCGGCGCGCTACTGCACGGGATACCTCGGAGACATCGGGGTGCCGCCCGACCCGGCCCCGATGGACTTCAGCGCCTGGTTCGAGGTTTTCCTGTCGGGCCAATGGTACCGTTTTGACGCGCGGCACAACGCGCCGCGGATCGGCCGCATCCTGATGGCGCGCGGCCGGGACGCCACCGACGTCGCCCTCACGACGAGCTTCGGGCCAGCCGCGCTCGCCGGCTTCAAGGTGACAACCTTCGAGGCGGCGTGAGCGTGGGACGAGGCGAAGACGCCGGCGCGGCCGCGCCGGGCGCGGAAGAAGCCGAGTTCGAGCAGAGTGGGCCGCCCGTCGTCGTCGTCAACGCGGAGGGACGCTCGCCCTTCGTGCTCCTGTGCGAGCATGCCTCGCGCCTTCTGCCGGCCGGCTACGGCCGCCTCGGCCTGCCGGCCGCCGAGTTCGATCGCCACATCGCCTGGGACATCGGCGCCGCCGAGGTCGCGACGCGCCTCGCCTGCCTCGTCGATGCGCCGCTTTTCCTGGCCGGCTACTCCCGTCTCCTGATCGACCTCAACCGCCCGCCCGGGAGCCGCACGAGCATCCCCGAGATCAGCGAGGCGACCGTCATCCCGGGCAACGCCTCGCTCGATGGGGCCGAGCGGCGGCGACGCCGCGAGCTCTGGTTCGAGCCGTTTCATCGCGCGGTCGCCGCCCATCTCGACGGGCGCGGCTCGCGCAGGACCGCCGTGCTCGGCATCCACAGCTTCACGCCCGTGTTCGCAGGCGTCGCGCGGCCCTGGCAGGCCGGCGTGCTATTTCGCGAGAGCGCGGCGTTCGCCGAGGCGCTGGCCCAGGCGCTCGAGGTGCGCCTCGGCTCGCCGGTCGGGCGCAACGAGCCCTACCGCGTGGCGCTAGACCACGACTACACCGTGCCGGTCCATGGCGACGCGCGCGGCTTCCCGGCCACGCTCATCGAGATCCGGCAGGACCTCGTCTGCGACGTGTTCGCGATCGAGCGCTGGAGCCGGATCGTCGCCGCGTCGCTCCGTGCGATCGAGCATCTCGTCGAGAGCAGCCCGACGCCCTGAAGGCGGCTCTCACGCCGCCTCCTTCTCCTCCATCCGGCGCGCGACGAGGCTGCGCAGCGCGCGCAGGTCCTTGACGAATTGGCGAATGCCTTCGGCAAGCTTCTCGGTCGCCATGGCGTCCTCGTTCAAGAGGAACCTGAAGCTCTTCTCGTCGAGCTCCATGCGGGCAGGCGCGTCGGCGGCATTCGCGGGCGAGAGCTTGCGCGGCAGGTCGCCCTCGGCCTTGGCAAGCTCGTCGAGGAGGGCCGGCGAGATCGTCAGGCGATCGCAGCCGGCAAGCGCCTCGATCTCGGCGGCGTTGCGGAAGGAGGCCCCCATCACCACGGTCTTGATGCCGTGCGCCTTGTAATAGGCGTAGATGCGCCGGACCGACTGCACGCCCGGATCGGTCTCGCCCGTGTAGGATCCGCCGCCCGCCTTGACGTGCCAGTCGAGGATGCGTCCGACGAAGGGCGAGATCAGGAAAGCGCCGGCATCGGCCGCGGCTGCCGCCTGGACGAGGGAGAAGAGGAGCGTGAGGTTGCAGTCGATCCCTTCGCGCTGCAGCGCCGCAGCGGCGCGGATGCCCTCCCAAGTCGAGGCGACCTTGATCAGGATGCGCTCGCGGCCGATGCCGCGCTCTTCATAGGCCGTGATGATCGCCCGCGCCTTGGCGATCGTCGCCCCGGTATCGAAGGAGAGGTCGGCATCGACCTCGGTCGAGACGCGGCCCGGCACGATACCGGCGAGTTCCGCCCCGAACGCAATGGCGAGGCGGTCGCAGACGGCCGCGGCGACCGCCTCGCGGGCGCCGCCCTTCCGGCGCGCCCACGCGAGCGCCTCCTCGAGCAGATGCCCATAGGCCGGCATCTCGACCGCCTTGAGGAGCAGGCTCGGATTGGTGGTGCAGTCCTCAGGCTTGAGGCGCCGCACCGCCTCGATATCGCCGGTGTCGGCGACGATGACGGTCATCCGCCGCAACTGCTCGAGCTTCGAGGTCATCGGCTCCTCCCCTCGGCGACCCTATAGCGGCGCCCCGGAGGCAATGGTAGTCGTCGCCGAAAGACAGCTGTGAGGAGCGCTCCCATGCGAGAGATCGGGCATTTCATCGGCGGGAAGGAAGTCGCGGGCGCGTCCGGCCGCACGGCCGACGTCTACCAGCCCATGACCGGCGAGGTGATCGCCAAGGTCGCGCTCGCCTCGAAGGGGGAGCTCCGGGCCGCGGTCGAGAACGCTGCCGCGGCGCAGCCCGCCTGGGCGGCGACCAACCCGCAGCGCCGCGCCCGTGTGATGATGCGCTTTCTCGACCTCGTGAACCGGGAGATGGAGTCCTTGGCCGACCTCCTCGCCCGCGAGCACGGCAAGACGATCCCGGACGCCAAAGGCGATATCCAGCGCGGCGTCGAGGTGGTGGAATTCGCCTGCGGCATCCCGCATCTCATGAAGGGCGAGTACACCGAAGGGGCGGGGCCGGGCATCGACATCTACTCGATGCGCCAGGCGCTCGGCGTCGTCGCCGGCATCACCCCGTTCAACTTCCCGGCCATGATCCCGATGTGGAAATTCGCCCCGGCGATCGCCTGCGGCAACGCCTTCATCCTCAAGCCTTCGGAGCGCGATCCCGGCGTGCCGATGCGATTGGCCGAGCTTATGATCGAGGCCGGGCTGCCCGCCGGGATCCTCAACGTCGTCAACGGCGACAAGGAGGCGGTCGACGCGATCCTCGACGACCCGGACATCCGGGCCGTCGGCTTCGTCGGCTCGTCGGCGATCGCCGAATACGTCTATTCGCGTGCGGCCGCGACCGGCAAGCGCGCGCAATGCTTCGGCGGCGCGAAGAACCACATGATCGTCATGCCGGACGCCGACATGGACCAGGCGGTCGATGCCCTGATCGGCGCCGGCTACGGCTCGGCCGGCGAGCGCTGCATGGCCGTCTCGGTCGCGGTGCCGGTCGGCAAGCGCGCGGCCGACACGCTCATGGACAAGCTCATCCCCCGCGTCGAAGGCCTGAAGATCGGCCCCTCGACCGATCCGGTCGCCGATTTCGGCCCGCTCGTCACGAAGCAGCACCTGCAGAAAGTGCGCGACTACGTCGAGCTCGGCGTGCGCGAGGGCGCGAATCTCGTCGTCGACGGGCGCGATTTCAAGATGCAGGGCTACGAGGACGGCTTCTACATGGGCGGCTGCCTCTTCGACGAGGTGCGGCCCGAGATGCGCATCTACAAGGAGGAGATTTTCGGGCCGGTGCTGTCGGTCGTGCGCGCCAAGGACTACGACGAGGCCCTGCGGCTGCCCTCCGAGCACGAATACGGCAACGGCGTCGCGATCTTCACCCGCGACGGCGACGCCGCGCGTGACTTCGCGGCCAAGGTCAATGTCGGCATGGTCGGAGTCAACGTGCCGATCCCGGTGCCGATCGCCTACTACACCTTCGGCGGCTGGAAGCGCTCCGGCTTCGGCGACCTCAACCAGCACGGCCCCGATGCGATCCGGTTCTACACCAAGACCAAGACCGTGACCTCGCGCTGGCCGTCAGGGGTGAAGGAGGGCTCGGAGTTCGTGATCCCGACGATGCAGTAAGCCGATGACAGCTGCGGAGCGATATGATATCGCTCGCGATATCAGCCGGTGAGGCTTTGCATGGGTGATCTCCTGATCCGCGATGTCGATGACGGCCTCATGCAGAGATTGAAAGCGAAGGCCGAAATCAACGGCACTTCCATGCAGCAGGAAGCTAAGAAGGCGCTGCAGCGCGGCTCGCCTCTCACGCCCCACGAGAAGCGGGCATTATTCGCCGAGCTTGACCGGCTCTGGGGAGACCGGCCTCAGCTTTCGTTCAGCAGCGCCGAGATCATCCGCGAATTACGCGAGGAGGAGGGATGATCGTCGACACGAGCGTGGTCGTCGACGCGCTGGTGCCGGGATCGCTCAGCGCCGCCGCGCGGGAGTTCCTCCTGCGCTCATCCGACCTGCGCGCGCCTGACTTGCTGGCGGTCGAGATCGCTGGCGCTCTGACGCGAGCAGTGCGGCGCGGCGACATTTCCGAGGAATTCGCCCGCTCGGCTCACCGCGCTTCGCCGCAGCTCCTTCCCGCCCTCGAAGCCACGGCGCCGCTTCTTGACCGAAGCTTCTCGCTCTCCTTGGAGCTGGCGCACCCGTTATATGATTGCGTTTTCCTGGCGCTCGCCGAAGCTCGGGCGACAACCCTGGTCAGCAGCGATCGGAGGTTCACGGACAAGCTGAAGTGCAGCCCTCACAAACGCGCCGTCACTCATCTTTCCGATTGGGAGTAGTGAGTCCGCCGGCGCGGCTGAGCCGCCTCACGACTCCGGGCACGTCCGGCCGGTGAACTGCCACGAGGTGTTGTTGAGCACCATGCCGCATTCGGCGAGGCGCGGGCCCTCGCCGGTGCGCAGGCAGGCGGTCTCGCCGACCGCGAAGGTTTTCCCTTGGGCGCGGCAGTAGCAGTTCAGCGGATCATGGGCCTGCACGGTCTGGGGCCGCGCGGTGGGACCATGGGCGAGGGCGGCGCTCGCGGCGATCAGGGCGGCGAGCGCGATGGGAAGGCGCGGCATCCGGCACCTCCGTCGATGCGACGGCGGCATGCTCTGCCCCTCGGCCGCTCCCGTCAACCTCGCCTCCCGCCGGCCTCCCAGCGCTCCGCCGCGGCGTCGTCCTCGCCCTTGGCTTCGACCCAGCCGCCGACCGTGCCGTCGGCGAGGTGCTCGCGCTTCCAGAACGGCGCGCGGGTCTTCAGGAAATCCATGAGGAAGGATGCGGCCTCGAAGGCGGCGTGGCGGTGGGCCGAGGCCGCCGCCACGAGCACGATGTTTTCGCCCGGCGCGAGCTTGCCGAAGCGGTGGATAACGGTCAGCCCGTCGAGCGGCCAGCGCGCCGCCGCCTCCTCGGCAACGCGCCGCAGCTCCGCCTCGGCCATGCCGGGGTAGTGCTCGAGCTCGAGCGCCTGAAGCCGCCCGCCCTCGTCCCGGCAGAGCCCCGTGAACGTGACGACCGCGCCGATATCGGCGCGGTCCCGCGTCAGCGCCGCGACCTCGTCGGCGGCCGAGAAATCCTCGCGCTGGATGCGGATGGCGGGGGTCACGAGGACAGTCTTACCGGCCATCCGCCCTGGCGCGAAGGCTACTGCGTCATCGGGCAACCGCTCTCCTTCGGGGTCGCGAAGGCCTGCTCGCCCGAGATCGTCGAGAGGTGCTTGTAGTAGTCCCACGGACCCTTCGACTCGGACGGCTTCTTGACCTCGAACAGGTACATGTCGTGGATCATGCGCCCGTTCGGCAGCACCTTTCCGCCCTTGGAGAAGAAATCCTGCACCGGCATTTCGTGGAGCTTTTTCGCCACGGCATCGGCCTCGTCGGTGCCGGCGGCCTGGATCGCCTTCAGGTATTGCGACACCGCCGAATAGGTGCCGGCATGGACCATGTTGGGCATGCGCCCGGTGCGCTCCTGGAAGCGCTTGGCGAAGGCGCGGCTCTGGTCGTCGAGGTCCCAGTAATAGCCCTCGGTGAGCACGAGGCCCTGGGAGGCCTGCAGGCCGAGCCCATGCACCTCGGCGAGCGTGAAGAGCAGCGCCGCGAGCCGCTGCCCGCCCCGCACGATGCCGAACTCGGCCGCCTGCTTGATTGCGTTCGAGGTGTCGAGGCCGGCATTGGCAAGCCCGATCACCTTGGCGCGCGAGCCTTGCGCCTGGAGCAGGAAGGACGAGAAGTCGCTCGCGCTCAATGGGTGACGCACGGCGCCGGCCACCTTGCCGCCCTTCGACTGCACGTAGCGCCCGGTCTCGAGCTCGAGCGAATGGCCGAAGGCGTAGTCGGCGGTGAGGAAGAACCAGGTGTCGCCGCCCTTCTCGACGAGCGCCCCGCCGGTCCCGACCGCGAGCGCGCGGTTGTCGTAGGCCCAGTGGAAGCCGTAGGGGCTGCAGGCCTTGCCGGTGAGGTCGGTCGAGGCTGCGCCGGTGATCATGTTGATCTTCTTCTTCTCCTTGGTCAGCTGCTGGATCGCGAGGGCGACCGAGGAGGTCGTGAGCTCCATGATCGCGTCGACCTTGTCGACGTCGTACCACTGGCGCGCGACCGTCGAGGCGACGTCGGGCTTGTTCTGGTGGTCGGCGGTGACGACCTCGACCGGTGCGTTCAGCACCTTGCCGCCGAAATCCTCGACTGCCATGCGGGCGGCCTCGTAGGACCACTTGCCGCCGAAATCGGCATAGAGGCCGGACTGGTCGTTGAGGATGCCGATCTTGACGAGGTTGTCGGAGATCTGGGCCTGAGCCGCGAGCGGAGAGGTCAGAAAGGCCGCAAGTGCGGCGGTCACGAAACGCATGGGGGTTGCTCCAGGATGCCCGGGTCTTGCGCCGGAAGAGCGCCCTCTTGGGCGGGTGCGGCCATCCCGGCAAGTACGACTAAAGTAGGACGCAAGCTCGAATGGGTGCCCGGTCGCCTTCGGCCTCGTCGACAGCGCCCGGACAGCAGCAGCTTGATCGGCCGCGATTTCTCAGATGTCAAACGCCTAGGCTTTTTCTCTTGACAATGTTCCCGTTATGTGCTTCTACTCAGGGCCGCCGCTCCCGGTCACTGGCGCGGTCCCAGGGCGCGCCACCCGGCCTGCGGACGGCCTCGCCCGTCCTCCCGGCCCATTCGGGAGGTCTGCGCGACAGCGCTTAAGGCTCGTCCGAGCCGAAGCGCGAGGCCGAAGACCAAGGCGCCGCGCGCGGGGTGCCGCGGCCGGTTCCGCCCAAGCGGCGGCTGGCCCTGTCCCTGCCCTGATCTTTCCGCGCGCGGCCGTCCGCGCCGCGGACCACCCGGCCCCCGCGCTCCCCTCTCATTCTCGAGGGCCGCGCGACCCGCCCGGCCCTCATGCCTCGGACCCGATCAGGGCCGCGAGAACGAGAACGCATGTCCTCACGCCAAATTGAATCAACCCGACCTTGGCGGTCCGCTCCGATCCATTCGGCTGGGATGCCGCGCCAGCGGCGCCGATCCGGCCCGCAGCCTTTCGGATGCGTCTTGCGATAATTACGTCTATAAGGCCGCCCGACCTCCCCCATTTCGCCATCGACGACAGGTTTGAGATGCTAGGCGCTCTCGCGAAGAAGATTTTCGGCTCCGCCAACGACCGGCGGGTCAAGGGCTACCGTCCGCGGGTCGCCGCCATCAACGAGCTCGAGCCCGAGATCGAGCGCCTGTCCGACGAGGAGCTGCGCGCCCGCACCGACCGCTTCCGGGCCGAGCTCGCGGCCGGCAAGGATGTCGACGACATCCTGGTCGAGGCCTTCGCGACCGTGCGCGAGGCGGCAAAGCGCACGCTCGGCCAGCGCCATTTCGACGTCCAGCTCATCGGCGGCATGGTCCTGCACGAGGGCGGGATCGCCGAGATGAAGACCGGCGAAGGCAAGACGCTCGTCGCGACCCTGCCGGTCTATCTCAACGCGCTCGCCGGCAAGGGCGTCCACGTCGTCACTGTGAACGACTACCTCGCCCGCCGCGACGCCGAGTGGATGGGGCAGATCTACAAGTTCCTCGGGATGTCGGTCGGCGTCATCGTGCACGGGCTCGACGACGACGAGCGCAAGGCGGCCTACGCCTGCGACATCACCTACGGCACCAACAACGAGTACGGCTTCGACTACCTGCGCGACAACATGAAGTACGAGCTCGAGCAGATGGTCCAGAGGGGTCACGCCTACGCGATCGTAGACGAGGTCGACTCGATCCTGGTCGACGAGGCGCGCACGCCGCTCATCATATCGGGGCCGGTCGACGACCGCTCCGAGCTCTACATGGCAATCGACCAGCTCATCCCGCGCCTCGACAAGTCGCACTACGACGTCGACGAGAAGCAGCGCACGGTCGCGCTCACCGAGGCCGGCAACGAGCGCATGGAGGAGCTCCTGCGCGAGGCGGACATCCTCAAGGAGGGCGACCTCTACGACGTGCACAACACCACGACCGTGCACCACGTCAACCAAGCGCTGCGCGCTCACACGCTGTTCCAGCGCGACAAGGACTACATCGTCCGGAACGGCGAGGTCGTGATCATCGACGAGTTCACCGGCCGCATGATGCCGGGGCGGCGCTACTCGGAAGGGCTGCACCAGGCGCTCGAGGCGAAGGAGCGCGTCCAAGTCCAGCCCGAGAACCAGACCCTCGCCTCGATCACCTTCCAGAACTACTTCCGCCTCTACAAGAAGCTCGCCGGCATGACCGGCACGGCGGCGACCGAGGCCGACGAGTTCCAGGAAATCTACAACCTCTCGGTGGTCGAGATCCCGACCAATATGCCCGTCGCCCGCCTCGACGAGGACGACGAGGTCTACCGGACCGTCGAGGAGAAGTACAAGGCGATCATCCAGGAGATCGAGAAGGCCCATGAGCGCCGCCAGCCGGTGCTGGTCGGCACCGCCTCGATCGAGAAGTCCGAGCTTCTGGCCGAGCTGCTGATCAAGGCCGGCTACACGCAGATCGATTTCACCGATCCGCAGGCGCTCCAAGACCTCTATGCGGCGGCGCGCGAAGGCCGCACCACCAGGAAATTTGCGGTGCTCAACGCCCGCTTTCACGAGCAGGAGGCCTACATCGTGGCCGAGGCCGGCGTCCCCGGCGCGATCACGATCGCCACCAACATGGCCGGGCGCGGCACCGACATCCAGCTCGGCGGCAACCGCGACATGCGCGTGGCGCAGGAGCTGAAGGACGTGCCGCCGGGCCCCGAGCGCGTCGAGAAGGTCGCGGCGATCAAGGCCGAGATCGAGGCGAACCGTCAGGTTGTGCTGAACTCCGGCGAGAAGGCCGATCCCGCGGCAGGCCGCAAGCACGATCTGCCCGGCGGGCTCTACATCGTCGGCACCGAGCGCCACGAATCGCGGCGCATCGACAACCAGCTGCGCGGCCGCTCGGGCCGCCAGGGCGATCCGGGCCGCTCGAAGTTCTACCTGTCGCTCCAGGACGACCTGATGCGCATCTTCGGCTCCGACCGCATGGACGGGATGCTGACGAAGCTCGGCCTTCAGGAAGGCGAGGCGATCATCCATCCCTGGATCAACAAGGCGATCGAGAAGGCACAGCAGAAGGTCGAAGCGCGCAACTTCGACATCCGCAAGAACATCCTCAAATACGACAACGTCATGAACGACCAGCGCAAGGTCGTGTTCGAGCAGCGCCGCGAGTTCATGGCCATGGAGTCGGTGCGCGAGACCGTCGACGAGATGCGCAACGGCGTCATCGACGACCTCGTCACCCGCCACATTCCGCCGGATGCCTATCCCGAGCAATGGGACGTCCCCGGGCTGAAGGAGGCGACCGGAAACTTCCTCAACCTCGATCTGCCGGTGGACGCATGGGCGAAGGAGGAGGGCATCGCCGACGAGGAGATGCGCGAGCGCCTGCGCAAGGCCGCCGAGGAGGCCTACGGCAAGCGCGTCGAGGCGAACTCGGCCGAGGTCATGACCTATGTCGAGAAGCAGGTGCTCCTGCAGACGCTCGACCATCTCTGGCGCGAGCACCTCGTCACGCTCGATCATCTGCGCCAGGTCATCGGCTGGCGAGGCTACGCCCAGCGCGATCCGCTGAACGAGTACAAGTCGGAGGCCTTCGAGCTCTTCAACGAGCTCGTCGGGCACCTGCGCCAGCAGGTGACCGGGCAGCTCATGCGCATCGAGGTGGTGTTCCAGCCGCCCGAGCCCGAGGGTCTGCCGCCGATGTTCGCCCAGCACCTCGACCCGGCGACGGGCGAGAACGAGCTTGCCTACGAAGGCTCGGGCTCGTTCGGCGGCGCGGGGCCGGCGCTCGGCTATGCGGCCGAGGCGCTCGGCAGCGACACCGCCGTCCTCGAGCGCGACCCGCGCGATCCCGCGAGCTGGGGCAAGGTCGGCCGCAACGAGGCCTGCCCCTGCGGCTCCGGCAAGAAGTACAAGCACTGCCACGGGCGGTTCGCGGCTTGAGCGGTCGTGAGTGATAAGCGGCCGGGCACAACGAAAAGGCCGCCGAAGCGGCCTGTTTCGCGGGCTTCGGGCCTCGGCTCAAGCGCGCCGCTCGGAAGCGGGCTTCGCGGCCTGGGGCTTCGCAGGGTTCGCCGCGCCGCGGCGGGGCGGCAGCGGGGCGGGCTTCGGCTCCTCCGGCGGCGCTGCCTGGGCGGTCTCGGGCGCGCTCGCACCGAAGAGATTGCCAATCGTCCGATCGTATAGCGAACGCTCCTTGAGCGCCGGCGAGGCCGCCGGGGCAGGCTCGCCGCGGGCGACGGGGGTCGTCGCGGGCTTCCCGCCGGCATAGGCGAGCGCGGTCGCGGGCTTTGCGCCTGTCGCGGGGCCGCTCTCGATCGGGACCTCGCGCGGGCCCATGGCAAGCGCCTCCGGCCGGCTCACCTCGCCGAGATTGCGACGCGGCCGCGCTGCGAGGATCGGAAAGGCCCGGCCGTCGTCGCCGCCGCCGACCGAGGCCATGGCGGTGCGGAACGATGCGTGCTGGCCGCCGTCCTCGTAGACGACCCGCACGGCCGGCATGCCCTTCGCGACGAGGGCCGCGACCTTGTGCTCGTCGGCTGCGCGCTTCTCGGCGACGGCCGGCTGCTCGGGCCCGAAATCGTAGCGGCGGCTCGCAACTGCGACGCGCGGCTCCTCCCGCGTCACCTCGAAGATGTCGGAGCCTTCCTTGAGGTTCTTCCAGAAGGCGATGTGCGGGTCGGCCCGGTGCTTCGCGAGGTTCTCGGCCGTCATGCGGAACGGATAGCTCTGGAACTGGAAGCCGCGCTGGCCGCCCGAGAAGGCCTCGCGCGCCATGGCATACACTTCGGCGATCGCCTCGTCGGTCATGGCGAAGCAGCCGCGCGACGAGCAGGTGCCGTGCACCATCAAATGCGCGCCGGTGCGGCCATGTGCGCGGTCATAAGCATTCGGATAGCCGGTATCGAAGGAAAGGTAATAGGCCGAGTTCGGGTTCATCTGCCCCGGGGTGACGGTGTAGAACCCTTCCGGCGCCTGGCGGTCCCCCTCCTTGATCTTCGGCCCGAGCTGACCCGACCAACGGCATATCGGATAGGTCTTGAGATGCACATATTTGCCGTCGGCGCGGCGCTTCCAGACCTCGAGCTCCGATTCCTTCTTGTAGGCCCGCATCAGGATCGGATCGCTGCGCGACATGCCCTTCTCGGCCATGAGCGCGAGGGTCTGCGGCGGGATCGGCGAAAGATGGCGCACCGAGCGGGTCGCCGGCTCCTCGCAAGCCGAAAGCGCGAGCGCAAGCGCCGCGGCGAGCAGGATCGGTTTCGCCATAGGGACCCCATCATCGCCCGGTTGGATCCGGACGCCCGAGCTTCTAATCCCGTTAGCCTTACCCGCCCCTTGACGGAAGGCAAGCGCATCTCGGCGCATGGTGAATGAAGTGTAACCGGATCGCTACAGCTTGCGGCCGATCTCCAGGAACTTGTCCGAGCGGTGGCTGCGCAGCTCCGCCGGCCCCATGTTGCCGAGCTCGGACAAGGCGCCGGCGATCGCCTCCCCCGCCGCAGCGATGGCGCCTTTGGGGTCGCGATGGGCTCCCCCGACCGGCTCCGGCACGATCGAATCGATTACGCCGAGGCGAAGCAGGTCCTGCGCGGTGATCTTCATGCTGGTGGCGGCATCCTGCGCGCGGGCGCTGTCGCGCCACAGGATCGAGGCGGCGCCCTCGGGGGAGATCACCCCGTAGATCGCGTGCTCGAGCATCAGCACCTTGTTCGCGGTGGCGATCGCGATCGCTCCGCCCGAGCCGCCCTCGCCGATCACCACCGCGACGTTCGGCGCCCCAAGCGCAAGGCAGGCCTCGGTCGAGCGGGCGATGGCCTCCGCCTGGCCGCGCTCCTCGGCCTCGATGCCGGGATAGGCGCCAGCGGTGTCGACGAAGCTCAACACCGGCAATTCGAAGCGGTCGGCAAGCTCGATCAGGCGCGCCGCCTTACGGTAGCCCTCCGGCCGCGCCATGCCGAAATTGTGCCGGATGCGGGCTTCGGTCGAGGCACCCTTCTCCTGCCCGATGACGCAGACCGGGGCGCCTCGGAAGCGTCCGAAGCCGCCGACGATCGCCTCGTCCTCGCCGAACTTGCGGTCGCCGGCGAGGGGCGCGAAATCCGCGATGAGCTCGGCGCAGTAATCGGCGAAATGCGGCCGCTGGGGATGGCGCGCCACCTGCGTCTTCTGCCAGGGGGTGAGGCTGGCATAGAGTTCCTTCAGCGCCGCCGCGGCCTTGGCCTCGAGCCGCCCGACGTCGTCCGCGATCGCGACCGCGTCGTCCCCCTCGCCGAGCGCGCGCAGTTCCTCGACCTTCGCTTCGAGCTCGGCGACCGGCTTTTCGAAATCGAGATAGCTTCGCATCGCTCAGGCGCCGGGAACCCTCAGCCAGGGATGGGGGAGCATCGGCGCGAAATGCGCTCGGGCGCCGCAAGCGCGCGGACACTGGCGAAGGGGGCAGGGCAAGTCAAGGCGCCGGGCAGGGGCGTCAGGGTACTCAGGTCAAGCCGGTCTGGCGCGCCGGCGATGTGATCACCGAAGCGATCAGGCCGCTTCTCCGCCGAACTCCGCCTCGGCCGCAGCGCGGCGCGCGCCTGCCTTGCGGGCGGCCCCAAGTTCGAGCCCCTTCAGCCATAACTCGACGGCGACGCCGGCGAGGAAGAAGACATCCCCGTGAGTTTGTCCGACGGCGGCCTGCGCGACGGCTTGGCGCCATCTCTCGCGATCGGCGATGCCGAGGCTCGCGATCTTCGGAGAATCGCAGAGACATTCCACCCATCGCGGCGATCGGCGAAGGCCCTCGACCATCTCCCAGGATCCGCCTGCCTTGCCCGCCCGCCGCCGGACGAGCTCCGGCAGGATGCCCTTCAAGGCCCGCCGCTGCAGGAAGCGGTCGCATTTGGGGCGAAGCTTCTGATGCCAGGGGACTGCGTACATGAACTCCACCAAGGGCCGATAAGGGAGGGGGCTGCGGATCTCGTAGGAACGCTGGCGCGCAGGCACGGAGGAGGTGGCGAGGGCGTTGATCCAGAGCGCATCGGCCAGATCCTGCTCGCTGGGCCGGGGGCATCGCGGCGCCAGCGGCCGGCCCGCGCGGGCGCCGATGCGCATGCGGGATGCAAAGTCGCGGTCGAGCCAAGGCGGCAATGGATGTCGCGGCGTTGTCAGGATGCTGCGCCGGAACAGGTGGGTTGCCGCGGGCGCGAGCAGGCCGCGCAGAAGCCAGTAGGACCAGGAGCGCTGATCCGGCGATCCGGCTTTCCATTCCGCGACATCGCGGAACGCATCGGCCGGCCGTGCCGAGAACAGCGCGTCGGACAGGTGGGCTGGGACTCGCCCGGGCGACGCGCACAGCACCGCGTCGCCGCCAAGGCCGGTGAGAAGCCTCTCGACGCCATGGCTCGCGAGCAGCGTGTTGATGGCGCGGCGCCGCTCGACGAATATGGCGGAGCTCGAAGGTTCGTCGAGGATTTGCTCCGGGCTCCCGGAGAATGGCAGGAGCGTTTCGGCATCGATCGGATGCCACGGCGACGGATAGCGGTCGAGGACGGCGCGCATCCAGCGGCGCTCGTCGATTTCCGGCTGAGATGGATTTACAAATGAGAGCGCCCCCAACGAGATACCCCGCGCGGCGGCCATGCAGGCGATGCTCGACGAGTCGAGGCCTCCGGATAGAGAGACCCAGGTCGGTCCCGTCGGGTGCACGGATTCCCGCACTGCTTCGGCGAGGAGTTCGCGGAAGCGCTCGTGATAATCGCTCTCCGGGCAGGACAGCGGGGGGACGTCGGACAGGCGCCATGTCGGGCGGCTCGTGATCCTTCCGCCTGCCCGGACGATCGCGGTCCCCGGAAGCAGACGCTTGATGCCGCGATAGGGCGTCCTCGCGGAGGAGATCTGGCCGGTGGTCAGGAAATCGGCGAGGAATTCCTGATCGATGTCACGCGCCCGCGACTGGTCGAGCAGATCCAGGATCTCGGTCGAAAATGCGAGCGTCTCGTCGGCTGCAGCGTAGAATACGGGGGCCATTCCGAGAGCGTCGTGCGTCAGCACCGCCGAGCCACTCTCCGGATCTCGGATGAAGGCCGCATATTCGCCGAGCACATGGCCCGGGAAGCGATCGCCCCACTTACGATAGGCCGAGACCACGAGTTGATGGGAATCCGCGCGAACCGATGAGGGTAGACCGAGTTCTCGCCCGAGAGCCCGGGTACCGGAAATGGAGCCGTGCAGAAGAACCTCACAGCCGGAACGCCGCTCGGCAGCGCCCCGCGAGGTGGCAAGCCGGCCTGCAGCCGTCAGCCGGCCGGCAAAGCCCGGTCCGCCAGCGGGCCGCATCTCAGCCAGGGGCGCCCAGCCTGGCCAGAGACGTGAAGCCGTGCACCGGGGCATCCAACAGCGGCTCGCCTCGCCATTCGACCCAGGCATGCGCCTTGAACGGTATGCGCTGCACGCCGATCACATGCTCGGCCGCTATCCCGTACGAGCATACGAAGCGGTAGAGCGCCAAGGACCGCACGACACAGTCATTCGGCGCGCGCCGCAGGAGGAAGAGGTTCTCGGCGCGTCTGAAGGCGGCAAGAACGCTCTGAAGCTCGGCGCGCGCAGGCGCCGCACGGAACTTAGCGTGGGCACGATAGGTCGGCGCGAACCCGGAGCGGGCCAGCGCGAACCATGTGGCGGTCAGGGCTGACAGCGCTTCGAAGATCGCGACGCCCCGGCCAAGGCCGGAAAGCGGGAGAAGCGTTTCGTTGACGCGGGGAGGCGGCGGGGGCCGACCTCCGGCCTCGCCGAAGCACGCGCCGCGCGCTTGCGCTGAAGCCGCCTCGGGTGAAGCTTCGCTCGCTTCACCGGCCGGTGCGAAAACGCCTTCGGCCAGCAAGCGGCGGGCGAAGCTCGCAAGGTCGGAGTGAAGACGATCAAGGTCGGCGCAATAGCGCCTCTCCAGCGAGCCCAAGGCGGCCAGCTCGTCGGCCTCGCCGGTCAAGACCGACCACATCGCGCTACCGGCCTCGTTCAGCACGCGGTAGCTTTCGGTCCGCAGATCGAGAAGCACGCGCAAGCCCTCGACCTCGGCGTGCCGGATGTCAGGCGAGGCAGCAAAGCAAGCACCCGAACCCGCGCCGACAAGCGGACTCGGTGCTTGCGATCCGCCCTCACCGGCCAACGCCTGCCCCCGCCCTCGCCGGCATGCGTCGGCACTCCCTCGCCCAAGGCTGGGGAAAGAGGTCGCCGGGGCAGCCGCCTTCCTCTACTCGTCGTTGCCGAGTTCGACCTCGTCTGTGGGCGACCCGCGCTTCGACGCGTCGAAATAGGTCATGGGGTCGCTTTGCAAATCTCTCACCGGCGTCGTCCGCCCCGTCGTGATCTCGAGCACCGGGCCGACATCGACGATCTCGGGGCCGGCATAAGGCAGCCGATCGGCCTCGCGGGATGCATTGTTGGACATTGAGATCCCTCCCTCTCGATAGAGCGTTGTCGTCCCCGACCGGCCGGATACCATCACGCCCTGAGCTTGGACGCAAGCGGGTTGCATACCGACAGTTGGTGGAGGGGCCGTCATCGCCTCGGCCACCCTTCGGAAGATTGGTATCTGCCGGCGCCCGCGCAGGAGCGGCGCTATCCGCCGCTTGAGCGTTGTCGTCCCGACGCCCATCATCCTTCCCGCCACCTGGAGGCCCGGCGAGTGCCGCGGATCGTAACGTACAACGTCCATCGCTGCGTCGGGACCGATGGGCGCCTGTCGCCGAAGCGCATTGCCGACGTGCTCGCCGAGTGCGAGCCCGACATCGTGGCGCTGCAGGAGCTCGACGTCATGCGGGCTCGAACCGGGCTCGTCGACCAGGCCCACGAGATCGCCTTCGACCTCGAGATGGATTTGCAGTTTCACCCGGCCTTCAAGGTCACGGAGGAAGCCTATGGCGACGCGATCCTGACGAGCTACCCACTGCGTCTCGTCAAGGCCGGACCGCTGCCGGGGCTGAAGCTTCTGCCGAAGCTCGAGCCGCGGGGAGCCTTGTGGGTCGCGATCGACCTCGGCGGCATCGAGCTGCAGGTGCTCAACACCCATCTCGGGCTTCTTGGGCGCGAGCGCATGGCACAGGTCGAGGCGCTTCTCGGGCCGGGTTGGCTCGGCGGCTCGCGCGCGCAGGGTCCGCTGGTCCTGCTTGGGGATTTCAACATGCTATCGCGCTCGCGCGCCTATCGCCGCCTCGCCGCGCGCTTCACGGACGCCGCGCTCACGCCCGGCGTCGCGCGGCCAGGACCGACCTTCCCGACGCGCTATCCGGCCCTGCGCATCGACCACGTATTCGTCACGCCTCCGGTCAAGGTGCGCCGGATGGAGGTGCCCCGGACTGCTCTGTCGCGTCTCGCTTCCGACCACCTGCCCTTGGTGATGGATTTCGAGATCGCGCCGGAAGCCGCCGCGCGCGAGTCCGCAGAGCCGGCCGCCATGGATCGTTTCGCCCGCTGACGGGTTTCGGATTCTGAGAGGAACCCTAAGCTTTGTCGTCCCGAGCCCAGGTCCTGGGCAGCCATAGCCCCGCGGGGATCGGCGAGAAGCCGCGAAAGCGGCCGACGCGGTGCACGCCGCCGCATTTCGCCGAGCCGGGCAAGAACGACGACGCGCCGAAAAAGAAGAGTCTCGGGCGCAGGCTCACGCCCTACATCGCGGTCGCGGCGATCGCGCTTGCGGCTTTCCTTCTCTACCGCACCCTCAGCCGATACAGCATGGCGGAGATCGCGGCCTCGGTCGCGGCAATCCCGGCGCATCGCCTGTTCTTCGCCGCGGGCTTCGGGGCCGCGAGCTATCTCTGCCTCACCTTTTTCGACTACCTCGCTTTGCGCTACGTCGGGCACCCGCTGCCCTACCGCAAAGCGGCCTTGGCCTCTTTCGTCGCGCTGTCCATGGGCCACAACATCGGCCTTGCAGCGCTGAGCAGCGGCACCATCCGCTACCGCTTCTACTCCCGCTGGGGGCTCTCGGCCGGCGAGGTCGCGAAGGTGGTGCTGTTCTGCGGTATGACGGTTGGGCTGGGGCTGGTGACGCTCGGTGGCGCGGCGTTGATCATGCGAGCGAGCCTCGCCGAGGACATCACCGGTCTCGACCGGCCGCTGGTGATCGGGCTTGGCGCGCTCTGCCTCGCGGCAGCGGCGGGCTACGTCGCGCTCGCGGCCTTCGTGAGGAAGCCGATCCGCATCCGCCGCTTCGAGATGGCGATGCCGCCACTGCACCTCGCCTTCGGCCAGATCGCGATCGGGCCGCTCAACTTCGCCTGCGTGGCGGCCTGCCTGCACCAGGTGCTCGCCGCGGTCGGCGAGGTCTCGTATCCGGCGGTTGCGACCGTCTACGTGCTGGCAACGGTCGCGGCGCTCGTCACCCATGTGCCGGGCGGGCTCGGCGTGATCGAGAGTGTGGTCCTTTTCCTGCTGCCGCAGGCCCAGTTCATCGGCGCGCTCTTGGTGTTCCGGGTGTTGTACTTCCTCGTGCCGCTGGCGATCGGCGCGCCGACCTTCGCGGTGATCGAGATCAGGAGGCGGCGACAGAAAGCGCGCGAGCGCGCGGGGCGCGGCGCCGCTTAAGCGGCGCGGGGTTTCCGCTTCTTGCTCAGGAATCCGAGCGGCTCGAAGGGCTGCTTCGGATCGAGGATTCCGGTGCCGAGGAAGGGCGTGGTCGGGCCGTCCTCCTGCATGGCCGGGAAGCCCCGCAGCCCACGCCCCTCGCTGCGGTTGAGCCGGTCGATCACACCGACGAGGCTGCCCTCGCGCGTCGCTGCCGCGGCAACCTCCGCGGGGCTGACCCCGAGATGCTCGGCGAGGAGCCTCTCGCGGAGGGCCCGGATGGCGCAGCGCTCTTCCTCGCGCGAGGCTTCAAGCGCGAGGTCGCATTCGGTGTCGAGGCCGATCGAGCGGTTGTTGAGGTTCGCGGAGCCGATGCGCAGGAAGCGGTCGTCGACGATCATCAGCTTCGAGTGGACGAGTACCTCGCCATAGGCTTCGCCCTTCGGCACGACCGGATAGAACACCCTGAGCCGGCCGTGCCGGTCGGCCTTGCGGAGCTTGCGCAGCAGGCGGTCGCGATTGCGGCCCATCAGCGCGTGCTCAACGAAGCCGTGCGAGGAGCAGGTGAGGATCACGACGATCTCGGGGCCGTCGCTCAGCGCCAGCGTGCCGGCGAGAAGGTTCCCGACGCTGTGCGCGGAAAGGTACTGCGCCTCGATGTAGATCATGTCGCGAGCCGCGACGATCGCATCGGCGGTCAGCTTCGCGACCTCCTGGATCGGCGGCTGCTCGGCCCAGGGCGGCGCGGTGCGGGCGATGGCGACCTGGGTGTCGGTGAACTCCGGGACTAGATCGGCCGGCCAGGCGGTCCCGTCGTGGTCGAGGGGGTGCAACTCCTCCCGCGTCGCGACCTTCCAGCGGTGGCGGGCATGCGCGGCGACGGCGCGCGCCACCTCGCCTTCCACCACCAACTGGACGTCGTGCACCGGCGTGTAGGCCGTGCCGTCCGGCCGCGTGCGGCGCGGGTCCTCGGCGAGGTGCTCCGGCGTGTCCCAGCGCTCGACCGTGAGGTCCATGCCGCCCACGAAGGCGAGGTTGTCGTCGATCACGACGATCTTCTGGTGATGCGCGGCGTAGATCGGGTGCTGGCGGTCGAGCCGCAGCTGCAGGCGCGGATGGTTCTGCCACTCCGCTCCGATGACGAGCTCGACCGGGTCGCCCGGCGCGTGGAGGACGGCGACGCTCCAGATCAGGATGCGGATCTCGAGCTCGGGCCTCGCCTCGACCAATTCACGCTGGAACGGGCCGAGCGCGGGGCAGTCCGGGTCGTCGGCGCGCAGCTTGATGCGGCCGTCGAAGTCCCAGCCGATGATCATGATCGAGCGGCGGGCGCTGCGCAGCGCGCTCTCCAGCGCCGCGTAGTAGGCGCCGGCGTCGACGAGCGTCGCCGCGCGGCTCGCGGGCTCGACCCGCCAGCAATTGTCCCCCGGCCGCAGGATGCGCCGGCGGGGCTCCTCGAGGCGAAGGGGCTGCCGGCGCTGCTTGGCCAGCTCCATCGGACGCATGCGCACCATTTCCTCGGCACGAAGCTAGGCCTCAAACCCAACGAGCGGTTCCGGCCCCCGGTTCCCCGCTGGACCCCCGCCACGAAATCTCCAGAGCATCTCAACGAGACCTCCAGCGGGCCTGAAAGTCTGAATGCGCGGCCGCGGCTAGGGTCTGATCCGAGGCTGGCAGCCCCAGCGCTAGATATAGGAGAGCCACATGGCCGAACTCGTCATGGCCCTCGGCCGGCACGCCGCCGGCGGGAGGGCCGCGGGCGTCGCCGCCCGCTTCGCAATCGCATGGAGGGGGGTCCGCAAGCGCATGCGCACCCGTCAGACGATCGCTCAGTTACGCACGCTCGACGACCGCACCCTCAAGGACATCGGCATCCACCGCAGCGAGATCGTCTCGATCGGCTTGGGCATCGGTGTCGGCCGGTTGCCCCGGCGTTGAGGCGAGGCGTGCCAGCCGCTCAAGCCGGCACGCCGGCCCTCCTCAGGCCGTCGGCATAGCGGTCGATGAAGTCCGCTTTGCCGCAGAAGAACAGGTCCTCGCGCGCGAAGGAGCAGGTATAATCGGGTTTGCGCTCGAGCAGCTCCCCGGCGGCCGCCTCGGCCTCGCCCCGCTGCCCGAGCAGGCCGAGGCTTGCGGTGAGGGTCGCGAACGGCCAGTAGGTCGCGTTGGGGGTGCGGGTGCCTTTGCGGGCGAAGAACGCGGCGCTCTTCAGTTCGCCGAGCGAGAAATGGGCGAACGCCCGCGCGTTGTAGAACGTCCACAGATGCGGATCCCGCGGGGAGAGCTCGACCGCCTGCTCGAGCAGCGCGATCGCCTCGTCCTCGCGGCCGCACCACACCAGGGTGAAGGCCAAGGCGAAATAGCCTTGCGCGAAGCTGGGGTTGAGCTCGATCGTCGCCTCGAGCTCCGCGACCGCATCCTCGTAATGCTGGGCCATGCACTGCGCGCGGCCGAGCACGCAGCGGCAGAGCGCGTCGCGCTCGTCGAGGCCGACGGCGCTGCGGGCGAGCTCCATCGCCTTTTCGAGGAGCCCGGCGCGCCGGCCCGGATCGCGGTACCAGGTGCTCTGGAGATAGACGTAGGACAGGCCGGCATGCGCGCGCGCGAGCCCCGGCTCGAGCTCGATCGCGCGCTTGAACATGGCCTCGGCCTCCTCGAGCCCGGGCGTGGTGAAGGCCCACATGTGCCAGAGGCCGCGCTGATAGCAGTCCCAGGCGTCGAGGTTCTGCGGCGCTTTCCGGAAGGCAAGCTCGCGCTCGATCGTCGCCAGCTCCGGCTCGATGACCGCTGCGATCTGCTTCGCCATCGCGTCCTGGATGTCGAAGATGTCGGCGAGCGGGATGTCGTAGACTTCCGACCACAGCTGTGCGCCGTCCTCGGTCGAGACCAGCTCTGCCGTGATGCGTACGCGCTCGCCCATCTTCCGCACGCTGCCCTTGACGAGGTAGCGCACGCCGAGCGCGACCCGGATCTCGCGCGGGTCGACCTCCGCCCCCCGGAAAGGCGCAGCCGAGTGGCGGGTGAGCACGGTGAGCCAGCGATTGCGGCCCAAGAGCCGGATCACGTCCTCGGTCAGGCCGTAGGCGAAATACTCGTGGTCTGAATCCTCGCTCACGTTCTCGAATGGCAGGACGGCGATAGAGGGCTTGTGCCGGTCGAAGGCCGGCTCTGGCGGGGCCGGCGTTGCTTCCTCGGCGCCGTCCGGCCGTACCGCCCCGTCGGCGCGCGGGAGGTCGGGGAGGGGCGCCGTCTTCGCATCGCCCGCAGCATCCGGCACCTCCTCGACCTCGCCGACGAAGCGGAAGCCGCGCTTGTGGAAGGTGCGGATGAAGATCTGATCGTTGCCGCTGTCGCCGATCGCCTTGCGGGCTGCGTTGATGCGGCTCGACAACGCCGCCTCGGACACGATGCGGCCGTCCCAGACCTCGTCAAGGATCTCGTCCTTCGAGACGATGCGGTCGTGGTTCCTGATCAGGAAGGTCAGAAGGTCGAAGACCTGCGGCTCGACATGCACGGGCTCGCCGCCGCGGCGCAGCTCCTGCCGGCGAAGATCAAGCTCGTGGTGCGCAAAGACGAAGGTCATGCGAGTCGTGGCGCGGGCTCGGGATCTCCCGCTTACCTAATCGAGCCTAGCATAGCCGCAAGCGGCGCCCCACCGCCACCGCCGGCGAGGCATGGGCCGGCCGGACCGGCGGGCTACTCGGGCACGAACCACAGCGTCATCTGGTAGTCGATGGTGAGCTCCTCGCCGGGTTCGATGTCGCGCAGAGCGACGAGGTCGATCATGAGCGCGTCGATGTGGCGGATGAACTCGCAATTCGGTTGATAGGAGTGGTTCAACAGGCTCGTGTAGCCGAGCGCGATCGCGGCGCGGCCCTCGTGCTTGTAGAGGTCCTCCTCGACCGTGCCGCGTTCCCACATGAAGACGTAGGTGAAGACCACGGTCGCGTCGGTCGCGATTCGGTGCTCCGGCGGAATCACCAGCACCGGCGAGCGTTCGACCAAGGTGCCGGCCGCGATGCGCTCGTCCGCGAAGACTCCCCGGCCGCGTGGCGGGGCATGGCCGATGCGGAGCGCCGCGCGTTGGCCGCTGTGCAGCTCGAGCGGCGGCACGCTGCCGGGGAGGCCGGCCTCGATCTCGGCTTTGAACGCCATGGAAGGATCCCCGGGCCTTCTCGAAACGACTGCGCCTCCCGCCGGTACGGCGGAAGGCGCAGAGGAGACCAGAAGGAGACAACGCCATGCGAAACGCTGCGTTAACGCAAGAGCGCGAGGCAAGTTGCACGCGTCCGCGCTTTTCGCCCGGCTTTGACGGGAGCGCCTGTGGATCGGGAACCGTCGGGCGCGGGCTTGCTTGAGCGAATGTCGGGGAGCCGCTAGGGCAAGGGCTCGCCCGGTCGGGCGGGCGCGGGACTTGAGCTTCATGAGTGATTTTCTTCCGACAGCCCCTGTCGAGCTTCCGCCGGTGCCGGCCGAGCCCGCGCCGGTTGCGCCGAAGCCGACGATCAAGGACAGCCAGCCTCGCATCCGCTTCGACTGCTCGAAATGCCCGGCCTTCTGCTGCTCGGTCTATGAGCGCGTGCAGACGAACCGGCGCGACGTGGCGCGGCTCGCGCGCCATTTCGGCATCACCTACGAGCAGGCCGAGCGGCGCTACACCCGGATTCGCGAGGGCGAGCGGGTCCTGAAGCGGGTGCCGGACAAGATCCTCGACGAGTGCTGCATGTTCCTCGACCAGGAGACGCGGCGTTGCACCATCTATCACGCCCGTCCCGGCACCTGCCGGGCCTATCCCGAGACTACGCGCTGCGCCTATTACGACCTCATGCAGTTCGAGCGCCGCCAGCAGGGCGACGACACCGTGGTGCCGGTCGTGCGCATCACCTTCCAGAATTGGAGGAAGCCGAACGGGAGCGGCGGCTAATCCTCGCTCGCAACCGCCGCCGTGAGCTTCTCGAGAAAAACCTCGAGCGCCTCCTCGGGCTTGCAGTCCGGCTCGGTCAGCACGCGGAGCCCCCATTGCTCGAGCACGGCCTCGTCGATCGGGTTCGGACGCAGCATGAAGACGTAGGATTGGGGTCTGTCCTTCTCGTAGCCGGAGGCCTCCCAGGTCTTCCAGAGCCGGTGCAGCAGGAAACGGATGTTGAGGTCGGACAGGCTGTAGCCGATAAACAGGATAGTGCGGCCGAGCGCGTCGGCGCGGAACTTGATGTCGAGCGGCGACTCGAAGGAGAGCCGGTCGAGGTAGTCGGTCTCGGCGATGACGATCGAGGAGTCGTCGTCGAAGTCGCCGTGGAGCTTGACGATCTGCGTCACGCCCTCGCGCGCCAGCGCCACGTCTTTCGCCGTGACGATCTTGACGAAATCCTTGCCGTGCAGCGCGAAGGCGGTCTCGAGGTTGCGGTCGAAATTGGTCGTGTAGACGATCGGGAAATCGAGCTCGACGATCAGCTCGTGCACGCGCGCTTTCCTCAGCTTGTCTTCGGGAATGCTCCAGTTGCGGTCCATCCAGCTGCGCAAGGGGCCGATCGAGCCCTGCTTGAGGCGGTAGTATTCGGCGAGCGTGAAGTAGTTGATGTTCGGGTCGATCGAGAGCTTGCGGTCGAACCCGAGCTCCTCGGCCATGTGCTCGATCAGGGTCGACCACGACGGCAGGCCGACCGTCATCGACACGCCGGCGCCGGCGAACAGGATCGCCTGGCGCTCGCGGATCGTCCTCACGAGATCGTCGCCCATCGGCTAGGAGAGTTCCATCGGCGTCCGCAAGCGTAACCGTGAGCCCGGCGGGCGGGTTCCGGCCCTCTCGCGTTGTAGACGAGCGTCATCGGAAGGAGACCAGCGTGGCAGGCCACCGCATCCTCGGCGTCGAGACCCTGCATGAGGGCTGGGGCAAGCTCCTGCTTCTTCGCATCGAGCTGCCGGACGGCCATGTGCTCAAGCGCGAAGTCGAGGATCACGGCGCGGCCGTTGCCGTGCTGCCCTATGATCCCGAGCGACGGCTTGCGGTGCTGGTGCGCCAGTTCCGCGCGCCGGTGTTTCATGCCGCCGGCAAGGCGGACGTGCTCGAGGCGCCGGCCGGCATGCTCGACGAGGACGATCCCGAGATGTGCGCGCGGCGCGAAGCCGGAGAGGAAGTCGGCCTGACGCTCCGCGATCTCGAGCCCGTCGGCGCAGTGTGGACGATGCCGGGCGTCTCGACCGAGCACATGCACCTTTTTCTGGCGCCGTACGCTGCGGCAGACCGCACCGGTGAAGGCGGCGGCCTCGCCGAGGAGCACGAGAACATCACCGCCGTCGAAATGCCGCTCGCGCAGCTCGTGGAAATGGCGGAGGGCGGCACGCTCGACGACCTGAAGACGCTCGCCCTTGTTCAGGCGCTGCGGCTGCGCCGGCCCGAGCTGTTCGCGGAGGGATCGAAAGCCGCGCGCGAGAGTTAGCTCACCGCCTCGCAACCGATCCGATCGAGCTCGTGAAAGTCAAGACCGCGCCGCGCCGGAAGGCGCCGGTCCATTCCCGCCGCGCGCCTGCGGCAAAGGCCCGGCGCCGAGCGCGTGACCTTGAGAGCGCGGCGACGCTCGGCGGCCAAGCGCTCCAGCTGCTGGCGCTCGCCGAGAAGGCCGGCGCGAGCGGCTTGATTCACGTCGCCTCGAGCGAAAGGCGGGCCGAGCGCCTCGCCGGTCTGCTGCGTGGGCTCGCGCCGAAGCTCAATGTGCTGATGCTGCCCCCTTGGGACTGCCTGCCCTACGACCACGCTCCGCCGTCGCGCGAGGCCATGGGGCGTCGCATGGGCGTGCTCCGCCAACTGGCGGAAGCGCCGGAGCATGCGGTGCTGATCACGACCGCGGACGCGCTCCTTCAGCGCGTGCCCCCGCGCGAAATCTGCCGCGACGCGGCCGTGAGCCTCAGGATCGGCGAGCGGTTCTCGGCCGAAGCCCTGCGTCAATCGCTCGGCGGACTCGGCTATGTCGCCGACGAGCGGGTCGACGAGCCCGGCGAGATGGCTTTCCACGGCCAGGTCGCCGACGTCTTCCCGGCCGGCGCCGAGGCGCCGGTGCGCATCGCGCATGACGGCGAGACCGTCGCGGCGATCGAGCGCTACGATGCCGCCACCCAACTGACCGCCGATTCCCTTGACGCCGTGACCTTCGATGCCGCCTCCGAGGCGGTACGCGGCGAGGACGACGAAAGCGCGCCCTCGCCCGGTATGGAGCACTGGCTGGCTGAGTTTCACAAAGGGCTGGACACTATCTTCGATTATCGCCCGGGCGCGACGCTCGTCCTCGAGCCCGGAGTGGCAGAGCGTTGCCGCTCGGCCCAAGAGCAGGTCGCGGATGCCTATGAGGCGCGGCTGAGCTTTCGCGCCGAGGCACGGCGCGAGGGTGCACGGCCGCCGTTGGCGCCAGAGCGGCTCTACCTGACCGAGGCCGAGTGGCAGACGCGGATCGCCGAGCACCCGACGATCGAGCTGCGCAAGCCGTCCGGCGAGAATGCCGGCGTGGTGCCGCGCTTCGCGATGGAGGTCAAGCCGCAGCGGGCCTTCGCGGCGTTTCTGCGCCGGTGCCTCGATGACGGCCGCCGCGTCGTGCTCGTGGGCGGCGATCCGCAGGCCCTGAAGCAGCTCGCGCGACGCGCAGAGCAGGCGGCGCGCGAAACGCCGATCGCGGCTGACGATTGGACATCGGTCGTGAAAGCGCGGGAAGGCGCGATCCTGACCCTCGCGCTCGATCTCGACCGCGGCTTCGTCGACCAGGAGGCGAATGCGGTCGTGATTGCGGCGACCGACCTCGTCGGTGGCGGCTTTGCGCCGGCGCGGGCAGGTCCGGTCAGCCCCGACGCCGCCTTGATGACCGCGCCGGAGTTCCGCATCGGCGACGTGGTCATCCACCTCGATTACGGTCTCGGTCTCCTCGCCGGCCTGGAGAGCATCCCTGCCGGAGACGGCGCCTTGTCGGAAGCGGTTCGGCTTGCCTTCAAGGACGAAGACAAGCTCCTCGTGCCGGTCGAAGAGATGCATCGGATCTGGCGCTATGGAGCCGATAGCGAGAGGGTCACGCTCGATCGCCTCGACGGCGATGCTTGGCAGAAACGCCGCGTTCGCGTCGAGGAGGAGATCGCGGAGGCGGCGCGCGGGCTGATCGAGCAGGCGAAGGCACGCACCGCCGCGCCGGGCTCGAAGCTGTCATGGCCTGTGCGCGACTACGAGCGTTTCGCGAGCCGCTTCCCCTTCGCCGAGACCCCGGACCAAGCGCGCGCGATCGCCGAGGTGCTCGCCGATCTCGCGTTCCGGCGCGCCATGAATCGGCTCGTCTGCGGCGACGTCGGTTACGGAAAGACCGAGGTCGCGTTGCGCGCGGCGGCCGCCGCGGCGCTTGCCGGCAAGCAGGTCGCGATCCTCGCGCCGACGACCGTGCTCGTGCGCCAGCACGTCCAGACCTTCACCCGGCGCTTCCGCGGCATCGGCATCGAAATCGCGCATCTCTCGCGGCTGGTGACGCCGGCCGAAGCAAGACGCGTCAGGGCCGGCCTCGCCGATGATTCGATCCGCCTCGTCATCGGCACGCATGCGCTGCTCGCGAAGGGCGTGGCGTTCAAGGACCTCGGGCTCGTGGTCATCGACGAGGAGCAGCGCTTCGGCACCGCGCATAAGCGCAAGATCCAGGACCTCGCCAGAGGCCTGCATTTGCTGACGCTCACCGCGACGCCGATCCCGCGCACCCTCCAGGGCGCGCTGGCCGGGCTCGTCGATTTGAGTCTCATCACGACGCCGCCGGCGCGGCGCCGGCCGATCCGCACCTTCGTCAGGCGCTTCGACTCGGCGATGGTGCGCCAGGCGCTGACGCGCGAGGCGCGTCGTGGCGGCCAGAGCTTCTTGGTCTGCCCGCGCATCGAGGACATCGAGCCGATGGCGGCGCGCCTGCGCGCGCTCGCGCCTGAGCTCGAGCTGATCGTCGCGCACGGCAAGATGCCGGTCGAGGACGTGGACGAGAGCATGGTGCGCTTCGCCGACGGCCACGGCGACGTGCTGCTCGCGACGAACATCATCGAGAACGGGCTCGACGTGCCGCGCGCCAACACCATGCTGGTCTGGCGCGCCGACCGCTTCGGCTTGGCGCAGCTCCATCAGCTTCGCGGGCGCGTGGGGCGCGGCCGCGTGCGCGGCGTCACTTATCTCATCACCGATCCCGAGCAGAAGATCGCGCCCGCGACCGAGAAGCGTCTGAAGATGCTCGAGACCCTCGACCGGCTCGGCGCCGGCTTCGCAATCAGCGCGCGCGACCTCGACCAGCGCGGCGCCGGCGACCTTCTCGGTGACGAGCAGGCCGGGCACGTGAAGCTCATCGGCCCGGCGCTCTACCGCCACCTCCTTGACCGCGCGATGCGGCTCGCCCGCGGCGACGCGCAGGGGGACGATTGGTCTCCGGAGCTCAATATCGCCATCGCCGGCCGCATTCCGGAAGCCTACGTTGCGGAACCCGAGGCGCGCATCAACCTCTATGCGCGGCTTGCCCGCGCCGAGAGCGCTGAAGCGGTGGCAGTGCTCGGCGAGGAGATCGAGGATCGGTTCGGCGAGCCGCCGGAGGAGGTTGCGCGGTTGCTCGAGGTCGCGCGGCTGCGGCAGCTCTGCCGGGCCGAGGGCGTCGCCCGCATCGACGCCGGGCCGAAGGCGATCGCGCTGGCCTTCCGCAGCGGGCGGGCGCCCGTCGGAATAGAGATCGAGCCGGCGCTTCACTGGCGCGACGGCCGCCTCATCCTGGACGAGCCGACGGAGAGCGCCGGCGAGCGGCTCGGGCGCGCGATCGGGCTTCTGGAGCGCCTGTCCGGAGGTCCCTACGAAAACGACCGGATCGCGAACCCCTCGAGGGCTCGCGCCGGCCGTGATCGGAAACCCGTTCGATCTGAAGAGCGGTGACGGTTACTTCAGGTGCTGGGCAAGGTGCTTGTTCATTTCGAACATCGTCACCTTCTTCTTGCCGAACACCTTCTGAAGCTTGTCGTCCGCGAGGATCTCGCGCTTGTTCTCCGGGTTCTGAAGCTTGTTCTTCTTGATGTAGTCCCACACCTTCTTCACGACCTCGGGGCGGGGGAGGGGGCTCGAGCCGACGATCGCGCCGAGTTCGCCCGAGGGCTGCAGCGGCTTCATCAGCGCCGGGTTCGGAGCCCGCTTGGCACCGGACTTTCCGGCGCTCTTCGTTGCCTTGCCTGCCGATTTCTCTGCCATGTTTTCCCCTCCGGGTATCGGGCTTCCGCGCCCCGACTCTCGGAAAATTCGGTCGAAGCCCTCGCACGAATAGCCCCGAAGCGCCCCGCGTCAAGGCGAAACCGCCCTAAGGGAAACGATCCGTTCGCCCTTGGCGAACCCTTTCCCCAGGAAATCGCGCCTGGAGGAACGCTAGCGCCACTGGCATTGTAGGAAGGCTTGTTGCAGCCGTGCAGGGTCTTCCTTGCGGCAATCGCGCCGGCTGCGGCTTCAATTTCGCCTCCCCGGCACTGACATAAGGGCTGGCACGCCGTCACGAGGTCGACCGATGAACGCACCGCTGAAGCCTCTCGCCGAGACGCCGCGCCCGATCGCGGCCGAGACCAAGATCGGCCACGTCCACCTCAAGGTCGCGGACATCGAGCGGGCGCTCGGCTTCTATTGCGGCGTGCTCGGCTTCACGCTGATGCAGCGCTACGGGCCCGACGCCGCCTTCATCTCGGCCGGCGGCTACCACCACCACATCGGGCTCAACACCTGGGAGAGTCGCGGCGGCAAGCCGCCGCCTCCCGGCGCGACCGGCTTGTTCCACATCGCGATCCTCTATCCGACCCGCGCGGGGCTGGCCGATGCGCTGCGCCGCCTCGTTCAGGCCGGTATAGGGCTTGACGGCGCGAGCGACCACGGCGTCTCCGAGGCGCTCTATCTGCGCGACCCGGACGAGAACGGCGTCGAGCTCTATTGGGATCGCCCGCAAGAGCACTGGCCGCGCGATGCCGAAGGCCGCCTCGCCATGGACACCCGGCGCCTCGACCTGCAGGATCTCCTGAGCGCGGCGGAGATTTGATGCATTCCTCCCCTGGGAGGGAGGAGGCCGCATGACCTCGTAGCTCCTGCTTCCGCCGCCGCCCGTGCCCGTGTAAGCCACGGTCGAGCTTCGGAGGAGTGCATGAAGATCGCGGTGATGGGGTCGGGCGGGGTCGGCGGCTATTTCGGGGCGCGGCTCGCGATGGGCGGCGCCGACGTGCATTTCGTTGCCCGGGGCGCGCATCTCGCCGCCATTCGCGAGAGCGGGATCGCGGTGGAGGGCGGGCCCGAGCCGATCCGCGTCGCCAAAGTGAACGCGAGCGAGAACCCCGCCGAGATCGGCGTCGCGGACCTTGTCATCTTCGCTGTGAAGCTCTGGGACACCGAGGATGCCCTGAAGCTCATCCGTCCGATGGTCGGACCGGACACCACGATCGTGTCGTTCCAGAACGGCGTGCTCAAGGACGAGTACCTCACCGCCGCCTATGACCCGAAGCACGTGATGGGCGGCGTCTCCTACGTCGCGACCACGATCGGCCGCCCCGGCGTGATCCGCCAGACCGGGCCGATGCAGCGCCTTGTCTTCGGCGAGTTCGACGGGAAGAGCTCGCGGCGCACTGAGGCCTTCTTGGCGGCGTGCAAGGCGGGCGGCATCAACGCCGAAATCAGCCCCGACATCCGCCGCGCCATCTGGGAGAAGTTCGTCTTCCTGAGCGCACTCGCCGGCGCCACCACGACGATGCGCAAGACGCTCGGGCCAATCCGCGAGAACCGGCAGGCCCGGGCCTTCCTGCACGATCTCATGCGCGAGGCGGTGGCGGTCGGGCGCGCCGAGGGCGTGAGCCTGCCCGAGGATTACGCCGATCAGCGCATCGGCTTCGCCGATACGCTGCCTGCCGACATGACCTCCTCGATGCACCACGACCTCGAGCGCGGCAACCGGCTCGAGTCGCCGTGGCTTGCCGGCGCGGTCGTCGCGATCGGTAAGAAGCGCGGCGTGCCGACGCCGCTCAACCGCGCCGTCGCGGACATTCTGGCGCTGCACGCCAACGGCAGCTCCAAGTGACGCTGACGCTCCGCGCCGTTCGCACGATTTCGGTCGAAGTGCCGATGACCTATGCGCTCGGCACGAGCGCCGCGACGGTGCGTGCGGCGCCGCTCCTCCTCGTCGATGTCGAGACGGAGGAGGGCGTCACCGGCCGGACTTGGCTTTTCGGTTATCGCCGCAGCGGCTGCCGCGCCATCGCGGCGGTGCTGGAGGACATCGCCGCGATGGCGAAGGGGGAGACGGTCGCTCCGCTCCCGCTCGGAATGAAGCTCGAGCGCCGCTTCGCGCTGCTCGGCGTGGTCGGCCCCGTGCGCATGGCTTTCTCGGGTTTCGACGCAGCGATGTGGGACGCGCTCGCGGTGGCAGCAGGCCAACCCCTCGCGACCCTGCTTGGAGCCGCGCCGCGGCGCATCCCGGCCTACAACAGCAACGGCCTCGGTCTCATGGGCGCCGGAGCCGTTGCGGATGAGGCCGAGAAGCTCGTCGCGCCGGGGTTCAAGGCGGTGAAGCTCCGCCTCGGCTATCCGACCCTTGAAGAGGACGTGGCGGTCGCGCGGGCAGTGAGGAAGCGCATCGGCGACGGCATCGCGCTCATGGCCGACTACAACCAGGCGCTCGGCGCCGTGGAGGCGCAGCGTCGCGGGCGCGCGCTCGAGGCGGAGGGCCTCTATTGGCTCGAGGAGCCGATCCGCCACGACGACTATACCGGCAATGCCGCGCTCGCGCGCGAGCTCGCGCTCCCGGTGCAGATCGGAGAGAACTTCGATGGGCCGAAGGCGATGGCGGAGGCGCTCGCTGTGGGCGCCTGCGACTATGTCATGCCGGATCTCGCCCGCATCGGCGGCGTCACCGGCTGGATGCAGGCGGCCGGCATCGCCGCCGCGCGCGGCATCGCGATGTCGTCGCATCTCTTCCCGGAGGTGAGCGCGCATCTGCTTGCCGCGACGCCGACCTGCCACTTCCTCGAATATGTCGATTGGGCGAACCCGATCCTGCAGGAGCCGCTCGCGATCGAGAACGGCGAGGCCGTCGTGCCGGACCGGCCGGGCAGCGGGCTCCTATGGGACCAGGACGCGGTGAAGCGGTACCGGTTCGACTGAAGGGCAGCTCGTGCGCGGTGCGCGATTTGCCTCGCGTCCGCAAAGCGGGCATGAGCCCTGCCGGAGCCCGCCATGATCGAAGACCTGCCCGAAATCCGCGAACAGCTGCAGAAGCATTGGCAGACCAACGGGCTCGACCTCGTCAAGCGCGGCTTCCGCCCGGAGGCGGTGTTCGAGACCATGATGACCGTGGGTCTTGCGGGCTTCATCGAGGTGCATGGCCGGGAGTCGGTCGCCGAGCGCCTCGTGCTGATGGCGCAGCGCCTCTCCGAGCAGGTGCGCGAAGAGGCGCAGGCCGTCTCGGAAGCCGCGCGGGCGACGAAGAACTGACGCGTCCATCACGCCGCCGAGGGAGCTGGCATCACAGCCCGTCATTGGCCGAGGGGCCGGAGTTCCGATAACCGAAACGGATGAGCCAAGCCGCGACCGCCGCGCCGCCCGCCCCGTCGCTCTCGGCACGCGACCTCGGGCTCTACGGCATCACGGTCTTCGTCTGGGGCACGAGCTGGATCGCGCTGAAGGCGCAGCTCGGCGTGGTCTCGCCCGAGGTCTCGACCTTGTGGCGCTTCATCCTTGCCGCGGTCGTGATGTGGCTCTGGGCCGCGGCGGCGCGCCAGCCGCTCGCCTTCGGCGTCGCCGACCATCTGCGGCTCGCGGCGAGCGGCGTCTTGATGTTCTCGTCGAATTTCGTGCTGTTCCTTTATGGCGGGCAGTACCTGCCCTCCGGCCTCCTCGCCGTCGTGTTCTCGCTCGCCTCGATCGTGAACCTCGTGCTCGGCGCGGCCGTGCTCGGGCAGCCGGTCGAGGCGCGGGTCGCGGCGGGCGGCATCATCGGCGCGGCCGGCATCGCGCTCCTATACTGGCCCCAGATCGCCGGCGCCGGCTTCGACGCGAACGCCCTCGTCGGGCTCGGTCTGTGCGTCGCCGGCACGCTCTCCTTCTGTGCGGGCAACATGGTCTCGACCGCAATCCAGCGGCGCGGCGTGCCGCTCCTTTCGGCGAACGCCTGGGGCATGGCCTATGGCGTCTTGACGCTCGCGCTATTGAGCCTCGCCCGCGGTCAGCCCCTGATCGTCGAATGGACCGCGCGCTACATCGGCGCGACCGTCTATCTTTCGATCTTCGCCTCGGTCGTCGCCTTCGCCTGCTACCTGACGCTCCTGCGCCGCGTCGGCGCGGCCCGCGCCGGCTACGCCACCGTGCTCTTCCCGATCGTCGCGCTCGCGATCTCGACCGCGGTCGAGGGCTACGGCTGGACCGCGCCCGCCGCGATCGGCGCCATCCTGGCGCTTGCCGGAAACGTGCTCGTGCTGCGGCGGCGGCGATGAGCTCACGCGTTCGGCGGGTGCCTGCACGTATAGCAAGTCCGGCGGCATACATGATTGCGAAGCAACCATCAGTATAGTAACGCTTCGGTTCGCGTCGGAACGAAATGCCGGTAGCGCGCGTCGGCTCGCATTCGCCTCCTGAAAGGACGATGCCGATGCCGTGCGCGCGCCTGCACGGACGGTCCGGCGGCGGGACGAACCGCGGGGTGGCCCATGATCTTTCTCGAGTTCAAGCGCATCGAGACGGTAGACGACGCCAAAGAGCTGCTGCAGATGGCGATCGAGCTCGAGTTCAGCACGCTCCCGCCGTACCTCTACGCCCTCTACTCCATCCGGCCCGATGCCAATGCGGTCGCTGCCGACCGCATCAAGGCGGTCGCGATGGAGGAGATGGTCCACATGTGCCTAGCCTGCAACATCCTCAATGCGCTCGGCACCAACCCGACCCTCACCGCGCCGAGCTATCCCGGGCCCCTTCCCGGCGGCATCAGCGGCGGCGGCAAGGAGCCCCTGATCATCCACCTCTATCCCTTCTCCAAGGACGCAATGGCGCAGGCGATGGCGATCGAGGAGCCCGAGGGCGGTCCGATCGAATTTCCGCATGAGCTCGCGCTTGCCGCGGCGCCGACCTTCATGACCATCGGCGAGTTCTACAACCATCTCGACGGTTTCCTGGCGACGCTGCCGGCCTCGGGGTGGTCGAAAGGACGCAACCAGCTCGACGACCGCCAGTTCCTCCAGGGCGAACTGTTCGCCGTCAATGGCTATGACGATGCGCACCGCGCCATCCAGCGCATTGTCTCGGAGGGCGAAGGAACCAAGGAGAGCCCGCTCGATTTCGAAGGCGAGGTTGCCCACTATTATCGGTTCGCCGAGCTCTTCTACGACCAGGTGCTGACGAAAGCGGACAATCCCAAGGGCTACGTCTGGAGGGGCACGCTCGGGGTCGACTGGAGCGCGGTTTATCCGGCGATCGCCGATCCCGGCAGCCACGATTTTTCCAAGGATCCGCCGCCGGCGCGCGCCGCACAGGATCGCTGCGACGCCGCCTACACCCGGCTCGTTCAGGAGCTCCAGCGTGCGGTCGCCGGCGAGACCGGTCGCCTCGACCTGCGGATGGCGGCGAGGCAGGCGCTGACCGTCCCGCTCGCCGACCCGGCCAAGGTGGCTGGGCCGAGCTTCCGCTATCGCCCGGACCTCGCCGTGGAGCCTTCGCCATGAGCGTGCTCGAGACACCGCGCCTGATGTTTCGCGGCCGGCTGACCTGGGATCCGATCGTCACCAACAATCGCTCGGCCCAGTATGACGAGACCGACGCCAAGACCGTGTTCGATTCGAGCGCGCCCGACGTCGCTCGCTTCCGGAAGAATGCGATCGCTGCAGTCGTCGACGGCGGCAACTGGAATCCGCACGGCACCCACCGGTCGACCTTCTACGAAGCCAGCGTCGTCGCCGTCGACACCGGCGCCGGGCCCGCGACGGACGACCCCATCGTGACCTCGCCGGTCTCGTTCGCCGGCATGCTGGTCGACGTCGAGCCGTACGGAGCGTTCTCGTCGCAGCTCTTCTTCGACGCCATGAGCTTCGGCATCCAGGGCGGATGCCGTGTGCTGGCGCCGCGGGCGACCCGGATGACTGCCCGCTATATCAACTTCGCCCGCAACCAGACCTACACATACGTCGCGGGCGTTGCGTCGGTGGTGTGGCAAACCTCGTTCCCGAAAGCCGGGGGTCTGCGCATCGACGCGCACGACTCGCCCGCGCTGCAGCAACTGGCGAAGGCTCTCGACGAGCACGACGTGCAGGGCCTCACGGTGCGCTGGAACGCGTATCGCACCCTGTACTTCGACAGCATGGATCCGGCCGACAACGATGCCCTCGCCAAGCAACTGCAGACGAGGCTGATGGGCGGCGGCTTCCAGCCCAATCCTGCGCGCAGCGAAGTGGTCGGCGTGCTCGGCCTGTGGCGCAAGGGCGAACCCGCATCCGAGCCTGGCGAACGCGCGTTGCTGACGCAGCAGGAGGGCACGATCGCCTCCGCCCATATGCGCCTGTCGACCGATCGGCTCACCCTCGACCTCGCCAACAGCATCCAGGAAACCGGCCTCGACCTGACCAAGGCGGATCTCGGCGACCTCACTGCGGTCGCGGTCGCCGCCGACGGCAAGACCGTCGTGGCGACGCTCGGCACGTTCGGCTACGACGCCTATCGCCGCGAAGCCTACGAGCGCTCGGCCGGCATCGTCACCCTCAAGGTCGATCCGGCCGCCGCGGAGAGGGCGCAGGACGCCGACATCCAGTTGCGCCAGAAGGACGGCACCGTCCTCCTCGCCGAGGCGGCCATGCGGGCCATCCCGGCGACGCCGAACACCTATCTCGACCAGGGCGAAACCACCGATCTCGACGTTCTGGTGCTCGACCGCGGCCGTCCGGCCGGGGCGGGCATCCCTGTCGTGATGGCCAATCTGAACTCGTCCACGACCGCGTCGGTGACGCGCGCGACTGATGCGCAAGGCATCGCGACCTTCACGCTTGCGGGAATCTCCGGCCAGGTCGAGAGCTTCGTTCTCGTGCCGGGTGAGGGCGCGCCGCTTCCGCAGGGCGTCGATCCGCAAACGACCACTTACGTCTTCGTGCGCACGCTCCCGGCCGACGACGATATCGCCCAGCTCGCTCCCACCTGGGACAACGTGCATCGCTACGTGCTGCGGGACTGGGAGGCGATGGCACCCTGCACGGACAACTGGCTGAACCTCGGCGATCCCGACCAGATGAAATCGTTCGCGCCGATGCTGCGACGCTTGACCGACCGCGCGAACTTCGAGTGGTTCCGCTTCATGCCGGTGACGCGCGACATGACTGCCGGGCAGCGGTCGTTGCTCTACGCCTTCCTAGGCAGCACCGGCCTGCAGGCGGCCGCGATGGAAAGCACGGCGCCGCGGTCCCTTGCGCGTCTGAGCCGCGCCATGCGCGGCGGTGCAACGTAAGCCGTGCGCCACTCGGTCTGACGACCGAGAAAAGCGCATGCGCCAATCCGGAAGAGCACTTGCGAGACGCAATTTCTGGCTTGGAGCCGGATTTTCTCTGCGTTCCACCGGTGGGGCGGGGGGGCGGTCGTAGACGATAGGCGCGTCGGGGAAGCGCGGGAGGCGTGCGGCGCCGGCTCGGCGCGGGTTGCAGCCCTTCCGCGTAGGGCGAGATCATCTGCTCGAAGCGCAAGATGTATAGACAGCTTCTGCGCGATCAGCGATCATCATTAACGGAGTACCGCATGGACATAGCTGCCTGGCTGCAAAAGCTGGGTCTCGAACGATTCGAGCCGGCCTTTCGCGAGAACAGGATCGACAGCGAAATCCTGCCGCGACTCACCGCTGAGGATCTGAAAGACCTTGGCGTCACGCTTGTCGGCGATCGCCGCAGGCTGCTTGACGCGGTTGCCGCGCTGCGCGCAGGTACGAGCAAGATTTCCGAACGGTCGGCCGAACCCATTGCAGGGCCGCCTGCGGCAAGCGATCCCATAGCTGCAGCGAAGACGGCAGCGATGGCCGAGCATCCATCGAGGAGCGAGCGCTCTCTGGCGACTGGCGAGCGGCGCCACTTGACCGTGATATTCTGCGATCTTGTCGGATCAACGGAGATCGCGGCGCGCCTCGACGCTGAGGAATGGCGCGATATCCTGGCCGACTACCATCGTGCGGTCGCCGAGGTGGTCACGCGGTTTGGCGGGCATGTGGCGAAGAATCTCGGCGACGGGGCGTTGGTCTATTTCGGCTATCCGCATGCGCAGGAGAACGATGCCGAGCGCGCACTGCGCGCCGGCTTGGCCTTGGTCGATGCGGTTGCGGCGCAGAGCCGCTCGGTGACGACGCCCAACGCGCCAAAGCTAGCGGTGCGCGTCGGCATCCATGCCGGGCCGATCGTGCTCAGCCCCGACGGGGAGCTCTATGGCGAGGTGCCGAACGTGGCGGCACGCGCCCAAGCGCTGACCGAGCCTGGCACGGTGCTGATCACCGGCGACGTTCACCGGTTGGTGTCGGGCCTGTTTGTGGTCAGTGATCGCGGGCCGCAGATGCTGAAAGGTGTCCGGGCTTCCGTCACACTCTTCCAGGTCATGCGGGCGAGTGGCGTTGGAAACCGGCGCGTCACGGCCCGGGTGATGACGCCGCTCGTGGGGCGGCAAGGAGAGTTGCGGACGATCGAGGATCGCTGGGAACGGGCGCGCGCCGGTCAAGGGCAATTCGTCGTGCTCGTGGGCGAGGCGGGGCTCGGAAAATCACGGCTGACGGACGAGTTTCGGAGCCGGATCGCTGACGCACCCCACACCTGGATTGAATTTGCCTGCTCACAGCTCCTGCAAAACACGCCCTTCCATCCCGTCGTCGAGTTCATCCAACGAAGATTGGAGGAACAGGCGACGACGCCGGAAGCTCGTCTGGACTTCCTCGCGGCCTGGCATCGCGCGGTCGGCTTGGACCCGGCGCAATCGGTCCCTTTGGTAGCGCCGCTCCTGGAACTGCCGGTCCCGGCGGATTACCCGCCGCCACCCGCGGCGCCCGAAAAGCGGCGGCGCAAACTCATCAGCACGCTGGTGGCCTGGATCACAGGGGGCGCACGCACGCAGCCTATCCTGCTACACGTCGACGATATTCACTGGGGCGATCCGTCCACCCTCGATCTGTTACGCGTGCTGGCCGAGCAAGGCGCCGCGGTGCCGCTCATGGTGCTCACCACCAGCCGGCCCGAGTTTCGGATATCGTGGCCGCCGAGTTCCCATCATACCGTCGTTTCGCTGACGCCGCTCGACCGGGGCGAGGTGCAGCAGATGGTGAGCGAAGTGGCGGCGCGCCACGTACTCAACCGGCAGACGATGGAAGCGCTGATCACGCGGACCGGCGGCGTGCCGCTGTTCGTAGAGGAGGTCACGCGCCTGTTGCTCGAGGGCGGCGGACAGAGCGCCATGCAGGCAATACCCGCCACTTTGCAGGCCTTGCTGGCGGCGCGACTCGATCGGTTGCAATCGGCGAAAGAGGTTGCGCAGATCGCCGCGGTGATCGGGCGTGAGTTCTCGTACCCTCTCATTCGCGCGATCGCAGGCGAGAGCGATGCCGCATTGGCGGCAACCCTGGAACGGCTGGCCGAGGCGGATCTCATTCACGTTCAAGGCATCCCGCCGGACTCCAGCTACCGCTTCAAGCATGCCCTCATGCAGGATGCCGCTTACGAGACCATGCTCAAAAGCCGGCGCCGAGAGCTACATCGTGCCGTGGCGCAGATCTTGCAAAATGACTTCCACGAGATCGCCGACGCACAGCCGGAACTGCTCGCCTATCATCTCACCCAGGCAGGCGTGGCCGAAGAAGCGATCGGGTACTGGCAAAGGGCCGGCCAGCAAGCCATCGAACGATCGGCGAATGTCGAGGCGATCGCGCATCTCTCACATGGGCTGGAGCTGGTCCAGGTTCTTCCCGAGGGCGCTGCGCGAGACCAGTTGGAACTCGACCTTCGCGTTGCGTTAGGCGTGCCGCTGATTGCTAGCCGTGGTTACGCGGCGCCCGAAATCGAAGCGACCTACGCCCGAGCGCGTGAGCTCAGCGAGAAGATCGGCGGATCGCCGCAGTTCGCCAACGCGCTGTGGGGGCTGTGGGTACGCTACCTCACCGGCGGGCCGATCGGCGCGGCTTTGGAAATGGCCGAGCGGTATAGGGCCGTCGCCGAGCGAACCCAGGACAGCGGCCATCTCTTGGAAACCTGCCAGGTGATGGGAATCGCGCTCTTTTATCTGGGAAGGTTTCGGGATGGCGTGTCCTATCTCGCCCGCGGCAGCCTCATGTACGATCCCGAGCGGCACCATGCCTTGATCTGCGAGCATGGCGGCGCCGACACCGGGGTGGCGATCCGTACCCACGAGGCGCTGGCCTTGTGGACGCTTGGCTATCCAGACCAGGCACGCCGGCGGATGCAGCACGCGCTCGAAACCGCTGCAGCGCTTGCCAGCCACCCGTTCACCGTGGCGTTTGGGCATTATTTCAATGCTTGGCTGCACAAGCTCTGCCGTGAAGACGAGCGCGTCGAACAGGCCACCGGCCTCGCCATCCAGATTTGCGAGGAGCAGTCCTTCCCGTTCTGGCAGCTCGCCAGCACGGCGCTGCGCGGCAGCGCTCTCGCCGAGCGCGGCCCGGCGTCCGAGGGTGTTGGGGCCATGCGCGAGTCGCTCGCCGCCTACGAGGCGATCGGCGGTGCTCTTTATGGCCCCGAGCTGCACGGGCTGCTCGGTATCGGAATGGACCGCTCTGGGCAGGCCGCGGAGGCGCTGCAAGCGGTCACCGACGCGCTCCGCAAAGCCGAGCAGAGCCAGGACCGCTGGTGGGAGGCCGAGCTGCATCGCCTCAAGGGCGAGCTGACGCTGGCCCTTGCGGGCGATCATGCCGCCGAAGCGGAGGCGGCGTTCGAGCAAGCGGTCGCGCTTGCGCGCGCACAGCAGGCGAAGTCCTGGGAGCTGCGCGCCGCCACGAGCCTCGCGCGCCTGTGGCGCCACCAGGGAAGGGTCGCCCAAGCGCGGCAGCTGCTCGGCGAGGTCCACGGCTGGTTCACCGAAGGCTTCGACACCGCAGACCTGCGCGAGGCCGCGACGCTGATAGCCGACCTCGACGCATGCGTGGCAGAGCCCCTTATGTCTGCCTAGGAATCCTGCATGACCTTCATCGAGGCAGCTTCCGCCAGGTGTCCTCAGTGTGGGCAGGAGGTCATGCGTGGGCAGAAGTTCTGCGGCGAGTGCGGCGTACGCCTAGGTGCGGCTTGCCGAGCATGCGGGGCAGTGCATGCGGCAGATCAGAGGTTCTGCAGCCAGTGCGGCGGCCGTCTCGGGCAAGAGGTGCCGACGGGATCGTTCGCGCCGCCCAGAAGCTACACCCAGACCCACTTGGCGCAGCAGGTCGCAACCGTCCGCGGCGCGCCTGAGGGCGAGCGCAAGCAAGTTACGGTGCTGTTCTGCGACATCGCCAATTCGACGGCCCTGGCGGAGCGGATCGGAGCCGAGGCGATGCACGCGCTGCTCAACCGATTTTTTGAGCTCGCCCTCGAGGAGTTGCATCGCTACGAGTGCGAGATCAACCAGTTCGGCGGCGATGGCTTCATGGCGCTCGCCCCGTCGCGCATGAGGACCATGCTCGACGCGCCGTGCTTGCGGCTCTCGGCATCCAGCAAGCCCTGCGCACGCGCAGAGAGGGCCTGGGAGAAGGTGGCAGCGGGCTTGCCGTGCGGATCGGGATCAACACCGGTCCGGTCGTCGTGGGCACGATCGGCGACAGCCTGCGCCTGGACTACACCGCTATCGGCGATACGACCAACTTAGCCGCACGCCTGCAACAGCACGCCGAGCCGGGGGCGATCCTGATCAGCGAGGCGACCTACCGGCTGGTTCGGGACGATTTCCAAGCTGATTCCCTCGACCCGATGGCGGTCAAGGGCAAGAGCAACCCGGTCCAGTCGTACCGGGTGCTCGCCGGCATACCGCGGCGCTCCCCCCTAAGGGGGCTCGGCGAGCGCGCGCTCACCGAATTTGTCGGACGAAAGCGCGAGCTCGCGCAACTGCTCGATCTTCTGGCCGAGGTTCAGGAAGGCCGAGGCCACGTAGTAGGGATAGTCGGGGAGCCCGGCGCGGGGAAGTCGCGTCTGCTCTACGAGCTTCGGCATGCGCTCGCCCGCAAGCGGGTCACGTATGTCGAAGGCCGGTGCGTTTCGTACGGCGGCTCGATTCCATACGGCCCGGTCCTCGAAATGTTGAGGAAGAATTTCGACGTGCTGGAGGGCGACAGCGCCGAGATTGTCACTGAAAAGGTCCGCTCTGGCATCGCGGAGGTCGGGTTGGAAGAGGAATGGGATCCTATTCTGCTCTTGTTCATGGGGGTGAAGGAAGGGACCGAGCGCCTCGCAGCACTCACCCCAGAGACGCTCAAAGCCCGTACTTTCGATGCGCTGCGGCAGCTGAGTATTTCCGGGAGCAAGCGTCAGACGCTGATCCTGGCGATCGGAGGACTTCCATTGGATAGACAAGATTTCCGAGGAGTACTTGGTCTCTCTCGTGGAGAGCCTCAGCAGTACATCGATTCTGCTGATCTGCACGTACCGTC
>JAQSWQ010000084.1 GCA_029266525.1 Microvirga sp.
CAGTATGAAGATTTCAAGAGCCGCCAGGATGCCGGGGCTTATCTTGCTCACTTGGACTATCTCGATCACCTCTGCGGCGAGCTGCGGTCGTCACTTGAATCTCCTTGCGAAAGCAAGGCGCCTGCCTCGGGGCTAATCGAGATCGATCGGCTCGGGCGCTCCCCTCACCCGGTCGCCGCTTTCGGTGGCGCTCGACCTCTCCCTTCGGGAGAGGTGGCCGCGCCCGTGTGAATTCCGTGCATTCCTTGCATGCCCGTCCTATGTTCCCTCTCCGTTCCTGCGCTTGATTCGGCATCGCCCCGCCGCTCGGCTAGCGAGAACGCGAGGCCCTGCAATTGCGCTACCCGTCCGAAATCCTCGACGAGATCCGCACCCGGCTGCCGGTGTCGGCGGTGGTGGGGCGCAAGGTGCGTCTGAAGAAGGCGGGGCGGGAGTGGAAGGGGCTGTCGCCCTTCAACGCCGAGAAGACGCCGTCCTTCTACGCCAACGACCAGAAGGGCTTCTACCACTGCTTCTCGTCCGGCAGGCACGGCGACATCTTCAAGTTCCTGATGGAGACCGAGGGGCTCTCCTTCCCGGAGGCGGTCGAGCGGCTTGCGGCCGAGGCCGGGGTCGCGCTGCCGAAGCTGTCGCGCGAGGCCTATGAGCAGGAGGACCGCCGCAAATCGCTGCACGAGGTGATGGAGCTCGCGGCCGGCTTCTTCGAGGCGCAGCTGCAGGGGAGGGCGGGCGGCGCCGCGCGGGACTACCTCATCCGGCGCGGCCTCTCGGGCGAGGTCCAGCGCGGCTTCCGCATCGGCTACGCCTCGCCGGAGCGCTTCGCGCTTCGCGACCACCTCGCCGGGAAGGGCGTCGCGGCCGAAATCATGGTCGAGTTGGGTCTCCTCGTATCGGGCGAGGACGTCGCCGTCCCTTACGATCGCTTCCGCGACCGGGTGATGTTCCCGATCGCCGACGGGCGCGGCCGGGTGGTCGCGTTCGGCGGGCGCGCCATGAGCGCCGACGTGCCGGCGAAATACCTCAATTCGCCCGACACGCCGCTCTTCAACAAGGGGCGGCTCCTCTACAACCTCCATCAGGCCCGAAAGCCGGCGCATGAGCGCGGCACCATCATCGCGGTCGAGGGCTATATCGACGTGATCGCGATGGCGATGGCGGGCTTCCCGAACGCCGTCGCGCCGCTCGGCACGGCCCTGACCGAGGACCAGCTCGCGCTCATCTGGCGCTTCGCCGACGAGCCGATCCTGTGCTTCGACGGAGACAGGGCCGGGCGCCGCGCCGCCTACCGCGCGATCGACCTTGCCCTGCCGAGCTTGACCGCGGGCAAATCGCTGCGCTTTGCGCTCCTGCCCGAGGGGCAGGACCCGGACGACCTCCTGCGCGCCTCCGGCCCCGGCGCGATCGAGCGGGTCTTGAACGGCGCGCGGCCGCTGGTCGACCTCCTCTGGGCGCGCGAGACCGAGGCGGGGCCGCTCGACACGCCGGAGCGCCGCGCCGCGCTCGAGCAGCGCCTGCGCCAGGCGCTCGGCGCGATCTGCGACGAAACCTTGCGGCGCTATTACCGCGAGGAGATCGACCGGCGCCTCGCGCCGGCGCGCGGCTTCGAGCGGCGCAGCTTCGGGCGCGGGGCGGAGGGGCGTGGCCGGTGGTCGGAGCGCGGCGAGCGCCACGTCGCCGGCCGGCCCGCCGCCCTCACGGCGAGCCCGCTTCTCGCCAAGAGCGCGCTTTTTCTCGGCGGATCGGCTTCGTCGCCGCGCGAGGCCTTCATCTTGAGCGTGCTCGCGGTCCACCCGGAGCTCCGGCACGACCATGTCGAGGCCCTGGCCGAGCTTGATCTTGCCGGGCGCGACGCCGCGGCGGTCCGGTCCGTCCTCCTCGACTGCGCCGCCTCGGGCGAGGCCGCGGATCCTGCCGTGCTCGAAGCGCGCCTCGCCCGGGCGGGGCTCGCCGAGAGCGCGGCCGCGCTCGGCGCCCGGGTCGGCCCGGGCGACCGCTGGGCGCTCGATCCCCATGCCGACCCCCTGCGCCTCGCCGACGCCCTCCGGCAGGCGATCACCTTGCATCGGCGGGCGCGGACGCTACATAGCGAGCTGAGAGCGGCCGAGCGGGCGCTCGCCGAGGACGAGGGCGAGGCGAACCTCGCCTGGCTCCGGGCGGTCCAGAACCAGCTCTCCTCGGTCGAGGGCGCGGAGGCCGATACGGACGAATTGGCGGGCCGCGAAGGGCTCCGCGACGCTTGAGCGGCGGGGCCCGGCCGCCGGGGCTTCGCGCCCGGGCGCCGCATGTGCTAAGCGGCGCCGCGCCGAGGATGGTTTACAGTTAGTCAAGCGACTCGCTGTTGGATCGATTGGGGTTTTCGAGGGTGGCCGGGCGGACGACGCCCCGCCGCCTTTTCCGCGTCACCGCCGGGGCTCGAGGCCGGCGGGCCGCGCAAGAAAGAGACAGGCATGGCGACAAAGGCGACGGAACGCGAAGAGACCGAGGTCGAGGCGGAGCAGCCGCAGAAGACCGACGGCCCGCTGCTCGATCTCACCGACGCCGCGGTCAAGCGGATGATCAAGCTCGCCAAGAAGCGCGGATACGTCACCTATGACGAGCTGAACGAGGTCCTGCCCTCCGAGGAGTTCACCTCCGAGCAGATCGAGGACGTGCTCGGCCAGCTCTCCGAGATGGGCATCAACGTCGTCGAGGCCGAGGAGGCCGAGGAGGGCCGCACGGCGAGCGCCGATGGCGACGGCGCCGCGATCGCCGCCGACGACGACGAGGGCGAGGGCGGCGACCTCGTCGAGCAGGCCCCGACCCGCGCGGTCGCGGTGCGCGAGACCACGGCGAAGGAGCCGACCGACCGCACCGACGACCCGGTCCGCATGTACCTGCGCGAGATGGGCTCGGTCGAGCTCTTGTCGCGCGAGGGCGAGATCGCGATCGCGAAGCGCATCGAGGCCGGCCGCGAGGCGATGATCGCGGGCCTTTGCGAGAGCCCGCTGACCTTCCAGGCGATCATCATCTGGCGCGACGAATTGGTCGAGGGCCGCGTGCTGTTGCGCGACATCATCGACCTCGAGGCGACCTATGCCGGGCCCGACGGGAAGGGCGCCCCGAAGGTCCCGGAGGCCGCGCCGAACGGGGCCGGCAGCGGCGCCGCCTATGCTCCGGCGGCGGCCGCGCCGGCCGCTCCGGTCCAGGCCGCGCCCGCCGCGCCGCCGCGCTACGGCATCGAGCCGGAGGAGGGCGAGGAGGCGCCGCCGCCTCCGCCCGAGGACCTCGAGGACGACGACATCGAGAACAACGTCTCGCTCTCCGCCATGGAGGCCGAGCTGAAGCCGAAGGTGCTCGAGACCTTCGATTCGATCGCCGACAACTACAAGAAGCTGCGCCGGCTCCAGGTCGAGCATGTCGACCTGCGCATGCAGAACAAGCAGCTCACCCCGGCCCAGGAGCGCAAGTACAAGAAGCTCAAGGAGGAGATCGTCAAGGACGTGAAGTCCCTGTCGCTCAACGCCAACCGCATCGAGGCCCTGGTCGAGCAGCTCTACGACATCAACAAGCGCCTGATCTCGCACGAGGGCCGGCTGATGCGGCTCGCCGAGAGCTACGGCGTCTCGCGCGACGAGTTCCTCAAGCACTACCAGGGCTGGGAGCTCGACCCGAAATGGCTGTTGCGGGTCGGCAAGCTCGGCGCCAGGGGCTGGAAGGAGTTCGTCGGGCGCGGCAAGGCCAACATCCACGAACTGCGCGAGCAGATCCACAACCTCGCCTCCGAGACCGGCCTCGAGATCCTGGAGTTCCGCAAGATCGTCTCGATGGTCCAGAAGGGCGAGCGCGAGGCGCGCCAAGCCAAGAAGGAGATGATCGAGGCGAACCTCCGCCTCGTGATCTCGATCGCCAAGAAATACACCAACCGCGGCCTGCAGTTCCTCGACCTCATCCAGGAGGGCAACATCGGCCTCATGAAGGCGGTCGACAAGTTCGAGTACCGGCGCGGCTACAAGTTCTCGACCTACGCCACCTGGTGGATCCGCCAGGCCATCACCCGCTCGATCGCCGACCAGGCCCGCACCATCCGCATCCCGGTGCACATGATCGAGACCATCAACAAGATCGTGCGCACCTCGCGCCAGATGCTGCACGAGATCGGCCGCGAGCCGACCCCGGAGGAGCTCGCGGAAAAGCTCGCCATGCCGCTCGAGAAGGTGCGCAAGGTCCTCAAGATCGCCAAGGAGCCGATCTCGCTCGAGACCCCGATCGGCGACGAGGAGGATTCGCACCTCGGCGACTTCATCGAGGACAAGAACGCGATCCTGCCGATCGACGCCGCGATCCAGTCGAACCTGCGCGAGACCACGACGCGGGTCTTGGCCTCGCTCACCCCGCGCGAGGAACGCGTCTTGCGCATGCGCTTCGGCATCGGCATGAACACCGACCACACGCTGGAAGAGGTCGGCCAGCAGTTCTCGGTCACCCGCGAGCGCATCCGCCAGATCGAGGCCAAGGCGCTGCGCAAATTGAAGCACCCGAGCCGGTCGCGGAAGCTGCGGAGCTTCCTCGACAACTGATGCCGGACGAACCGCCGGCGCAGCGCGGCTCGAAAGCCGGCCGCAACGAGGGACGCAAGCTCACGGCGACGGCGCTCAACAACACGGGCGTGGCGTTCGTCCTCGCCGCCTTGCTGCAGCCGGCACTGGCCTACTTGCAGCAGCAGCGTTCGGTCGACTTCCCGGTGATGGATCGACTATCTTCATGGCCGTCGGCGTTCTGCTGTGCTGGCTCGCCCGGCGGTCGGTGCGAAAGCTGGAGGATTGAGATGCCGGACTATTACTGGAACCTCATCTGGCTTCTCGTCTTGGTCGCCGTGTTCGCGGGATCGCAGTGGTTGGCGGTCAGGCGCATCGAGCGGGACACGCCGTCGCGCGAGTCCGGACCACGGTGATCGGCTCAGCTATCTTCCTGGCCGTCGCCGGCGGGTTTAGGTGCTCGACTCCCTGATCAACTTGGCTTGGCTCTTAGGGCTGACGGCCGTCGGCGCCGGGTATCTCTGGTGGCTTGCCGGCCGGATCGAGCGGGACGCGCCATCCCGCGAGTAGGCTGGCCCCGCATCAGGGCGAAACCAGGGGATTGAGATGCCAGCCCATTATTGGAACCTCGTCTGGCTCCTCGGCCTTGTTGCGGCTGTTGTCGTGTTCCAGCTGTGGCTGCTGAGGGGCATTGAAAAGGACGCACCGCCGCGCGAGTAGACCGATGACCGCTCAGCTCTGGGGCAAGTACCGCGGCGTCGTGCTCGACGGCGCCGATCCGCGCGGCCGGGGCCGCGTCAGGGTCTCGGTCCGGTCCGTGATGGCAGAAGGCGAGAGCGCCTGGGCGATGCCCTGCCTGCCCTACACCGGCTCCCGCCTCGACGAGCGCCACATCCCGCCGGCCGGCACGCCGATCTGGGTCGAGTTTGAGGGCGGCAGCCCATCGCAGCCGATCTGGGTCGGCCGCTTCTGGGCGGAGTGACGCGGCCGCGGCCCGCCCGCCTCCCCCCTCGCGGGGGAGGCCGACTCGCGCCGAAGGCGCGAGCGGGTGAGGGGGAAGCCGGGGAAGGCGCGGCGCGTGAGACGCCAGCCGCGCCTCGAGTCCGACGATTCGTCCTCGTTCACTCCGCCGCGCTCACGACAGGAAGCGCGATTGTCTCGATCTTCCACGGTTCGAGCTTGTCCGGACGGATGATCGATGTCGGGCCGACGATATAAGGCCGAGTAAAAGTGGCCGGCTCTGCCTGTTCGCGGAGCCCCACTGATCGGCGCCTCGCACAGCAAGGTTGTACGCATGTCGCCCATCCTTGTCGGCAGGATCTGCCTCGAGATGGCAAGCCGAGCCTAAGCCCATGGCATATTCATGTTGACGAGGTTGACTCCCTTTCGGACAACGACTTTGTCGCCTTCGAACCAGACGGCGCTTATCGGACCATCTTGGGAAATGACCAAAGCTCTCGAATCCTGCATATGACTTACGAGCTTAATGGCGGATCGGTGGCGCATTCCGAATTGCTCGAGGTCTATACGCCGATATTTTCGATTCATCTCATCATAATCATCAACTGCCTCGAACACTTGCGCGATCGGATTCATTTGAGCGCGAATTTCGGCGCCGAATCCGAGAATTTTAAGATCGTCTGTTATGACTATTGCGCCATCGCACCTAGATAGCTGTGCGACAAAACGCGTTGACTCAACCAATACAAAGAACATTTCCCGCATCTTCATTTCAGAATGAAACATTACCTCGTCGCGAATGGTCACACCATTTTCTTGTTGCGCAATCAAATCTCCTAAAACGTGGCGTTTATTCATAAAAGAAGTAAAAGCGCTACGAAGAATCAGAGAACTTTGAGCGTATTTAACCTTGATGAATTCATCGGATAGGTGAGCGTTCGGTGGTACCAGTATCACTGCACCTCCGTGCTTCTCCAGGGATATTGAGTTTACGATGGCGGCATATGTGTTCCACAACGCGAGAAATTCAAAGCCGTAGAATTCCCTTTCATCCTCGATTGAAGGGCGGATTAGGTCATCCTCCATAGCCCGAAGGCCACGATTTGCAGGACCGTGTAACGACAAATGAAGGCTGATCCCGTCGTAGCCTTCGATTGTTCCGTCGCTTAACGTCGCGACATGAAAGGTGCCTTGGTAAATGCGAATCCGGCCCGGCCGCTCGACTTGGATTAGCAGACACGCGGGACTCTGATAGTTATATTCCAGCCCCACCCGCGCTCGATGCCAGGAAGTACCTAGATCAACCAGCCCTGCAATTTGTAAGCTGGCTTCGGACCATTGTACCCAGACGGCAGATTTTTTTACGTCGACTGCGGGAGCAAGCCGCCGCAATTCTGCTACTGTCAGAGGTCGCCGATCATTGAATGGCCATCGATGGCCGATTTGTAGCTTGTCGCTAGTTTCATCTAGGGGAGTTGCGACGATATTAAACGCAGGAAATCGATCTTCTTCTGGAGAACTCGCGGCAAGGTATGCGCTTTCCAGAAGCGCTTGTAGCAGCTTCCGAGGGGGACAAGGCGGCGTGACATACTCGCCGCACCAGATGTAATCCCAACGCCTTAATGCTATTGCCGCGAGGGTGTTCGGAAACGCTCGAGCTGGAATTCGTGGCAACTCGGGTCCAAAAAGCCTGTCTTTACGAGGTCGTGGCATCAGTTTGCTCGGATCATTCCGCGCTCGCCGCGGGAGCGCGAGCGTCTCGATCTTCGACAGGTCGAGCTTGCCTGAGGCATGGGCGATATCGAAGCCGACTTTGCCGCTTGTCGTCGAAGTCGACGACGAGGCCCTCGACGATGTCCCCCGTCTCGACGCCGGGGCCGTCCTTCAGTTCGATGTAGAGGCTGTCCGTCCCCGGGTAGTAATGCAGCTTCATGGCCTGTCCTGGCCTTCTGCGGACCCACCACACCCCGCCATTGCCGACGGCAGCGACAGTGCCGGGCGGCCGCGGTCTGTCAAGGCCGCGCGCGAAGCGCGCGCCGGCTCCGCCGGTTGCAGCCTTGACAGACCGCGGACCGTCCCGGCGAGAATCGCCGCCATGGGCAATGGCGGAGGCCTGCGCTGAACGCGAGTCGCAACGCCCCGGCCTTGTCATCGCCGGGCGTGACCCGGCGATCCAGTCGGCGGCGGCGGCTCTGGATGGCCGGGTCGAGCCCGGCCATGACGAGCGAGGGGATGGTCGCTCTACGCCCGCGAGCGTCGTCGCTTTTCGGCGCTCGCCGTTGCCGCCTGGAGCGGCGCCGCGAGGAGTCTCCGGGTTTGCGGCGTGCGGGCGAGGGCGATGGGGCGGGAGGGGTCGCCCGGGCGGCCGTTCGGAGCGGGCGCGACGAGGCCGGCCTTGCGGAGGGTTTCGAGGTCGCGGCGGAGGCGGCGTTCGGCGAGGCCGGTGATGGCACGGAGGCGGGCGAGCGTGAGGGGCTCGGGGTCGGATTGGAAGGCGAGCACCGTGGTGACGAGCCCGAGCAGGGACAGGCGCGCGGTTCCGGCCGCGTCCGGGACGAACTCGGCCAGGATCCGCTCGGCCGAGGCGCGGCGGGTGGCGGGCGGCGGGCGCGGCGGGCGCACCGCTCACCGCGCCGCGAGCGCGAGGCTCGCGTAGAACAGGGCCGCGGCGAGGCGCTTGGTCAGCGCGTCGCCGGCGAGGGCGGGGCCCGCGGCGGCCGCGTCGCCTTGCAGGAGGAGCAGCAGGAGGAGCGCGAGCGGTGGCAGGCGCAGGCGGCGGGTCATGGGCGGCGGCGGGCGCGGCGCGACTCGCTGAGGCTGAGTGCGCAGGCGAGCGCGCAAGCGGCCGCGAAACAGGCCACCTGGTACCAAGCCACCGCGTACGCGATCTTGACGAGCCAAGTCACAAGCGACCTCCGTCACCCCATCGGCTTGACGGAGAGATAATGCGCCGAAGAAGTAATGTCATTACGTATTTTGGATTTCAGGTATTCTCGATCCGTTTGATTTCGGACGCCGACCCCGCAGCGTTCGCGGGGGAGTGTGTCTGTGACCTTGCGCGAGATTTTCGGGTCGAACCTGCGGCACTATCGCAAGGCGCATGGGCTCAAGCAGCACGAGCTGGCCGAACGGCTGGGCGTGTCGCTGGCGACGATCGGCAAGATCGAGCGTGGCGAGGCGGCCCCGTCCTTCGACACGATCGAGAAAATCGCGGCCGCCCTCGCGGTACCCGCGGCGGCGCTGTTCGGCGGCGGCACCGACGACCCGGCGGCGGGCGAGCGCGGGCGCCTGCTCCAGCGCGTCCTCGGCCAGCTCTCGAAGCTCAACGACGACGCGCTCGCCCGCGCCAGCCGGGTCATCCGCGCGATGACGGAATAGTCGGCCCTCCCCGTAAGGGGAGGGGCATGTCGCCTAGAAAAATATTCCTTGACAGCGTAACGCTGTTTCGGTAGAGCACCGGCAGGTTTGCGCAATGCGCGCGCGCGGATCGGCGCCGCTCCGCACCACCCACACCGCCATGAAGCCGCCCCCGGGCGGCTTTTCTCGTTTGAGCGAGGACGCGATGCCGACCTATTTCGATGACGCCACGATCGAGCGGGCGCGGGTGCTCGTCGAGACCACGGCGCGCACCTTGGAGGACATCGCGGTCGAGATCGGCACCTCGGTGCAGACCCTGCGCAACTGGATCAAGCGATACGGCTGGCGGCGCCACCCGCAGGCGCCGCGCGCGGTGCCGAAGCTCCCGCCCGAGAAGGAGGGGCCGGCGCGGCGCGTCTACGAGAGCGGCGCCCAAGTCGGCGACCTCGCCGTGCTGCTCGACTGCCACGAGAGCTGGGTCCACAGCGGGGCTGGCTGCGACGGCGCGCGGACGCGCCGGCGGAGGATGCAAGCCCGCCAAGCGAGGCCGTGATGGAGATCGCGGCGGGCCTCCGCGATCCGCATCTGACCCGCAGCAAATTCATCCGGCTCGTCGAGCGTCTTGGCGCGGTGACGGCTGCGGAGGGGCTGACGGGCGACGTCGCGCTCCTCGAGCGCCGGGCCAGCCTCGTCCAGCTGCTGGGCCGGCTCGCCAAGGTCTTTCCCGAGGGCCCGCCGCCCCCGCCTCCCGAACTCTCGCCCGAGGAGCAGGAGCGCGAGAGCGCGCGGATCATCGAGGAGCTTGTCGCGCGCTTCAGCGCAGGGGCGCCGGCCGATCCTGGTTACGTGACCGCCGGCTGGCCGGCCGCATGAGCGGCCCGTCCTCGCAACCGCGCGGCGGCTGCGCTAACCTTAGGCCCGGTCGGCGGCGGGAGGCGGCGATGGCGTCGTTTTGGCAGGGGCTCTGGAACCGGCTCGCCGGCGGCGGGGGAGGGGCGGCGGAGCCCGCCCGGCGCGAGGCGGTCGAGTACAAGGGCTACCGCATCCGCCCGGCGCCTTATGCCGCCGCGAGCGGCTTCCAGACGGCGGGCGTGATCGAGAAGGACGCGGCCGAAGGCGTCAAGGAGCACCAGTTCATCCGGGCCGAGACCCATCCGACCGCCGACGAGGCCGCCTCCTTCGCGATCGCCAAGGGCAAGCAGATCATCGACCAGCAGGGCGACCGCATCTTCGGCTGAGCAAGCCCGGCGCGCGCAAGGCTCACGAAAGGCCGTAGTTGAAGCTCACGCTGATGCGCTCGCCCTCGGCCTCGTTCAGCGGCACCTCGTGGCGGAGGAAGCTTTCCCACAGAAGGATCGTGCCGGGCCTCGGCGCGATCGAGACGAATTGCCGGTTCTCCGGCCGGGCCTTGGGCTTGCGGGCCGGCGCCGCCATCATCAGGCCGAGGCGCGGGTCCTCGAAGCGGATCGCGCTCGCGCCCGCCGGCAGTGCGACATAGAAGGTGCCACTGACCGCCGAATGCGGGTGGAGGTGCGAGGAATGCGCGCCGCCCGGCGGCAACAGGTTGATCCAGATCGAGTCGCAGCGGAGCTTCCTCGCGCGAAGATCGTATTCGAGCGCCTTGGCGAAGGCGGCGGCATGGCGGTCGAGATGGCGCACCAGCGCCGCGAAGGCCGGCATGCGCCAGGGCAGGTCGTCGAGCGAGGCATAGGAGGTGTAGCCGGGATAGCCGTGCTTCCTCGACCAGCGCCGGCCGGCCTCGTCGTCGGCGGCGATCGAGCGGCAGGCCGCGTCGAGCTCGCCGACGAGCCCGTCCTCGCCGAGCTCGGCGCGGTAGATGCGGGTCGCAAAGAAGCTCTCGATCGTCGCCATGGCCGGCTGTAGTGCGGGGCCGCGGCGCGGTCAAAGGCCCGCCGGGACGCGGATGGGGCGGCCGCGGCGAGATTGGGCCGCGCCGGCTCGTCTGCTAGGCTCGGCACCCGCGAGGCGCCCGGCCCTTGGACATCCTCACCATCGCCCTGTGCATGTCGGTCGGCAACGCGGTTGCGTGGCTGATCGCGCTCTATACCGATCGGGGCGTCCGGCTGCTGCTGTGGGACGTGCCGTTCGCGACGCTCGGCGCGGTGCTGTGCGCGGTGGCGGTCGGCCGGGTCGCCCCGACGCTCGTCGTGGTCGCGCTGGTGACAGCGGGGCCTCTTTGCGCCCTCCTCATGATGGCCGTCGGCAATACCATCCGACGCGCGCTGTCGTAGGCGCCGGGTTGCGCGGCGCGCCTTGCCGTCCCACCTTGGCGGTATGGCCGATTCCGCCGCCCTCCTGCCCGCCGCGGCGGACGACGATGCCCTCATCCCGACCGACCTCGAGGAGCAGCGCCGCATCCTCTCGGTCGATCCGGCGCGCTTCGATGCCGCGCTGAAGCTGCGCCACTGGCTCCTCGACGACGCCAAGAACCGGCGCGACACCAGCCTCTTCCTGGAAGGGCTGTGCGAGGGGCTGAACGAGGCCGGCGTGCCGGTCGACCGCGGCTCGCTCGCGCTCGAGACCCTGCATTCGGAGCATGTCGGCATCGCCCGCTTCTGGGTGAAGGGCGAGGGCGGCCGCAGCGACAAGTTCCGCCACGACAGCCAGGAGCGGGGCGTCTACGAGCGCAGCCCCTTCTACCACGTGCACCAGACCCGCAAGCCGCTGCTGCTCGACTTGCGCGACACGCCGGACGACCGCTTCGGGGTGGTGCCCGAGCTCAAGGCCGCAGGCTATGTCGGCTATCTCTGCCTGCCGATCTTCTTCGCCAATGGCGACGAGAACGGCATCGCGCTCGCGACCAAGAGCATGGCAGGATTCAGCGCGATCGATCTTGCGACCGTCGGCTTCGTGCTGCCGGCGGCTTCGGTCGTGATCGAGATTCTGGCCGGCTACCGCAACCTCGACCAGCTGCTTCGCATCTATGTCGGCGACGAGCCGCGCCAGGCGATCCTGTCGGGCAAGGTGCGGCGCGGCGAGGTCACCCATATCCGCTCGGCCATCCTCGTCGCCGACATGCGCAACTACACGCGCATCACCTCGGATCTCACGCCGGAGGCCTCGGTCGAGCTCCTCAACACCTATTTCGACTGCCTGGTGCCGCCGATCGAGTCCGAGGGCGGCGAGGTCCTGAAATACATGGGCGACGGGCTTCTCGCGATCTTCCGCGAGACCGGCGACGATCTCGGCGGGGCCGCTCAATCGGCGCTCTCGGCCGCCGTCGATGCGCTCCAGCGCGTGCGCGAGGCCAATCTCGAGAGCCGCTTCCCGGTGCCGATCGACGTCGGCATCGCGCTCCATCACGGCGAGGCGGCCTACGGCAATGTCGGCTCGGGCGAACGCCTCGACTTCACGGTGATCGGCCGCGACGTGAACCTTGCAAGCCGCATCGCCCAGCTGAACAAGATCCTCGGCGAGCCCCTCCTCATGTCGAAGAGCTTCACCGAGTTCCTCTGGGGCGACCCCGAACCCCTCGGCGCGCACGACGTCAACGGCTTCGAGGAGGCAATCGCGGTCTATCGCCTGCGCGGCCGGGCGCGATGATCAATACCGCAGGATGATCTCCGCCGTGGCGCTGGTCGAGGCAGGCGCGGGAATCGGCTTCGGGCCGGGCTCGAGCCTCCACTCGGTGCCGCCGCCGCCGTTCACGGTGAGCGAGTTCAGCACCATGGTGAGCTGGTCGGCGCTGACCGTCGAGGCGCCGTTGAAGGTCAGGTTGCGGCTCGGCAGGTAGACGAGGCCTCTCAGCTCGTGGCCGGAGCCGCCGTTGAAGGAAAGGTTCGAGCGCGAAAGGCCGGCGGGCTCGAACATCAGCACGCCCTTATAAGAACCGCCTGCGGGCGCGGCGAGCCGCACTACGGAGTTGCCGTTGAGCTGCAGGCTCGCGCCGGCATTGGCGAGGAAGATCGTCACGCCGGCGCCGGTCAGCGACGAGCCGCCGTTCACCGCGAAGGCTCCATCCTTGATCACGTAAAGGCCGGGCTTCAGCACGATGTCCTGGTTGCGGTTGAAAATCGTGCTGCCGCAATAGACCCCCGGCTCGAGCTCCGTCTTCTTGCCCTTCGGCGCGTCGAAGCTCCGGTTGGTGTGGGTGCAGGCCAAGCTGGAAGGGGAGGGCAGCTGCCCGGCGAATGGGTCGCCCGCGGTCCGGCATGAGGTGTCGACCGGACCGAGCTTCGGCTTGCCGTTCGCGACATAGCCTGGTCCTTTGAGGCAGATCCGCTTCACGTCGAAGCTCGAATTGCCGTTGAAGAGGGCGCCGATATTGGCGGTCGTCTGGGCGTGCACCTCGCAATTCGGCGCCTTCACGGTCGCGCCGCCGTTGACGCGCAGCGTCTCGGCCGCGCTCGGGTCCATCAGCATCAGGCAGACGGTCCCGGGCGAGCCGGCCGACGTCTTGAGGAACCCTTCCGCTCCGGCGGCGATGTCGATCCCCTCGGTGCTGAGCAGGTTGCCGAAGAGCGAGGCCAGCCGCACCTTCACGCGCCCGCGCAGCCCCTGGTTCGCGGTCGGCGCGAAGGAGAGCTGGTCGAGCGCGAGCCCCGCGCCCTTCACCGCGCTGCGCGTATGGGCCTCGGCGCTGCCGACGCGCTGGCTCGCCGGAGCGCGCAAGCCGTTGAGCACGGCGGCATCGACGATCGCCTGCAGCTTCGCGCGCGTGTCGGCGGCGCGCATGTAGTCGACCGCCGCGCCCGCCGCCGCCGCGACCGGGATCAGGGCGAGCCCGAACGCCACGGCGGCGTTGCCGCCGCGATGCGCCGGAAGGCGCCGGGCAGCATCGAGGAAGAGGCTTGGGGCCGACATCGGGGTGCTCGCAACGCAACTCTGAGGTCGCGAAGATGACCGCCATTCACAGCCCGGCGCTGAAGGCGACGAGGTGAATTTTAGGCAAGCGCGTCGGCAATGGCCCGCGGCAGCAACTGGCGCGCCGCCACGCTTTCCGCAGTATTAAGCCGGTCAATACCGATTGATCGACGCGAAGGCGGGAGGCTTCGTGAAGCGGCGGCGGACGCGCTGCCGCGTTGCGGCGACCCGGGCTCATCCGCTATTCAGGTCGCCCGCGACCCCGCTCCCGGGGGCCGCCGGGCCCGTAGCTCAATGGTTAGAGCCGGCCGCTCATAACGGTCTGGTTGCAGGTTCGAGTCCTGCCGGGCCCACCATTAAAAACTACCTTTCGAAAAAGACGCTTCGCTGGCCTCGGAAGAGGCGGGAGTGCCTATTCCGTTGAGAATGCTGCATTTTAAAGTTCGAGTCCTGTTCGGGTCTATGCACCCAGAATG
>JAQSWQ010000085.1 GCA_029266525.1 Microvirga sp.
CTCATTGTAAATCTGCCGCCGCGGCACCTGAAGACCATGCTTTGTTCGCGCATCTTTACCGCATGGATGCTCGGCCGAAACCCGAGTCTCCGCGTTATGATCGTCACTTGCAACGAAGGTCTCGCGAGGGAGATTGCAGCCGGCGTGCGCCAGATCATCAGGAGTCGCTGGTACTCAGATCTGTTTCCACGGACGAAGCTTCTGCACGGTCGCGGAGGCGCCATGGATTTCGAGCTGGAGGGTGGCGGCGGGTTATTCGCGACGACCATCCGCGGGGCGATGACCGGACGAGATGCCGACCTCCTGATTGTCGACGACCCCGTCGAGCTGCGAGACGCGAACGACGAGGATTGGTTGTCTGAGGTGAACAGCACGTTCGACATAAAGTGTCTTTCGCGGCTGAACAATCCTGTGCGCGCCAAGATCATAGTTGTCATGCATCGTGTGCACGAAAATGACCTCACTGGACACCTCATGCAAGGTGGCACCTTTGACCGCCTCGCGCTTCCACTGGTTGCTGTTGAGGACCGCCGTGATGATTCCGGATGGGTTCGTAAAGCTGGCGAGGTGCTTCGACCAAAGGCGTTTGATCCTTCCCACATCGAACAGCTTCGCCAAGACGAGGGTTTTCCGGATTTCCAGACCTTGTATCAGCAAGACCCCTCGAGCGAGCTTGCGCTCGAGATACGGCCAGACCATTTTGAAAGCCACGGAGCTGGCGGCCGACCAGATGGGGCTGTGGTGCTGAGCGTCGATACTGGGTTAGTTGCTGGTTCGAGGAATAGCTTCTCGGTCATCCAGGTATGGAGTCCTGCCGGTGAACGACACCTACTCTGGGATCAGTGGCGAATGCAGGCTTCCTACGACGATCTATTGGCGCAGTTGCGCAAATTCTGTTGTGAATACAGGCCGCATGCCGTGCTGATTGAGCGAGCTGCCTTGGGCGCGGCTCTTACCAGCGAGCGTCGGCTACGTGGGTGGAATATTGTAGCGATTCCGACGGACCGCCGCAGCAAGGCGGCGCGTCTGCGTGCGCATCTCAATGCGATCACCGGCGGGCATATTTCATTGCCGAACCGTGCTGACATTCGGGACCCGTTTCTTGCGGAGGCTACCGATCCGCAGCGCCGGACCACCGATCAGCTGGACGCAATGGTTCAGTATCTCGCGTGGATCGGTCAGCAGCCTCCGCTTCCGCCACCTACACCGCGAGCGGGTTTCGGTATGGTCAGCAGCCGCGCGCACGGCTTTGCTACGGGCTATCGAGTCAACCGGTTTCACCCGCCGTTGGGATGAGGCCGTCTGATCAGATTCAGCGACTTAAGATAGGTGCTGCAAAGGGAGCAGGCTCCGGCAGCTCAGGGCGTTAATGGGTACTGTTCGCACTTCAGTGAAACGTAAGCGATAACCGGAGAGGAGCGTTTTCGGGTGATCGAATTCTGGGGCATGTGCCTCGGCCGCTGTCTCGTTCAGCGGGGCTCTTTGACATCGTGAATACGCCGGCCGGCCCTGCTGGTAGCCAGCGGGCTGTTGAACGTCGCCGAAAAATGGATTGGCGACATCCCTGATAAATTCCCTGTTCTCAGGGAATCGAAGCGCGCCTGCCGCGCTGCATAGTACGGGGGGATCGGCGAGCCAAACCTCGAGTGGTCGCCGCATGGAATGCGCTCGGGCTCGGCGCACGTTCTCCGTAACGCTGCCAACGGCCGTCATTTCTGAGCGACGCGGCCGCTTCGGCAACGCTGCCGGCCGATTCGACCGGGTTGGATCAGGCCGGGCGCCCCCTGCCGCCTTGCGATTCGGTATTTGTTCAGCGCCGCTGCTGCCGACACGCTCCTGTTCGATTAAGCTCAAGCTTTAGGCGCGATCTAATCTACGGGCATTTTGCGCAAGCCCGAGAACGCGATACGCCAAGCCATGTCCAGCCAGCATCACCCGACCGCCGGGGCTACGGTCCGGATTGGCACCGTCCGCTTCGGCAATGACCTCCCGCTCGCGCTCATCGCGGGCCCCTGCGCCATGGAAAGCCGAGACCATGCCTTGGAAATGGCCGATGCGCTCCGCGAGATCGCGGGCCGGCTCGGCCTCGGCCTCGTCTACAAATCCTCTTTCGACAAGGCGAACCGCACTTCCTCGGCGAGCGCCAGAGGAGTCGGTCTTGAGCAGGCGCTGCCGATCCTCGCGGAGGTGAAGGAGCGCTTCGGCATGCCCGTGACGACCGATGTCCACGAGATCGAGCAATGCGCTCCCGTGGCGGAGGTGGTCGACATCCTGCAGATTCCCGCCTTCCTGTGCCGCCAGACCGATCTTCTCGTCGCCGCGGCGAAGACCGGCCGCGTGGTGAACGTCAAGAAGGGCCAGTTCCTCGCACCCTGGGACATGGCCAATGTCGCCGAGAAGATCAGGAGCGCCGGCAATCCTCATGTGATGGTGACGGAACGAGGCGCTTCCTTCGGTTACAACACGCTAATTTCCGACATGCGCGCGCTGCCGATCATGGCCGAGACGACTGGTGCGCCGGTGATCTTCGACGCCACGCACTCGGTCCAGCAGCCGGGCGGCAAAGGCACCTCGTCCGGCGGGCAGCGCCAGTTCGTGCCGGTGCTGGCGCGCGCCGCCGTCGCGGTCGGCGTCGCGGGCGTGTTCATCGAGACGCATCAGGACCCCGACAACGCCCCGTCGGACGGCCCGAACATGGTGCCGCTGCGCGAGCTCGAGCCTCTCTTGGGCGAGCTTCAGGAGCTCGACCGGATCGCGAAGCGGCGCACCGCTCGCTGATTTCCTTCAGCATCGATCAAGCCTTTCTCGGCATGCTGAGCATTCGCGGAGTGCCCAGCCATGCCCATTGCCGGAGCGATTCTCGGCGCCGTTCTCACCGGCCTGTTCTACTGGCTGATGTGGGGCGGAGGCCTGAACTACATCGACGCCCGCCTCCAGCAATCGCGCGATCGCAAGCGCGATCTCGAGCGGCGCGCGGGCGCGCTCGAGAATCAGCGCATGGCGCCGCTGCGCTCGATTTGCGATGCGCGCGACGGGGCGGTGCTGCTCATGCTCCTGGTAGCTAGCCAGCGCGGCGTTCCGACGCCCGAGCAGCTCTCGGCCATCGAGGGCGAGATGCGCGACGTCCTGGGGTTCGGTTCGGAACTGAGCGGCAGGCTCGCCTATGCCAAATTCGCCGCCGAGCAGGTGCTCTCGACGGAGGAGGCGGTCGACGCGCTCGTACCGCTGTTCCGAAGCATGCTCACGCGCACGGAACGCGAAGACCTGTTCGCGATGCTGAGGCGGGTCGCCGAGGTTCATGGCGGGCCGATCCTGCCGCAGGAGCGGGTGATCGAACGCGCCGAACGCCGCTTGAGCGCGCCGGAGTAATCCTTCCGCGAGAGAGCCCCTGCGCCGGGCGCAGGGCTTACGGCTCCCCAGCCGGCCTCCAGGCGTTTAGCTTCGCCCGGCCGCGAGCCTGCATGTCCTTCGATCGCCCCGTCCAACGCATGATCCTGATCCTCGCGGTCAGCGGCTTCGCCTCGACCGCCGCCGGTCGTTCGGTCGAGCCGCTGATCGGGGTGATCGCGCGCGACCTCGCGAGCGATCCGCGCACCGTGGCGCTCCTCGCGACCGCCTTCGCGCTCCCTTATGCCTTCATCCAACCGATCCTCGGCCCGATCGCCGACGCGCTCGGGAAGGAGCGCATTTTCCCTGTTTGCCTCGCTACCCTCACGGTCGCCATGGCGCTCTGCGCGCTTGCGCCGACGATCGAGATCCTCTTCGGGCTGCGCGTGCTCGCCGGCGCCGCCGCCGGCGGGGTCATTCCGATGTCGCTCGGCATGATCGGCGACCGCGTCGCGATGGCAAGCCGGCAGGTCGCGATCAGCCGCTTCCTCGCGGCGGTGATCCTAGGCCAGCTCGCCGGCTCCTCGATTTCGGGCCTGCTTGCATCCCTCATCGGCTGGCGCGGCGTGTTCGGGCTTGCCGCGGCGCTGACCGCAGGCGCCGCCTTGGGCGCGCTCTTCGGCTTCGAGAAGAAAGGCCAGCGTCCCCCTGAGCGCCTCAGCATCGCTGAGGCGCTCGCCCGCTACCGCCGCGTCCTCACGAACCGGCGCGCGCGCTTCCTCTACGCCTTCGTCTTCGTCGACGGCATGACCTTCTTCGCGCTCCTGCCCTATGTCGCGCCGAACCTCGAGGCGCGCGGCGAGGGCGGCCCCTTCGAGGCGGGGCTGGTGCTCGCCGCCTTCGCGATCGGGGGCCTCGCCTACTCCGCGCTCGTGAGCTGGCTCCTGCGGGCGCTGGGCCTGGGGTGGATGTTCGTGAGCGGCGGCGTCACGGCGGGGCTCGCCTTCGTCGGGCTCTCCCTCGGCTTCGGCTGGATCGTCGATGCCGTTCTGATGGTCGCGCTCGGCCTCGCCTTCTACATGATCCACAACTCCTACCAGACCCAGGTGACCGAAGTCGTGCCGGACGCGCGAGCCTCGGCGATCGCCTTCCACGCCTTCTCCTTTTTCATCGGTCAGGCGCTCGGAGTGGCGCTGTTCGGCTTGGGGATAGGCGCGCTCGGCTGGACCGCGAGCCTCATCGCCGCCGCGGTCGCAGCGCTGGCGCTCGGGCTCGTGTCGGCCTGGGTGCTGGTCTGGGGTCCTCAGCCGCGACCGCGATAGGGCGCGACGCCCGGATCCGGAAGCCAGAGGTTTTTCGGCGCTTCGCCCGCCTGCCAGAACACGTCGATCGGGATGCCGCCGCGCGGGTACCAATAGCCGCCGATGCGGAAGAAGCGCGGCTCGAGGAGCTCGAGGAGGCGCTTTCCGATCGCCACCGTGCAGTCCTCGTGGAAGGTGCCGTGGTTGCGGAAGCTGTTGAGGTAGAGCTTCAGCGACTTCGATTCGACGAGCCAGCGGTCCGGCACGTAGTCGATCACCAGGAGCGCGAAGTCGGGCTGGCCGGTCACCGGACAGAGCGAGGTGAACTCCGGCGCCGTGAACCGGGCGACGTAGTCGGTGTCAGGATGCGGGTTCGGCACCCGGTCGAGCCGCGCCTCCTCGGGGGAGGCGGGTATCGTGCTGGGATGACCAAGATGAGGCGTGTCGTTCATGAACCTGTCCAGGCGGGTCGTCCCGGCCGAAGCGCAGCGAAGAGCCGGGACCCAACGCGCCGCGCGAGGTCTGCGCCGCACCGCTGCGCGCTGCGGCGCGTCCGGGATGACGCTTGAGGTCACATAAGCGCTTGCCTTGCCGCGCGAAACGTTTCGGCCGATAAGCCGCGCCGTTCCCGCCTTGGCCGCACTCCCGGAGTCCTGACCGCATGACCGCGATCGTCGACATCGTCGCCCGCCAGATCCTCGACAGCCGCGGCAATCCGACGGTCGAGGTCGACGTGGTGCTCGAGGACGGGTCGATGGGCCGCGCCGCCGTGCCCTCCGGCGCCTCGACCGGTGCCCATGAGGCGGTCGAGCTGCGCGACGGCGACAAGACGAAGTACCTCGGCAAGGGCGTCACCAAGGCGGTCCAGGCGGTCAACGGCGAGATCCTCGAGCACGTCGGCGGCATGGAAGCCGAGGACCAGGCCGGGATCGACGAGGCGATGATCGCGCTCGACGGCACGCCGAACAAGGCGCGGCTCGGCGCCAACGCAATCCTCGGCGTCTCGCTTGGCGTGGCGAAGGCGGCGGCGGAAGCCGCTTCGCTCCCGGTCTACCGTTATGTCGGCGGCGTCTCGGCCCGCGTGCTGCCGGTGCCGATGATGAACATCGTCAATGGCGGCGCCCACGCCGACAATCCGATCGACTTCCAGGAGTTCATGATCATGCCGGTCGGCGCCCCGAGCTTCGCCGAGGGCGTGCGCATGGGCTCGGAGGTCTTCCACACCCTGAAGAAGGCGCTGAAGGACGCCGGCCACAATACCAATGTCGGCGACGAGGGCGGCTTCGCCCCCGATCTCGCCTCGGCCGAGGCGGCGCTCGATTTCGTCATGAAATCCATCGAGGCCGCCGGTTACCGGCCCGGCGAGGACGTGATGATCGCGCTCGATTGCGCTTCGACCGAATTCTTCAAGGATGGCGCCTATGCCTATGAAGGAGAAGGCAGAACTCGCGACCCCCGGCAACAGGCGGCCTATCTGGCCAAGCTCGTTGCCGAATACCCGATCGTCTCCATCGAGGACGGCATGGCGGAGGACGATTGGGAGGGCTGGTCGGCGCTGACCGAGCTTGTCGGGGCGAAATGCCAGCTCGTCGGCGACGATCTCTTCGTGACCAATGTCGAGCGCCTCGGCGAGGGCATCGCGAAGGGCGTCGCGAACTCCATCCTGGTGAAGGTCAACCAGATCGGCACGCTGACCGAGACGCTCGCCGCCGTCGAGATGGCCCATCGCGCCGGCTACACCGCCGTGATGTCGCACCGTTCGGGCGAGACCGAGGACGCGACCATCGCCGACCTCGCGGTCGCGACGAGTTGCGGGCAGATCAAGACCGGCTCGCTTGCCCGCTCGGACCGCACCGCCAAGTACAACCAGCTCATCCGGATCGAGCAGGAGCTCGGCGAGCAGGCGCTTTATGCCGGCCGCGCGGCGCTGAAGGCGCTGCGGTGATCTCTTCTCCCCGCCCGCGGGGAGAAGAGTAGGCCGATGACCCGCCGCCTCGGCGTTGTCGCCATGCTCGGCGCCGTCGCGATCTACGGCGCCAATTTCGCGGTCAGCCGGCACGCGCTCCTCAACGGGCTCACGCCCGACGACCTCGTGGCGCTGCGCTACGGCATCGCAGGCACCCTCCTTCTGCCCTTCTTCCTCCGGCGCGGCGCCGTCGATTGCGCCGGCGTCGGCTGGAGGCGCGGCATCCTGCTCGCAATCATGAGCGGCGTGCCGATGGCGCTCTTGATGAACACCGGCCTCTCGCTCGCGCCAGCCTCGCATGGCGCTGCCATCGGGCCGGGCACGGTCACCGTGATCGGGCTTGTCGGCAGCTTCTTCATGTTCGGCGTGCGCCCGTCGCGCTTGGCGCTGATCGGCATTGGCATCGTGCTCGTCGGGCTTGCGGCGATCGGGATCGCAGGATCGCGGACGGGTGGGCGCTCCGTGATCGTCGGCGACCTGTTTTTCCTCGCGACGGGGCTCCTCTGGGGCCTCTATCCTCTGCTCCTGCAGAAGTGGAACGTCGGCGCGATGACCTCGACTGCGATCGTCTCCGTGCTGTCGCTCGCCTACATCCCGATCTATGCCCTCGCGCTTCAGCCGAGGATCTTCGCGGTCGACCCCTGGATCGCGCTGCTGCACGGCCTCAACCAGGGCCTCCTCAACGTGATCCTCGGGTTGTGGCTATGGGGTTACGGGGTGAAGGCGCTCGGCGCGGCCGAGGCGCAGCGCTTCCCGCCGCTCGTGCCTGTCGTCGGCACGCTCCTCGCCATTCCGGTCGTCGGCGAATGGCCGCCGATGCTGCAGGCGCTGGGGGTGGCGTTGATCGTCGGCGGCCTCGGCCTCGCCGCCTTCTCGAACCTGCTCAGGACGCGCAAAGCCTAACGCCTCCTTAACCACGCCGTGGCAGCGTCGGGCGATGGTCGTGAAGCGACGCCTGCGCCGATTCCTGATGCCGCTCGCCCTCTACTGCGCCTCGGGCGCGGTGGTCGCCTACTTCCTGCATCACGCCAATCACGGCCGGCGCGGCGCCGAGGTGCGGCGCGAACTCAAGATCAAGGCCTATCAGCTCAATCAGGAGCTCGAGGCCGCGAAGGTCGAGCGCCATCAATGGGAACGGCGGATCGCGCTCCTGCGCTCCGATCAGATCGACCGCGACCTCCTCGAGGAGCAGGGGCGGACCATGCTGGGCCGCGTCCACCGGAACGATCTCGTGATCATCACCGGGCCTTAGGAAGGCACCATCCCGCCGATCAACTCGGATTCAGTTGATCGGCAATTGCTCAGCATTTGGAGCCGCTTAGACTGCGCGGAGCCAGCTTTCGTCGCTGCTTTCCGCCGCTCGCTTTCGCCGCAGCCCTGCGCTACAACGGCGAAAAGACGGAGGAAGCGATGGCCGCAGCCGCCCGGACCGCGGGACGTGCCCAGAAGGGCACCGCCAGGGACGCCGCAAAGAAAGGCGAGATTCCCGACTTCTCCAAGGACGAAGAGCTCCACGCCTATCGCGAGATGCTGCTGATCCGGCGCTTCGAGGAGAAGGCCGGCCAGATGTACGGCATGGGCCTGATCGGCGGCTTCTGCCACCTCTACATCGGCCAGGAGGCAGTCGTCGTCGGCATGCAGATGGCCTCGAAGGACGGCGATCAGGTGATCACCGGATACCGGGATCACGGGCACATGCTGGTCTGTGGCATGGATCCGAAAGGGGTGATGGCCGAGCTCACAGGCCGCCGCGGAGGCTACTCCAAGGGCAAGGGCGGCTCGATGCACATGTTCTCGAAGGAGAAGCAGTTCTACGGCGGCCACGGCATCGTCGGCGGGCAGGTCTCGCTCGGCACCGGGCTTGGTTTCGCGAACTGGTACCGCGAGGACGGGCGCGTCTCGCTGACCTATTTCGGAGACGGCGCAGCGAACCAGGGCCAGGTCTATGAGAGCTTCAACATGGCCGAGCTCTGGAAGCTGCCCGTCGTCTACGTGATCGAGAACAACCGTTACGCCATGGGAACGGCGGTGCACCGCTCCTCGGCCCAGACGGATTTCTCGAAGCGCGGCGTCTCCTTCAACATCCCGGGCGAGCAGGTCGACGGCATGGATGTGCGCGCCGTGCGCGAGGCGGGCAGCCGCGCCATCGATTACTGCCGCTCCGGCAAGGGGCCCTACATCCTCGAGATGCAGACCTATCGCTACCGCGGCCACTCCATGTCCGATCCGGCGAAATACCGCACCAAGGACGAGGTCACGCGCATGCGCGAGGAGCACGACCCGATCGAGCAGGTCCGGCGGCGGCTCCTCGACCGCTGGAAGCTCGGCGAGGACGAGCTCAAGGCGATCGACGGCAAGGTCCGCGAGGTCGTCAACGAGGCGGCCGAGTTCGCGACCCACGACCCGGAGCCCGACGTGGCGGAGCTGTGGACCGACATCCTGCTCGAGGCGCGCGCATGATCGCCGTCATCCCGGACGGCGCGCAGCGACGATCCGGGACCTTTCGCCGCTAGAGGCTATCCAGCAAGATCCCGGCTCGCCGCTTCGCTCCGGCCGGGATGACGAGACAAAGAGCATCCCATGCCCACCGACATCCTGATGCCCGCCCTCTCGCCCACCATGGAGCAGGGCAAGCTCGCGAAATGGCTCAAGAAGGAGGGCGACAAGGTCAAGCCCGGCGACGTGCTCGCCGAGATCGAGACCGACAAGGCGACCATGGAGGTCGAGGCGATCGACGAGGGCGTGCTCGCCAAGATCCTGGTCCCGGACGACACCGACAACGTCGCGGTCAATACCCCGATCGCAATCCTCGCCGAGGAGGGGGAGGACGTCTCGGCGGCTTCGGCCAAACCCGCCGCGCGCGCGCCGCAGCCGAACGGCGGCGGGCAGCCGGCTCCGACCCCCGACATGCAGGCCGAGGGTCTCGCCGACAGGCCCGCGCCGGCGGCGCGCGAGGGCACCGACCAGCGCCAGCCCGCGCCGGCGGTGATGCGCTCCGGCAACGGCTATGACGCCTCGGCCGAGATCCCGGAAGGCACCGAGATGGTCAACATGACCGTCCGTGAGGCCCTGCGCGACGCCATGGCCGAGGAGATGCGCCGCGACAAGGACGTGTTCGTGATGGGCGAGGAGGTTGCCGAGTACCAGGGCGCCTACAAGGTCACGCAGGGGCTGCTCCAGGAATTCGGGCCGAAGCGCGTCGTCGACACGCCGATCACCGAGCACGGCTTCGCCGGCCTCGGCGTCGGGGCAGCGCTCTCGGGGCTGAAGCCCATCATCGAGTTCATGACCTTCAACTTCGCCATGCAGGCGATCGACCACCTGATCAATTCGGCGGCAAAGACGCTCTACATGTCCGGCGGCCAGATGGGCGCGCCGATCGTGTTCCGCGGCCCGAACGGCGCCGCGGCGCGCGTCGGCGCCCAGCACTCCCAGGATTACGCCGCCTGGTACTCGAACGTGCCCGGCCTCAAGGTGGTGATGCCCTACACCGCCTCCGACGCAAAGGGGCTCTTGAAGAGCGCGATCCGCGACCCGAACCCGGTGATCTTCCTGGAGAACGAGATTCTTTACGGCCAGACCTTCCCGGTGCCGAAGCTCGAGGATTTCACGCTGCCGATCGGCAAGGCCCGAATCCACCGGCCGGGCAAGGACGTGACCATCGTGTCCTGGGCCATCGGCATGACCTACGCCATCAAGGCCGCGGCCGAGCTCGAGAAGGAGGGCATCGACGCCGAGGTGATCGACCTGCGCACCATCCGCCCGATGGATGTCGCGACAATCGTCGCCTCGGTGCAGAAGACGGCGCGCTGCGTCGTCGTCGAGGAGGGCTGGCCGCAATCCGGCGTCGCCGCCGAGGTCGGCATGAAGATCATGGAGGAGGCGTTCGACTACCTCGACGCGCCGGTCGTGCGCATCACCGGCAAGGACGTGCCGATGCCCTATGCCGCGAACCTCGAGAAGCTCGCGCTGCCGAACGTCGGCGAGGTGGTGCAGGCCGTAAAGGCCGTGAGCTATCGGTGACGAGATCGCGGTGACGAGATCGCGGTGATCTATGGCGGCTCCGAAATTCGAGGCCCTCTCCGTTCCCCCCGACGCTCTCGCGAAGGGCGGGCATGAGGTGCTGCGGGCGTCGATCGTCGAGGGTGGCGTGAGCGTGGCGCTGCGCCGCTCCTTCGATGATCCCTTCACCTGGGGCATCCTTCTCGTCGACCTCGCCCGGCACGCCGCTCGCATCTATGCCATGGAGACCGACCTCTCCGAGGACGAGGCTTTCGAGCAGATCCGCGCCGGCATCGAGGCTGAGATCGAGCGCCCGACGGACGAAGGCTCGACGCGAGCGATGAACTGATGTCTGAGATGGCTCGCGCGGTCGAAGCAAACCCGCCAATCCCCTCCCCCTTGCGGGGAGGGGAAGGGGTGGGGGTCGTGGGGCAGGGGCGTGCCCGTCTTCGTTCTGCTCCACCGCACATGCAGCGCTCGTCCGGCTCGCCCGCGCCTACGCCGACGACCCCCACCCCGCTCGGCCTTCGCCCGAGTCGGCCCTCCCCGCAAGGGGAAGGCAACGCACGCCCGATCTCGCTAGTCAGGATCAGCACGCATGCCCATCAACATCCTGATGCCCGCCCTCTCGCCCACCATGGAGAAGGGCAACCTCGCCAAGTGGCTCAAGAAGGAAGGCGACACGGTGAAATCCGGCGACGTGATTGCCGAGATTGAGACCGACAAGGCGACCATGGAGGTCGAGGCGATCGACGAGGGGGTGCTCGCGAAGATCGTGGTGCCGGAGGGCACGGCCGACGTGCCGGTGAACCAGCTGATCGCGCTGATCGCCGGCGAGGGCGAGGACCCGAAGAGCGTGAGCGCGGCAGGCGGCGCTGCTCCGGCTGGGGCTCCCGCGAAAGCGGAAGCGCCCAAGCCTTCGCCAGCTCCAGCAGCGCCGAGCGAGCCCGCTCCGGCGCAGCAGCAGCCGGCGACGACCGCCGCGCCTCAGTCCGCGGCGAAGCCGAACGGCGGCGCGCAAGGGCAGCGCATCTTCGCCTCGCCGCTCGCGCGGCGGATCGCCAAGGAAGCCGGCGTTGAGATCGGGATGATCCAGGGCTCGGGCCCGCATGGCCGCGTCATCGAGCGCGACGTGCGCGCCGCGATGGCCGGCGGTGGTGCGAAGGCAGGCCCGGCTGCGGCAGCGGCCCCGGCCACGGCTACTGCGCCCGCGAAGCCGCCCGCTCCGACCGCGCCCTCCGATGCGCAGGTCAAGGCCTTGTTCGAGCCGGGCTCCTATGAGGAGATCCCGCACGACAACATGCGCAGGACCATCGCGCGCCGCCTCACCGAGGCGCGCCAGACCGTCCCGCAATTCTACCTGACCATGGATTGCGAGATCGACGCGCTTCTCAAGCTGCGCGAACAGGTCAACGCCGCGGCGCCGAAGGACAAGGACGGCAAGCCCGCCTGGAAGGTGTCGGTCAACGACATGGCGATCAAAGCGCTCGCCATGGCGCTGATGCGCGTGCCGGACGCCAACGTCACCTGGACCGAAGGCGCCATGCTCCGCCACAAGCACGCCGACGTCGGGGTCGCGGTGGCCCTCCCCGGGAACGGCCTCATCACGCCGATCATCCGCGCCGCCGAGACGAAGACGCTCTCGGTGATCGCGAACCAGATGAAGGATTTCGCGGCGCGCGCGAAGAGCCGCAAGCTCAAGCCCGAGGAGTACCAGGGCGGCACGACCGCGGTCTCGAACCTCGGCATGTTCGGCATCAAGGACTTCACCGCGGTGATCAACCCGCCTCACTCGACCATCCTCGCGGTGGGCGGCGGGGAGCAGCGGCCGGTCGTCAAGGGCGGCCAACTCGCCGTCGCGACCGTGATGTCGGTCACGCTCTCCTGCGACCACCGCGCCGTCGACGGCGCACTCGGCGCCCAGCTCATCGGCGCCTTCAAGGAGCTGATCGAGAACCCGATGGGGATGCTTGTCTAGGGTCGTCATCCCGGCCGAAGCGCAGCGAAGAGCCGGGATCTCGGGCCGATAGAGGCCTTCCACCGACAGAGATCCCGGGTCTCGCTTCGCTCGCCCGGGATGACGAGCGAGAGGGACATGGCAGAGCAATACGACATACTCGTCATCGGCGCAGGTCCCGGCGGATACGTCACGGCGATCCGCGCGGCGCAGCTCGGGTTCAAGACGGCGGTGGTCGACCGCGAGCATCTCGGCGGGATCTGCCTCAACTGGGGCTGCATCCCGACGAAGGCGCTCTTACGCTCCTCCGAGATCTTCCACTATCTGCAGCACCCGAAGGATTACGGGCTGACGATCGAGGGCAAGGTCGGCTTCGACGCCGGCGCGATCGTCAAGCGCTCGCGCGACGTGTCGGCGCGGCTCTCGAGCGGCGTCGGCTTCCTCATGAAGAAGAACAAGATCGACGTGATCTGGGGGGAGGCCTCGATCGACGGGCCGGGCAAGGTGACCGTGAAGCCCGCGACGAAATCGGTGCAGGGCCCGCCGGCGCCGGCGCCGAAGGGCGCGCTCGGGCCGGGCTCGTATCAGGCGAAGCACATCATCATCGCGACCGGCGCGCGCCCGCGCGTCTTGCCGGGCATCGAGCCCGACAAAAAGCTGATCTGGACCTATTTCGAGGCCATGGTGCCTAAAGAAATCCCGAAGTCGCTCCTCGTCATGGGCTCGGGCGCGATCGGGATGGAGTTCGCCTCCTTCTTCCGCACCCTCGGCTCGGAGGTGACGGTGGTCGAGCTCCTGCCGCAGATCCTCCCCGTGGAGGACGCTGAGATCGCGGCGCTCGCCCGCAAGCGCTTCGAGAAGCAGGGCATGAAGATCTTCACCGGCGCCAAGGTCACGAAAGTGGAGAAGGGCGCGGACTCCGTGACGGCCACGGTCGACGACGGCAAGGGCGGCACGCAGACGATCGCGGCCGAGCGGCTGATCTCCGCCGTCGGCGTCGTCGGCAACATCGAGAATCTCGGGCTCGAAAAGCTCGGCGTGAAGACCGACCGCGGCACGATCGTCACCGACGGCTTGGGGCGCACCAACCTGCCCGGCATCTACGCCATCGGCGACGTCGCCGGCCCGCCGATGCTCGCGCACAAGGCCGAGCACGAGGGCGAGCGCTGCGTCGACGCCATCAAGGGCCTGCACGCCGAGCCGCTCGACAAGAACAAGATCCCGGGCTGCACCTACTGCCACCCGCAGATCGCCTCCGTCGGCCTCACCGAGGCCCGGGCGAAGGAGCAGGGCCTAGAGGTCCGCGTCGGCCGCTTTCCCTTCGTCGGCAACGGCAAGGCGATCGCGCTCGGCGAGCCCGACGGGCTCGTGAAGACGATCTTCGACAGCAAGACCGGCAAGCTCCTCGGCGCCCACATGGTGGGCGCCGAGGTGACCGAGCTCATCCAGGGCTTCGTCATCGCCATGAACCTCGAGACCACCGAGGAAGAGCTTATCCATACGGTCTTCCCGCACCCGACCCTCTCCGAGATGATGCACGAGAGCGTGCTCGATGCGTATGGGCGGGTGATCCACGTGAAGCCGCTATCCGGGATCCATGGCCGGGTTCGCGGCGAAGCGTGGTGGATCCCGGCTCTTCGCTTCGCTTCGGCCGGGATGACTCGCGCGAGCGTCACTTGAAAGGCCGGCTCAGGAAGCGCGAATCCTTCAGCCCGTAGCGCCATGGATGCTCCGCGGCCTTGGTGATGCCGATCCGCGGCCCGATGGCGATCTCCACGGGTATATCGCCGCGACTGGGGCGGAGCTCGAATGGCGGGCGGTCGAGCGGCAGCCCGTTATGCGCGATCGTGACGCCGAGCGCCTGGCCGAGCTTGCCCGGGCCGGAGCAGAGCGCGCGGGCATCGTCGAGGCCGCGCCGCTGCCGCATTTGATCGAGCCCGGCCGTCGGGTCGAGCGCGCGGATGAGCACGCCGCTGGCGCTGCCTTCCTCCTCGCAGACGAAGTTGAGGCACCAGTGGATGCCGTAGGAGCGGTAGACGTAGGCGAAGCCCGGCGGGCCGAACATGACCGAGTTGCGCGGCGTGCGCCCACCGTAAGAGTGCGCCGCGGGGTCGGTGTGATGATAGGCCTCGACCTCGACGATCATCCCGCCGACGCCGTTCACGAATATCGAGGCGCCGATGAGATCGGGCGCGACCGCGTGGACGCTGCGGTCGAAGAACGCTTTCGTGAGACGGGGCGGGGAGGGCATGGCGCGTGGATGAGGTCGCGTCGATAGCGCGCCCGCGGCGCAGGATCAAAGGATGACCGATTCAGCGGAGGTGGCGATCACAGCGTCCAACATCATCGGGTGTCGTCCGTCATCAACGGTGTTTTTCCCCGTCATTGCCGGGGTTTTTGCCCGTCATCTCCGGGCAGCGAGGGTCGGGTGCGGCGGTGTTGCCCAACGCGCAGACGGTCGCGCGGCTGTTTGCGCACGGAGCAACGACGCCTTAAGTCACCTCCGTCGCGGCGGAGGCGCCGCAGGGGTCGTCTATGGCCGTCGTTCTCGATCTTCTCGCCAGGGACGTCCGCCCGCGCCACCCGGAGAAGGCGCACCGGCCGGACCAGCCGATCCAGCGCAAGCCCGATTGGATTCGCGTCAAGGCGCCGGGCTCGGCCGCCTGGGCCGAGACCAACCGCATCGTGCGCGAGAACAAGCTCGTCACCGTCTGCGAGGAGGCCGGCTGCCCCAATATCGGCGAGTGCTGGGAGAAGAAGCACGCCACCTTCATGATCATGGGCGACACCTGCACGCGCGCCTGCGCTTTCTGCAACGTCAAGACCGGCCTTCCGGGCGCACTCGATCGGCATGAGCCGGAGCATGTCGCGATCGCCGTCGAGAAGCTCGCGCTTGCGCATGTCGTGATCACTTCGGTCGATCGCGACGATCTGGAGGACGGCGGCGCCGCGCATTTCGCGGCCGTCATCCGCGCCATCCGGACCCGCTCGCCGGGCACCACGGTCGAAGTGCTGACACCGGATTTCCTGAGGAAAGACGGGGCCTTGGAGGTGGTGGTCGAAGCGAAACCCGACGTCTTCAACCACAATCTCGAGACCGTCCCCTCGAAATACCTCACCGTGCGCCCGGGGGCGCGCTACTTTCACTCGGTTCGGCTCCTGCAGCGTGTGAAGGAGCTCGACTCCGCCATGTTCACGAAGTCCGGCATCATGGTGGGGCTCGGCGAGGAGCGGAACGAGGTCCTCCAGCTGATGGATGATCTGCGCTCGGCCGAGGTCGATTTCCTCACCATCGGCCAATACCTGCAGCCGACGAGGAAGCACCACCCGGTGGTCCGTTTCGTGCCTCCCGACGAATTCAAGGGCTACGAGGCGACCGCCTACGCCAAGGGCTTCCTCCTCGTCTCGGCGACGCCGCTGACCCGCTCCTCGCATCATGCCGGCGACGATTTCGCGAAGCTCAAGGCGGCGCGCCTCGCCAAGCTCGGGCGCTGATGCCTTCGCATGCCATCGTTCCGCACCACGCGGCAGATCGCGCACACGCCGCAGGAGATGTTCGACCTCGTCGCCGACGTCGAGCGATATCCCGAGTTCCTGCCGCTCTGCGAAGGGTTGAAGGTGCGCCGCCGCGCAGCGAGCGGCGAGGGTGTCGAAACGCTCGTCGCCGAGATGAAGGTCGGCTACAAGAAGATCCACGAGACCTTCACGAGCCGCGTCACGCTCGACCGCACGCGTGTGCGGATCCTCGTCGAATATGTCGACGGGCCGTTCAGCTATCTCGAGAACCGCTGGAGCTTTCGCCCGGTCGGCCGAGGCTGCGAGGTCGAGTTCTACATCACCTATGAATTCAGGAGCTTCGCGCTCGGGCTCCTGATGGGCGCCATGTTCGACAAGGCCTTCCGCACCTTCGTGCAAGCGTTCGAGCAGCGGGCGGACGAGATTTACGGGCGGCAGCGTGCGCTCGGGACCTAGGCTGATCAGCGAAGCGCGCTTTCGAGCAGCTCCAGCGCGTCCTCGACGGCGGCGAGCCGAATCGCGCTCCGGCCGAGATCGCCGTAGCGGCGCTCGAGATGCCCTGCCGGCCGGCCCTCGGCCGCGATCCCGAAATGGACGAGCCCGACCGGCTTGCGCGCGCTACCGCCGCCTGGACCCGCGACGCCGGTGATCGAGACCGCGACATGGGCGTTCGAACGCAGGAGCGCGCCCTCCGCCATCGCGCGGGCCACGGGATCACTTACGGCGCCGTGCTCGGCAAGCAGCTCGCCGGGTACCCCAAGGAGGCCGACCTTGGCCTCGTTCGAATAGGTCACAAAACCCCGCTCGATGACGTCGGAAGAGCCGGGTATTTCGGTGAGGAGGCCGGCAACGAGGCCCCCGGTGCAGGATTCGGCCGTGGCAATACGCCAGGCTCTTTCCCGATAGCCCCCGAGCACAGCTGCGGCGCGCCCGATCAGGGCAGGAGAGAACATCAGCGGCGCTCGACGGGGAGGCGCACGCTGGCGATCGCCTGCGCGGCAATGCCCTCGCCGCGACCGATGAAGCCAAGGCGCTCCGTCGTCGTGGCCTTGATCGACACAGCGCTGGTCGGAATGCCGGCGATGCAGGCGATGGTCTCGCGGATGATCTCCCGGTGCGGCCCGATCCGCGGGGCTTCGCAGAGCACGGTCGCATCGAGATGGTCGATGACGCCCCCTCTATGACGGACGCGCTCGGCGGCGAAAGCGAGGAACCGGTCCGACGAGGCGTCCCGCCAGCGCGGATCGCCCGGCGGGAAATGCACGCCGATGTCGCCTTCCGCGAGCGCGCCGAGGATCGAATCGGTGAGGGCGTGAAGGACGACGTCGCCGTCTGAATGCGCCATGATCCCGCGCTCCGCCGGGATCTCGACGCCCCCGAGCCAGACGTGGTCGCCCTCGGCGAGCGCGTGCACGTCGAACCCTATCCCCATCCGGCTGACAAGAACGCTGGAGGCGGCGCCGAGCCGCCGCTCCGCGTCCGCCATATCCGCGTCATATGTCAGTTTCAGGTTCGAGGCCTCGCCTTCGAACACCGCAACCGCGAGGCCGGCCCACTCGGCGAGAGCGCCATCGTCGGAGAAGGATCGCAATTCGGCGGCTGCGGCGCGCCGGTGCGCCTCGAGCAGCGGACCGAAGGCGAAGGCCTGCGGCGTCTGGATCGCTCGCAAGCGCGCCCGCTCGGGCGTGTTGAGCACCCGCGAGCCCTCATCCACGATCTTGATCGTGTCCGCCGGCACGATTCCGGGGACGGCCGCGCCTTCGGCGCGGCCGGCTGCCACGGCGCGCTCGATCAGACCGGGCGTGACAAAGGGTCGGGCAGCGTCGTGAACAAGAACCAGTTCCGCGCCTTTGCGGGCAAGGGCTTCGAGTCCGCGATGTACCGATTCCTGACGCGTCTCACCGCCCGTGACGGGCTCGCGAAGACGCTCGCGGGAGCCGGAGATGCCTGCTATCGCGCCCGCGAAGCGCGACCGATCGTCCGGGTGGATGACTGGGAGGACGGAATCGACCGGCCCTGACCGAAGCATCGCCTCGAGCGAATGCGTTACGGCAGGTTTCCCGTCCAGGAGCCTATATTGTTTCGGGATTTCGCCGCCGGCCCGCGACCCGCGACCGGCAGCGACGATGATAGCCGCGACGGACATGAAGCCTCTCGCAGAACGCGCCGGAGGGAACTCATAAGTGCACCATAGGCCGAGCGCAAATCGGCGGCGCTTGCCGCACAGGCGCGAGTTGGCTATTTCGTAGGCAGAATGGGCTTTGATCAGAATTTAGGCGTCGCAGCTTTTCGCGTCGGCGGCCTTGGAGTGAGTACCCGCTCGGTCCTGGCACCGCTCTCGGGCGTGACCGACCTTGCGTTCCGGCGCATCGCCCAGCGCTTCGGCGCGGGCTTGGTCGTGTCGGAGATGGTTGCATCGGACGAGTACGTGCGCGGGCGGGCCGAGGCGCGCCTGCGGGCCGAGGGCGAGGGAATCTCGCCGCATGTCGTCCAGCTCGCCGGCTGCGACCCGTACTGGATGGCCGAGGCAGCGCGGCTTGCCGAAGCGAGCGGCGCGGCGATCATCGACATCAACATGGGCTGCCCGGCCAAGAAGGTGACCGGCGGCTATGCGGGCTCCGCGCTGATGCGCGATCTGGATGTCGCGACTGCGCTCATGCGCGCAGCCATCGCGGCGTGCGGCGTGCCGGTTACCGTGAAGATGCGGCTCGGTTGGGACGAAGCGAGCCTCAACGCGCCGGAATTGGCCCGGCGCGCCGAGGCGCTGGGCGTGAAAGCCGTCACGGTGCACGGCCGGACGCGCCAGCAGTTCTACAAGGGCGGCGCAGATTGGGCGCGCATCGCCGAGGTCGCGCAGGCGGTCGCTATCCCGGTGATCGCCAACGGCGATGTGACCTCAATCGGCGACGCCTTCGCCTGCCTCGAGGCCTCCCGGGCCGCCGCCGTCATGATCGGCCGGGCGGCCGTCGGAAAGCCCTGGCTCGTCGGCCAGATCGGATCGGCGCTCGCCGGCAGGGCGGTGCGCGAGCCGAGCGCCGTCGAGAAGACGGAAGCGGCAATCGAGCATTACCAAGGTCTCCTCTCGCTCTTCGGACGGGAGATCGGAATCCGGCACGCCCGTAAGCACCTTGCTGCCTACGCCGACGCGGCGCGAGAGGCAGGAGCCGGCGCAACCGGGGCCGAGCGCCTCGCTCTCGTGACCACAACAGAGCCGAGGGTCGCGCTCGCGATCCTGGAGCGTCTCTACGAAGCCGCCCACGAGCTCAGGGCGGCCGCATGAAGGCCCCGGCCGGCGATGCCGTGATCAATGCTCTGCCCCTGCCCGTCCTCACGGTCAGCGCCGACGGCAGCATCCTTCACGCCAACATCGCGGCCGAGAGCTTCCTCGACGTGTCGCTCCGCGTCATGCAGCGTCAGAAGCTCGCCGACATGGTGCCCTTCGGCTCGCCCGTGCTCGGTTTGATCGAGGAGGTGCGCCGGCGCGGCGCGAGCGTCAGCGAATACCGGGTCGACCTCGGCGGGCCGCGGCTCGGCAGCGAGCGCATCGTGGACGTTTTCGCGACCCCCCTCGGCGAGGATGGAGAGGCGGTCGTGCTGACGCTCCAGGAGCGCACCATCGCCGACAAGATGGACCGACAGCTCACCCATCGCAGCGCGGCCCGCTCGATTACGGCGCTCGGCTCGATGCTTGCGCACGAGATCAAAAACCCGCTCTCGGGCATCCGAGGCGCGGCGCAGCTCCTCGAGCAGTCGGCAGACGAGAGCGACCGGGTGCTCACACGGCTCATCTGCGACGAGGCCGACCGCATCGTGCGTCTCGTCGAACGGGTCGAGCTCTTCGGCGACGAGCGCCCGGTCGAACGCGGGCCGGTCAACATCCATGACGTGCTCGACCATGTAAAGCACCTGGCCCAGTCGGGCTTCGGCCGGCACATCCAATTCGTGGAGAATTACGACCCCTCCCTGCCGCCGGTGATGGGCAACCGCGACCAGCTCGTGCAGGTAGTCCTCAACCTCGTGAAGAACGCGGCCGAGGCCATCGGAGGCGATACGACAGGGGGCGAGATCGTGCTCGCCACGGCATTCCGGACGGGCATCCGGCTCCAGATCCCGGGTTCGCGCCAGCGCGTCAGCCTGCCGATCGAGATGACGGTCCGCGACAACGGGCCGGGCGTCCCGCCGGACCTGCTCGCCGACCTATTCGATCCCTTCGTCACGACCAAGGCCCAGGGAAGTGGCCTCGGACTTGCCTTGGTGGCGAAGATCGTCGGCGACCATGGCGGGATCGCCGAATGCGACCCCGCCCCGCGACGAACGACGTTCCGGGTGCTCCTGCCCATGTACAGCGCCCGCGACGGGCGCGTTTCCGAACCCGACACTTGAGACGGTAGACAATGCCGAACGGACATATTCTCGTCGCCGACGACGACGCGGCCATCCGCACCGTGCTGAACCAGGCGCTCTCGCGGGCAGGCTACGAGGTGCGCTCGACCTCGAACGCGGCGACGCTCTGGCGCTGGGTCGCGCAAGGGGAGGGGGACCTCGTGATCACGGACGTGGTCATGCCGGACGAGAACGCGTTCGATCTCCTGCCGCGCATGAAAAGGGTGCGGCCCGAGCTGCCGATCATCGTCATGAGCGCGCAGAACACCTTCATGACCGCGATCCGGGCCTCGGAGCGAGGGGCCTATGAATATCTGCCGAAGCCGTTCGACTTGAAGGAGCTGATCGCCATTGTCGGCCGCGCCCTGTCCCGCCCGCGCGGGCAGGCGCAGGCCAACGGCGCGCACGAAAACGAGGACATCCCGCTCGTCGGCCGCTCGCCGGCGATGCAGGAGATCTACCGGGCCCTCGCCCGCCTCATGCCGACCGATCTCACCGTCATGATCTCGGGCGAGTCGGGCACCGGCAAGGAACTCGTCGCCCGGGCGCTGCACGATTACGGCCGCCGTCGCTCGGGGCCTTTCGTCGCCGTCAACATGGCGGCGATTCCGCGCGAGCTGATCGAGTCCGAGCTGTTCGGGCACGAGAAGGGCGCCTTCACGGGAGCCATGGCGCGCAGCGCCGGCCGTTTCGAGCAGGCCGAGGGCGGCACGCTCTTCCTCGACGAGATCGGCGACATGCCGATGGAGGCGCAGACCCGGCTTCTCCGCGTCCTGCAGCAGGGCGAATACACGACGGTCGGGGGCCGCGTGCCGATCAAGACCAACGTGCGCATCGTCGCCGCGACCAACAAGGATTTGCGCATCTCGATCCAACAGGGATTTTTCCGGGAGGACCTGTTCTTCCGCCTCAACGTCGTGCCGCTGCGGCTACCCCCGCTGCGCGAGCGGGTCGAGGACATCCCTGATCTTGCCCGGCACTTTTTTGCGCTTATCGAGAAGGAAGGCCTGCCCCGCAAGCAGCTCGACGCGGACGCCATGGAGCGCCTGAAACGCTATCGGTGGCCGGGCAACGTGCGCGAGCTCGAGAACCTGGTCCGGCGCCTCGCGGCGCTTTATCCTCAGGAGACCATCACAGGCCCGATTATCGAGGCTGAACTCGACACAACGCCGATTGCCTCGGCAGTTTCCGGCAGCAAGGCGGAGCGAACGGACTCGGATACGCTCTCTTCGGCGGTCGAGCGGCATCTTGCCGAATATTTTGCGGGCTATCGCGACACGCTCCCGCCGCCCGGGCTTTATCACCGCGTCCTGCGGGAAATCGAAGGCCCGCTGATCGGCGCCGCGCTGGCAGCAACCCGAGGCAACCAGATACGCGCGGCCGAGCTTCTCGGCGTCAACCGAAACACGCTTCGCAAGAAGGTGCGCGATCTCGAGCTGCAGGTCATCCGCACGTCGCGTTGACGCTTCGAGGCTGGAGGCTCGGCCGGACGAAGCCTCCTGAGCGCCGCTTCCCCGACTTGTGTTACGCCCGCGAGGCGTAATGCGGGTCGAGCTCGGCGAGCGCGCGTGCGCCGCGCTGCTTGAACAGCAGGTCAAGCGCCTCCAGCATCAGCGGGTGGATCTTGGTGCGCTCGACATAGGCGATGTCGCGCAGCTGGTCGTAGACGGCAGGCTCCAGATAGACCGAGAGCTGGCGTGCGCGCTCCTTCAGCGTCGGCCGAGCCGACGCGGGCTCCCGCGCAGGCGGCTCGATCGGCACGACGTTGCCGCGCGGCGCGGCCGCGGCCTCGATGATCTGGCGCAGGCTGTTCCTAAGCGGCTTTGACATATTTCTTGCCCTGCGTTGCGCGGTTCGCGATGAAGTCGGCGTTCTTCCCCGACGCACCTTTGACCCGGCGGTCGACCCAGGCCCACAGCCGCCGGATCTCGTCGGCGGCCTGGCCCGACGGGTTGAACTCGGTGACGCCTTGGCCCATCCCGAGCGCGTCCTGGTGGTCGTTACGGGAGATCACTGCGACATCGGCCAGCATGCCGAGCGCGGCAAGCCCGTCAGAGGCGTCGCGCACGCGGTAGCTGCGCGGGGGCGCTTGGTTGAGGATGAAGGCAAAGCTCTTATCGAGCCGGTAAACCGCGGCGAGCGTCGGCTTGAAGGCGCGAAGGTCCGCTGGGGTCGGCCGGCACGGAATGAGAGCGAGATCGGCGGCACGCAACGCGGCGAGCGCGCCGGCGCTGTCGACGCCCGGTGTATCAATGAACACATAGTCGTAGGACGCATTGCGCAGCTGGTTCATCACGTCGTCGATCTGCGCCGCCTCGATTTGGGCTACCTCGGGCCCCTTGTCGCCCCGGCTCTCGGCCCAATCCGAGATGGTCGCCTGCCGGTCCATCTCGAGGATGCAGACCGACGCGCCGGCCTCCTCGGCTGCAACCGCAAGGTTGATGCACAAGGTGCTCTTTCCGCTGCCGCCCTTCTGGGTCACGAAGGCGATGGCTTTCATGGCTGTCGTCCTGTCCTCAGCCGGCGTTGCGGGTCGGTGCTTCCGGCTTCGGCCTGCCGGTTCGCGCTCCCGTCATTTTGCGAGTGGAATCGCAGGAGCACCGGACGCCGTGATCAAAGGATGGGCAGCTATGGTTAACGAGCAGTAAAAGCGCGAGCTTCTCCCGTCGGACCTATAAAAGCCAGGGGAACGTTCGGTCCTCTGGCTTCGTGCGCTCGCCTCCGTGCAGCGCGCATGTAAGAATCAACCGCGAATCAGGGCGAAGGCGGGCCCATGGCGGCCTTTCTCCACGATAGCAGCTACCACCGCGCGCTCGGATTCTTCTGCGCCCACTGGGCTTATGCTGAGGCCGCGGTCGATCTCTGCAATTCGGCGGTGCTCGATTCTTACGGCGGTCGCACGATCGCTCCGGCGCTGCCCCATGACTTCGAGGAGCAGATCGAGTTCTTCCGCAAGGCGCATCGCACGCTCCCGGCGCTCGCCCCGTTCGCGCGCTCCGGGCTGCCATTGATCGGGCGGCTTGCGGCGCTGCGCTACGACCGTCACAGCCTGATCACCGGGCTCCAACTCGGCTACCTTTCGCAGATGCCGCCGGACGTCCAGCGCACCCGGCTCGTGCCCGACGGGCTCTTCACCGAGGCCAAGCGGTTCACGGACGCCGAGATCGAAGGAAAGGCCGCCGAAGCCGCCGACATAGCCGCGGGGCTCCTCGCGCATGCGGTCGCGCTGACGCGAGGCGCCCTGGCAGCGACGGCACCGTCCGAGGGCAAGCGCGACGACGAGCCAACGATCCGAACCGGCTGATCGGTCGGCCGTTCCTATGCTGCTGGTGCCTGCTCTCGCTGGTGTCGCCTCCGAGTTGAGCTTCGTCTGAAGGGCGGTTGCCCGGTGCCTGCGCCAGCATCTCGCCGAATAGCACCGATCACCGGTACGCGAGCGACCAGCAGCCGAGCTGCTGTCCGCCACCCTCGCACGAGTGCGCCGATGCGCTTTGGTGGCCATGGGGCCGCCCTGGCGCAATGAGAAGCATCGCGCACAGTGGGAGGTGTCGCTCGGCCGACGCGACGCGGCAAGAGGAGCGGGAAGCTTTGCGAAGCCGCTCAGGAGCAAGCCGGTCTTCCACGCGATCGGGACCGAGGACACCCTGCAGGTGGTTCGCCTGATTTGGCGGGCCAAGCCCGAAAGCGCTCACGGCGCCACGGTCGCATTGAGCCTTCCTGCCGGGTCTTACAGGCATCTCTGCTTGGTGTGACTTCTGTGCAAGCTCGCGTTGTGCAGCTTATTTGTGAAGGACTGACACGGGACGCCTCTGGGCACGCCAGACACTGGGCGGCACTCCACCCGACCAGCGCCGGAACGCGTGTGTGAAGGCGGCAGCTTCGGAGAAATCCAGGACTGCCGCAATGTGCGCCAAGGATAGCTCGGTATCGGCGAGCAGGTGACGAGCGATGGCAGCGCGCATCTCGTCGGCAATCGCTCTGAAACCCGTCCCTTCCGAGCTAAGCCGACGGTTGAGCGTCCGGCGATGTATCGACAGCCGTCCGGCCATCGCTTCGGCAGAACACTTCGCCTTCAGGAGTTCTGTACAGAGTTGCCGGCGGAGCTCGTCAGCTGCATCGTGGGGAGAGGCCTGTTCCATGTCTAAGAGGTGCTGCTCCAAGTTCTGACGGGTAATCGGGTCCGCATACGGAAGGGGCTGCTCCAGCAATGCGGCTGGGAAAACCAACGCGCCCATTTCTTGATTGAA
>JAQSWQ010000123.1 GCA_029266525.1 Microvirga sp.
CTCGAGGCTGGTGCCGGTCCACGTTCCCGTGCGCGCGGCTTCCTGCGACACGCTCCACAAAAGTCCCGCGCATCGCCCAGCCTCGCCTGTTGTGCAGCCGATAGCCATCGATCAGATGCCCGCGAATGCGCAGGAGTCTTCCCATCGGGTCTCAGGTCGCTTGGCCTTGGACCCGGTTTGGTCACCCTTGGTGTGCTTGCCTTGTATTTCGTCGAGTTCCGGCAGGTGGTGAATCGCGCCCAGCTGCGTGCGACCCGCTTGCATCAATATGTTGATCGAGCAGGTCGCCGCACAGGTAATGGATACCTAACCGGCTTGAGAGTGAGGCCATAACGATCAGGTGAGAACAGACCTCGGACGGCAACTGGGAAGGCTCGAGTGGCGAGCTGGTCGTCGCAGCGGTGGACGATTACTGAAGCCGCTGGCTCGCCGCGATCGCCGTCCGACCGGACTCAACAAGCAGAGCCTCAAGGTCGAGCGCGGCTCGGCGAAGAAGCCCGTTCAGCGGCGCACGTCCACCAAAGCCAGGAAGTCGAGCAGTCGTTAGGCGTCCTCGAGCTCGATCCGGTCCAGCAATTCCGGATCGTCGTTCTTCGGCGAATTCATGCGCGCCGAGATCGGCCACATTGTCATGGGCTCGGCCGGGAACGGCCGGAGCAGATCCGACAGAGGCTCGTCAGCGCCGAGCCACTGAGCGCGGCTCGCAAAACGCTAGGGCTGCGGTTCCAATCTGGCCACGCGGGCACTGCCTCTCCGACGGGGGTCGCCAAATTCATTCCGATTACCCGCTCACTGGATTTTCGCTCGTAGGACGTGAACCGAGAACAGCGCATCGGCATCCAGGAACACGGAGGCGCAGCGCCAGCCGGCCTCGCCGGCGAGGGTGGAAAATGCCTCGACCGTATATTTGTAGCTGTTTTCGGTATGAATGCTTTCGCCAGCGGCGAAAGCGAAGGATCGTCCGAGCACGCGGATGCTCTGCGCGACGCGGCTGACGAGGTGCATCTCGATCCGGCTGCGCTCCTGGTCGTAAAATGCCAGGTGTGCGAAGGCGGAGAGGTCGAATTTCGCCCCGAGCTCGCGATTGGCGCGGGCGAGGACGTTCAGGTTGAACTGCGCTGTGATTCCCGCCGCGTCGTCATAGGCTCGCTCGAGGACACGCCGGTCCTTCACGAGATCCACCCCGACCACGAAGGTAGCGCCGGAACCAAGAAGGCGCCGTGCGAGGCGCAAAAGCTCCCGCGCTGCGTCCGGCTCGAAGTTGCCGATCGTCGAGCCCGGGAAGAACCCGGCGAGATCACGGGCCCCAAGGCTGCGCGGAAGGTCACAGGGGTGCGTGAAATCTGCGGCGACCGGAACCACGTTCAGGCGCGGGAATTCGCGACGCAGCCGCGCCGCCTCCTCATCCAGGAATTCGGCCGAGATGTCGACCGGGACATAGGCGCCGAGGCGGGGCATTTCCTTGAGGAGGAGGCGCACCTTGGCGCTTGAGCCGCTGCCGAACTCGATGAGCGCGGCGCCCGCCGGGACAAACGCCGCGATTTCCTTCGCGTGGTCCGCCAGGATCCCGAGCTCTGTGCGGGTTAGGTAGTATTCCGGCAGCTCGGTGATGCGCTCGAAAAGATGCGAGCCGGTGGCATCGTAAAAGTACTTTGGCGGCAGGCGCTTCGGCCGTGCCGACAGCCCCGCCACAAGATCGCGCGCAAAATCCGAGTCCGGCCAGTCGTTGGCAGCCGTTGCAGCGGCTCCAGGGGCGGCGCGTGCGCTTGTTAAGGAAGGCACATCAGGCCGCGTAATCGACCAAGCGCAGACCTGTGAATTGCCAGCGATGGTGCGGGTAGAAGAAATTGCGATAGCTGAGGCGGGAATGGCCCGTAGGCGTGGCCAGCGAGCTGCCGCGCAACACGAGCTGGTTCACCATGAACTTGCCATTGTATTCCCCGAGCGCCCCGGGGGCCGCGCGATAACCGGGGTAGGCGGAGTAGGCGCTGCGCGTCCATTGCCAGACGACGCCGAACGCGTCCTCGAGAAGACCATGGCCGGCGGCGACCTCCCATTCGGCCTCCGTCGGCAGGTCCTTGCCGACGAAACGCGCGTAGGCGTCCGCCTCATAATAACTCACATGACAGACCGGCGCAGCGGGGTCGACCGGCTTCAAGCCGCCAAGGGTCATCGAGAACCAGACGCCGTCCACTTTGCGCCAGTGTCCAGGCGCCGTCCAACCCTCTGCCTGAGCCGTGGCCCATCCATCCGAGAGCCACAGCGCCGGCGCGGCATAGCCTCCGGCGGCCATGAACTCGAGCCACTCGCGGTTGGTGACGAGCCGCCGACCGATGCGCGCGTCCTGCAGCAGCACGTCGTGCCGCGGGCTCTCGTTGTCGAAGGAAAAGCCGCGGCCGTCATGGCCGAGGGCGTACGCGCCGCCTTCGAGGATCGCGTCATCGGGCCGCCCTCGCGTGAACTCCGGCGGGCGCCAGCCGGGGTCGTAACGCGGCGCCGTTGGGTTTTGGGAGAATGCGTGCAGGATGTCCGTCAGCATCAATTCCTGATGCTGCTGCTCGTGATTCAGGCCGATCTCGAGGATGGGGATGAGGCGGTCGAGACGAGCGGCTTCGGCGCTCTCGATAAGCTTCTGGACAGCCGCATCCACATGGGCACGGTAGGCCGCCACCTCGTGCGCGTCGGGGCGTGTGATGAGGCCCCGCTTCGGGCGCTCGTGGCGCGGGCCGGCGGTCACGTAGTAAGAGTTGAACAGGTACGCGAAGCGAGAGTCGAACGCCGCGTATTCCTGATCATGCGGGCCGAGCAGGAACTGCTCGAAGAACCAAGTGGTATGCGCACGGTGCCATTTGGCGGGGCTCGCGTCCGCCATGGACTGGATAACCTGGTCCTCCGGCGAGAGCGGCGCCGCGCGGCGTTCGGTCTCGTCGCGGACGGTGCGAAACGCGGCGAGCCAGGCGGCGCGACGTTCCTGTCCCGGCGAGAGGACCTCCCGACACTCGCCCGACGGCCTGCGCAGTCCGGCCGAAGTGTTCACGTTACCCAAGAATGGCCTCCCAACCGATCAGCCCCACGCTCGCCTCGAGAGCTTGACGAGTGGATACCAGACCTTATCGTGCCGAGTTGCGGTCTCGAACGCAATGTTGGCGCCGAAGCCAAATCGCATCAGCGTGCACTCCGATCGGCCTCCTCTTCAAATGCGACCGCGACGTTCGCATTTGCCGACAAGCGAATCCTATTGCCCTCGATATCGGCGATGAGGGCTGTCGAGATATAGTGATGATGCCCTTCGTGTGAGCCTTGCCCGCTGTCCTTCTTCGCCAACTTGATGCGGTCTCCCTCAAGTCGGTCTACGGTGCCGACGTGAACGTCGTCCGCTCCGATGACTTCCATGTGTTCGCGTACAGCGCTTGTGTTGGTCATCGATATCTCCTGTTTGATGAGTAGGCGGTCTCCAGGTCTTAAGGCGGCCTTTGCGCCACACACCGGGCTGCAAACGAATCGCTTCCAGTCCGTTGCGCGAACGGCTGGCGCTGGCCCGAGGATAGCACGGTCCCTCACGTTACTGTTGCCATGCGCCAGAGACTACCTGCTTCTCACGACAAGGATGCGCCATGGAGCAGCGCGCGACACGCCTGCTCGCAGGCGCGGCAGGCCTCGGCGCAAACACGACAGTGCTCGTGCATGGCGACATGGCGCTCGCATTCTGCCGCGCAGATGCGGCAAGCCTCGGCGCAGGCCATCAGCTGAGCTTCCACCAGCATTGGACTCGGCTGAGTGAGGCGTGAGACGACGCGGGCCGTGGCGAGGCATACGTCTGCGCAGTCGAGGCAGGTACGGATGCAGCAGACGAGGTCAGCCACGTGAGCCTCGCCCAGGCATGCGTCGGAGCAGGCGACGCATGTGCCGCCGCAGTCGTAGCAGGCCGTAGCGCACGC
>JAQSWQ010000086.1 GCA_029266525.1 Microvirga sp.
GCCGCGCTTGAGGTCCATCGGGTTCATGCCGGCCGCGACCGACTTCACGCCTTCCTTCACGATCGAGGCGGCGAGCACCGTCGCAGTCGTGGTGCCGTCGCCGGCGATGTCGTTGGTCTTCGAGGCCACCTCGCGCACCATCTGGGCGCCCATGTTCTCGAACTTGTCGTGGAGCTCGATCTCCTTGGCGACGGTGACGCCGTCCTTGGTGATGCGCGGTGCGCCGAACGACTTCTCGATCACCACGTTACGGCCCTTGGGTCCGAGGGTGACGCGAACCGCGTCGGCGAGGATATCAACGCCGCGGAGCATCTTGTCGCGCGCGTCGGTGGAGAAACGTACGTCTTTGGCAGCCATGGGGCTTATGCCTCCAAACTTGAGTTGAACTTGCGGATTTGCGGGGCGCCTAGGCGGCCTTGCGGGTCGCGGCGCTCATCACCACGACGCCCATGATGTCGCTCTCCTTCATGATCAGGAGATCCTCGCCATCGATGCGCACCTCGGTGCCGGACCACTTGCCGAACAACACCCGGTCGCCGGCCTTGACGTCGAGCGGCTGAACCTTGCCGTTCTCGTCGCGCGCGCCGGGGCCGGCGGCGATGATCTCGCCCTCCTGCGGCTTCTCCTTCGCGGTATCCGGGATGATGATGCCGCCCTTCGTCTTTTCCTCCGCGTCGATGCGGCGGACGACGACGCGGTCATGCAGCGGACGGAATTTCATGAGCTTCCTCTCGTGCTGATTCGGCGGCCCTCGAGCCGCCTCCGGTCCTAGCTGTTAGCACACGGTTCAAGTGAGTGCTAACGCCTGCCCGGCAGATAGGCGGAGGAAAGTTCCAAGTCAAGGGAGACCGGCGAAGGAAACAAGGCGCCGGGCGCGCCTCGGGCGGGGCGAATGCTTCGGCGCGGGCCGAAGCGTTCGCGCGTGGGCAATCGCCGGTGAGCAGGCGACAACTGCCGGGCCGCCAAGAGGAAATCCCATGCCCGTCACGGTCTTTATCCGCTACCGCCTCGACCCTTTCAAGCGCAATGCCTTCGAGGAGTATGCGCGGCGCTGGATTGCCGTTATCCCGCGCTGCGGCGGCGACCTCGCCGGCTACTGGATGCCGCACGAGGGCACGAACGACATCGCCTACGGCCTCATCTCCTTCGAGAGCCTCGCGGCCTACGAGGCCTACCGCGCCCGCCTCAAGGCCGACCACGAGGGCGCCGCGAATTTCCGCTTCGCGGAAGCCGAGCGCTTCATCCTCTCGGAGGAACGCAGCTTTCTGCGTCCGGTGAGCGAGGTCGATCGCTCTTGAAGCTCACCCTGCCGTCTCGAGCTCGGTGAAGCGGACCGGCATCAGCTCGCGCCGGTCAAGCCGGTCGGTCCGCTTCTCGACGATTGTGAGATGCTGTGCCTCGGGCGGACCGATCGGCATCACCAGCCGCCCCCCGGGCTTGAGCTGGTCGATCAGCGCGTGCGGGACGGTCTTCGCCGCTGCCGCGACCAGGACCTTGTCGAAGGGCGCGTGCTCGGCCCAGCCGCGCGATCCGTCGCCGACCCGAAGGGTGGCATTCCCGATCCCGACGAGCTTGAGACGCTCCTCCGCCGCGCTCACGAACTCCTCGACGATCTCGACGCTCCACACCTGGCCGGCAAGGCGCGCCAGGATCGCCGTCTGATAGCCGAGCCCGGTGCCGACCTCGAGGACCTCGTCGCCCGGCCGGAGCTCGAGAAGGTCGGTCATCAGTGCGACCATGAAGGGCTGCGAGATCGTCTTGTCGAAACCGATCGGCAGCGGCATGTCCTCGTAGGCGGCAGCCGCGACCGGCGCGGGCACGAAGAGGTGGCGCGGCAGCTCGCGCATGACCTCGAGCACCCGCTCGTCGAGCGCTTGTTTGCCGGTCTCCTCGCTCGACAGGTCGGCGTGGATCGTGATCACGTCGACCATGTGTCGCCGGAAGATGGCAAGATGCTTCTCGGCCAGGGCCTTCACCGCAACCTCGTCCCCTGCGGGCGCCGTCCTTCAGCGCCTCCGGATCAATAACGCCTTCCGGGCCCTCGCGCCGCAACCGGATTCTGGCGCCGCCCCCGCGAAGCGGTAGGATGACCGCCTCGGAGGGAACCGGAATGGATGATTATCGGAACAGGAGCTACGGAGAGATCCCGGTCGGCTTCGGCGAAAAGCCCGGCATCGTGGTGGTCGATTTCCAGACCGCCTTCACCGACCCGCAATATCCGCTCGGGGGGGCGCCGCTGGTCATGCGGGCAGTCGAGAACACCGCAAGGCTTCTGGATGTCGCGCGGCGCTACGACGTCCCCGTGGCGAGTTGCAACACGGCGTACATGAACCAGCGCGAGATGCCGTACTGGAAGATCACGGCGGTCCGCGAGACCTTCCGCCACGACCATCCGAGCTCGGCGCTCGATCCCCGCATCCACGACCCCGCCTACGATCTGACGGTGTGCAAGAAGGCGCCGTCGATCTTCTTCGAGACCGGGGTCAGCTCCTACTTCGTCAAGGAGCGGGTCGACACCGTGATCGTCACGGGCTGCAACACCTCGGGCTGCATCCGCGCGACCGCGATCGACAGCTTCAGCCACCGTTTCCGGACGATCGTGCCGGAAGACTGCGTCGGCGACATCGAGGAGGGGCCGCACCGCGACAACCTCCGCGATCTCGGCCGTCGCTATGTTGACGTGGTCGATCTCGCGACCTGCCTCGCCTACCTCGATGACTGGCGCAAGAAGAACACGCACTGAGAGGCTTCGACCACGCGATCTCCGCGACCGGACGAGACCGTCCGGCAACTTACATCCCTCTCCGGCGTTTCGCTCCAACCGGACCACAAAGACCGGCATCGAGGAGAACGCAGATGGCGCGGGCGAGCAGGAAGACGGGGGCAGGCAAGAAGGCAGCAGGAAAGAAGGCAGCGGCAGGCTCGAAAGGCGGCGGGTCGCGCAGCAAGCCCAACCCGGGCCAGAGCGCCGGCGGGGGTGCGCGGAAGCAGTCTGCCGGCAGGCGTGGACCACAGACGCGTGCAGCCGCGAGCCCGGCGGGGTTCGAGAATTTCTCCGGCATGGTGAGCGGCTTCCTCGGCTCCGAGCTCGGACGCGCGATCCTCGCGGACGTGCTCATGGCTGCTGCCGCCGCGCTTGCGAAATACCGTCCCGGTGCCGAGCAGCTGGCGGAGGCTCGGGACCAGGTCGGCCAAGCGGGAAGAGCGGTAGCGGAGGCCGGCGGCGACATCGCGTCCGCCTCGCGCGAACTTGCGCGCACGGCCGCCGGCGCCCTGACCGAAGTGGTGGCCGATGCAGCCCGAGGCCTGCTGCCGTCGGAGAAAGGGCGGTCGAGGCAAGCGGGCGGTGAGCAGCGCGAGGAAACGCAGGCGCGCGGCGGCGAGCGGCCTGCTTGAGCGATGAACCGGGCGTTCGGCGTTCAGGTCACCGAGCACGACGCCGGGCGACGCGGGCCGGCCCAACCTCTCGCCGTCGTGGCGCGGGACGAGGTCGATGCCGAGCTCGTCGCGTCGCGTTCCGTCGACCTGCCGAACGCCCAAGCCGAGGTGATCCGCGAGCTGTCGCCGGATGAGGTTCGCAGCTACGGCCTCGATCTGAGCCGGCACGGGCAGGTCAGGGCCTTGCCCGCCCTGAACTTCTGAACGCCTGCGGCCGGCGTCAGCTCGACGGGACGGCTGCGCTGATCGAGCAGGTGAGCCCGCCGGGCGCGAAGTCGAGCGTCACCTCCGCCTCGAGATCGCGAGCAAGGCTCTGCTCGATGAGCCGCGTCCCGAAGCCCCGCCGCTCGGGCGCCGCAACCGGCGGCCCGCCGCTCTCGGCCCAGTCGAACTTCAGCAGAAGGCCGCTGGGGCGCGGCTCCGTGGCCCAGATCACCTCGACCTGGCCGCCGGGAACCGAGAGCGCCCCGTATTTCGCCGCGTTGGTCGCCAGTTCCTGAAGCGCCATCGCGAAGGCGAGCGCGCTGTGCGAGGACAGCCGCACCTCGGGTCCGGCGACCCGGAAGCGGTGCCCGCCCCCGTAGGGCTCGATCGCCTGGGCGACGATCTGACCGAGCTTCGCGCCCTGCCAGCTCTCCTGCGTGAGCACGTCGTGGGCGCGCGACAGGGCGAACAGCCGGGCCTCGAAGACGTTGCGCGCCTCGGAGGCGCTCCGCTCACCGCGTAGGCTCTGGGCGGCGATCGACTGCACCGTTGCGAGCGTGTTCTTCACGCGATGGTTCAGCTCGTGAATGAGGAGGATCTGGCGGTCCTGTGCGGCCTTGCCCTCGGTGATGTCGACTGCACAGCCCGTGTAGCCGAGGAAGCTCCCTGAGTCGTTCATGCGCGGCACCGCATCGGCATGCAGCCAGCGGATCTGGCCCGCCCGGTCGAACACCCGCAACTCCATCTCGAAGGCGCTGCGCGCCTTGAAGGCCGCGGTGAAGCGGTCGACGAAGGGCCGCAGATCGTCCGGGTAGACGATCTCCCGCCAGCCGCGCGGCACGAAGCTCGCCGCCGGCCGCCCAAACATGAAGTCGAAATGCATGTTCGCGAAGGTCAGCCGGCCGCTCTCGTCGGTCAGCCAGATGAGCGCCGGCGCGCTGTCCGCGAGGTGCCGGAAGCGGGCCTCGCCCTCGCGGAGCGCGTCTTCGGCGCGCTTGCGTTCCGAGATGTCGATCAGGCTCCCGACCACCCGGCGCAGCCGTCCCTCCTCGTCGCGCAGCGCGATGGCGCGGTGCCAGATCCAGATCCAGCGGCCGTCGCGATGGCGGACCCTGTATTCGGCTTCGTATTGCCTCGCGCCCGCTTCGTAGACGCCTTGAACGGCGGCCTCGAAAGCCGGCCGGTCCTCCGGGTGGATGCGCGCGTACCAGGCGTGCCGGTCGGGGGCGATCGACCCGGGCTCCTCGCCGACCATCTCGTAGTGGCGATTGGACCGAAGCACGTGCCCGGTGGTCGCGTCGAGATCGAACACGCCGCCTTGGAAAGCCTCCGCCGCCAGGCGGAAGCGTTCCTCGCTTTCCCGAAGGGCCTGCTCGGCCTGCTTGCGATGAGTGATGTCGTAGAGGGCGCCGATGCCGCGCGTCGCTCGCCCGCGCTCGTCGAAGAAGACGCGTCCGCGCGTCGAGACCCAGCGCTCGGAGCCGTCATCGACCCGCCGGATGCGGAATTCGGCGCTGTAGGCGCCGCCGTTCGCCCCCTCATACGCGCCGCGGTACATGGCATTCACCCACTCGCGGTCTCTTTCGTCGATGAGCGACGAGAACAGCGCGGGATCGGGCTGCGCCTCCTCCGACAGGCCGAGGATAGTGCGGAACCGGGCCGACCAGCGCCGCGAGCCGGTGCACGGATCGACTTCCCAGGTGCCGATCTGCGCCGCCTCGGCGGCGAGGCGAAGATGCTCCTCGGCGTTGATGAGCTGACGCGTCTTCTCGGCCTCGGCGGAGCGCTGCTCCGTGACGTCGCGCAGACCGACCGCCAAGCCGTCCTGTAACGGAATCGCGAAGAGACGCGTGTAGCGCCCGGGATGAAGACTGCTCTCGAGCTCGAGCTGCGCGACCTCGCCGGTCGCGAGCGCCTCGCCGAAGGCCCCTTCGATCGGCCCGCCGCGGGCGTTCGGGACCACGTCCCAATAGGACGCCCCGATCGCCTCGCCTCTGGTCCTGCCGGCAAAGCGCAGAGCCGCTTCGTTCGCCGCCGCGATCCGCCATTCGGAATCGAGCGCGTAGAACACCTCCCCGAGCTGGTCGTAATGATCGAGCAGCGGCGCGAGATCAGCGAGACGGAACAACTTCACTCTGCCATGTCCGTCATTGGCCCGGCCGCGACGCGTGGGGGCACTCAGGGGTCTAGCCGATCGCGGCGCCCTCATACCAGGTTCCTGGAAGCTCGGATTCCGCCGCTGCTCGGCCTTTAACTGTTCTGACCGCCTAGCGGCTCGACCGCCGGAGCGTTGATGGCGGTGCCGTCGGGCGCGAAATGCGACCCGTGGCAAGGGCAATCCCAGCACTTCTCGAATGGGTTCCAGCTCACGATACATCCGGCATGGGTGCATTCCGCGGAGACGCTGCGGATGGCCCCGCTCGGGTCGCGATACGCTGCGAGCTTCTTTAGGCCCTGGCGGAGGATTGCGCCCTCTCCGGGCTTGATCTCGTCCGCCGATCCGACCTCGGCCGGAGTCACCTTCTCCGCGAGCTTTCGCGCGGCGTCGAGGTTCTCGACGACGAATTCCTTGACCGCACTCCGCACCGCGCGCTGGGGATCGTGCGCTTCGGCGTAAGGGAGCTCGCGGCCGCCGATCAGCGCGGCGACGAGCCGGCCGGCCGCGACGCCGTTCGTCAGCCCCTGACCGGAGTCGCCGGTCGCCATGTAGATGTTGCGGCCGGTGGTGCTGCGTCCGATCAGCGCGACGTGGTCCACGGGCTCGAGCACCTGTCCGGACCAGCGGTGCTCGACCGCGCCGAAGCTCGGGAAATGAGCACGCGTCCAGCTCTCGAGCAGCGCGAAGCGAACCTCCATGTCGTCGGCCTCGCCGGTCTTGTGGTCCTCTCCACCCGAGATCAGCCAATCCGACGCATCGTCGGCCGGCTGTAGGCGGACATAGTGGTAGGGATCGAGCGTATCCCAGAACAGCGCGTCCTCGACGGAGCCGCGCGGCACGCGTCCGGCGATCGCATAGGTGCGGTACGGCGCCTGCTTGTAGTGGACCTCGACCTCGTTGAAGGGCGAGTTCGTCGCGACCGCGCAAGCTCGGACGCGCATCTCCGCCCCTCCCGCCATGCGCACGACCACGCCGCCGTCCCCCTCCTCCGCGACGTCGTTCACGATGGTGTCGCCGTAGAGCCTCGCCCCGCGCCGGCGCAGGGCCTCGACGAGGCCGTCGAGATATTTGAGCGGGTGGAACCGCCCCTGACTCGCGAATCGCAGGCAGCGGCCGGTGCGCACCCCGGGGATCGGCGCCCGGTCGGCCCAGGCGACTTCCAGCCCGACCCGGCGGGCCGCCTCATACTCCTTTTCGAGAAGCGTCGGCTCGGTGCCCGGCGCGAGGAAGAGATAGCCATCCAGTCGGCGGAAATCGCACTCGATCCCCTCCTCGCGCACGATCGTCTCGACGCGATCGACGGCCTCGATCTGGGCTCGGCAGACCTCGCGCGCGGCGTCGACCCCCCTCTTTTCGATCAGCACGTGGTAGTAGTCGTCGAGCTCGGAGGCGAGGTGGCCGGTGGTTCGCGCCGTCATACCGCCGCCGATCCGGCCGCGATCCAAGACGACGACCTCTTTCGCGGAACGGGCGAGCTCGTAGGCGATCGAAAGGCCGGCGATGCCGGCTCCAATTACCGCGACCTCTGCGGTCGCGTTCGCCTCGAGCGAGGGCGCTTCGATCGAGGAATGCCGGCCCCATAGCGAGGCGCTGCGTTCCGAGCTCGCGTTCATGCACCGACCCCCCTTGGATGCCGCGGCATTCGGAGCCGCGGCAGCTACTTTCCTGAAACCGCGCGTCAGGCGGCACGGTTCCCGCCCGCAGGGGGACCGGAGGTCCCGCGCCCCCGCGGCTCGATATGGCTAGGCTTGCCTGAGGTCGACCAGGAACCACGGCGCAAATCCGCGCCTCGACCGCTGATCCGAATCAGCCTTGGGCGGTTCTGTCTAATGCCGGGATGAGCCCGAGCCTGACACGACGGATACCTGCCCATGGATGCTCTTTCTTCCCTCTTCCGCGAGGCGCTCGGCCTCGGGCTCGACAGCAAGGAGATCGGGCTCGCGCAGATGGCGATTCGCGCGGCCGTGGTCTACGTGGTGACCGTCGCGTTCGTGCGCTTGGCCAAGAAGCGCTTCATGAGCCGGGCGTCGGCCTTCGACGTGATTCTCGGCATTATGCTCGGCTCGATCGTGAGCCGCGCCATCACCGGCAACGCGCCCTTCGGGCCGGCGCTCGCGGCAAGCGCGGCGCTGATCGCGATGCACTGGCTATTCTCGTTCGTCGCCTATTACTGGCACGGCTTCGGGATTGCCGTGAAGGGCCAGCCCCGGGTCCTCATCCGCGACGGCGCGCCCGACCGGAACGCGATGCGCCGCGCCCACATCACCGAGCACGATCTCCACGAGGATTTGCGCACCGAAGGCCTCGATTCACCCGTCAAGGTGAGGGAGGCGCGGCTCGAGCGCAGCGGCAAGCTCAGCGTGGTCAAGCGCTCCGACCCGAAGATCGTCGAGGTGAAGGTCGAGGGTGGTGTGCAGGTCGTGCGTCTCGAGATCGCCTGATGGCCGGCTTAGCCGGCCGCAAGGGTTCCTCGGCGTGCCGGGCGAGGTATGTTCGGCTGGCCGTGATCGGTGAAGCGAATGCGCATCCTCCTCTCTTTGGCCCTCATCCTCCTGTCCACGCCCGCCCTTGCCTCGGCGAGCCTCGCCTGCTCGGCCGAGGACAAGGCCGTCAGGTTCTCCGCGGATGCCGTCGTGAGCCGCGGGCTCGGCGAACAGGTGCCGCAGTTTTCCGGCCAGATCGAGCTTCTCGTGCAAGGGGTGCCTGAGGACTTCCGAAAGCTTTCCCTGTCGCTCGAGCACCTGACGCAGAGATGGCTGCACGGTGGTGAGGTGAAGCTCAGGATCTACCGCGAGCGCGAGGGCGAGCCGCACGGCTCGGTCGAGCTCGTCATCGCGACGCGCCAGAGCCGGAAGGACGAGACCGAGTACAGGGGGCGCTACGAGCTCGCGGTGACCACTGTCGGGCAGGATTTGGCGGCGAAGACGCTCAAGGCACGCGGACGCGCGACCTGCTCGTTCGGCTGAGCCGCGCGGGCGGCCGGGGGGCCGCCTGCCTACTTCGCCTTCACCTCGTGCTCGAGCACCGGCGGGTCCTTGCCCGGTTCGAACACCCCCTTCTGGCCGAAATCGGCGTGGAGGCGGATGACGAGAGCCTCCCCCGGCTTTGCCGGGCGGGCAAGCGGTATCCTGAGATCCGACACGGTGCCGGCCCTCACCGGCACGGTTGCGAGCGCGCCCGGCGCGAGACGCCCGCCGCCGATCTCGGCGCGCACCACGATGAAGCCGTCGCCCGGCAGGTTCGCCTTCGAGACGAGGATCGAGCGCGGGTCGTCGAGCGTGTTGCCCGAGGACAGCATGGCGACCTGCGCCGGTGCGGAGATGCCGCTTGCGAGCAGGAGCGCGGCGGCGGCGATGGTGCGGGAGAAGGGCATGGGACGGCTTTCGGATGGGCTGGACCGACGCGCTTCTCGCCCGAACGCCCGCCCGGCGCGGTGCGGGCCCGCACGGGCCTCGAGGCGCTCCGGAAAAGCAAGAAGCCCGGCTTGCGCCGGGCTTCCGCATTCTTTCTTTCGGGAACGGGGCTCAGGCAGCCTCGTCCTGGAGCTCCTCGACCTCGGCGGCCTTGCCGCGGCGCGGCGACTTGGCGAGGCTCTGCTCGATGAGCTTCAGGGACTCGGTCTCGGTGATCTTGTTCACCGTCGAGATCTCGCGCACGACGCGGTCGAGCGCCGCCTCGTAGAGCTGGCGCTCGGAATAGCTCTGCTCCGGCTGCGCCTCCGAGCGGTAAAGGTCGCGCACCACCTCGGCGACGGCGATGAGGTCGCCCGAATTGATCTTCGCCTCGTATTCCTGGGCGCGGCGCGACCACATGGTGCGCTTGATGCGCGCCCGGCCGGTCAGCACCTCGAGCGCCCGCTCGATCAGCTTCGGCTCGGCGAGCTTGCGCATGCCGACGGTCAGCGCCTTCGCGGTCGGCACCCGCAGCACCATCTTGTCCTTCTCGAACGCGACGACGAACAGCTCGAGCTTGAAACCCGCGATCTCCTGCTCCTCGATGGCCGTGATGCGGCCGACGCCATGCGCCGGGTAGACGATCGCCTCCCCGGTCCTGAACCCCTGACGCTGAGCTGTCTTCTTGGCCGTGGTCATACGCGAAGGACCTCTCGGTTGGCCCGCGCCGGCGGGCATGATGTCGTCCCCGTCTCCCGGAGACAAAAGCTCGACCGCGGCAGGATCGCAAAGACCTGCCCCGCTCCCTGTTCAGCCGGTTGCGACGAACGCCCGTCCCGTCCAAGTGTCGCGACAGCGAAGCTGTCCCTCTCCTTGGCCGTGCAAGATCAAGCCACAGATGGAGCCGCTCACTGGCGGGGTTGGAGAATGCACGCCGGGCGCAGGCGACGGCAAAACGGACCCTATCACGGGTTGGGCCTAAAATCAAAGGTTTTCTGGCAGAATACTGCGCCAAAGCCCTGCGGAGCCGGTAAAAAGCTCGGCTTCCGGCGCATGGGGCCCGATTCGGGCGCGGATCACCTTCGTCCGGCCACGGTTAACGATGTTTGAAGATCGCGCCGGCGCACCCGGGTGCGCCGCTTCAGTCGCCCTCGCCGGGATTGGGAGAAAAGTACTTCTCGTATTTGCCGGGCACATCGTCAAAGGCCTTGGCGTCGGGCGGCGGGTCCTTCTTCTGGGTGATGTTCGGCCAGGTTTTGGCGAAATCCGCATTGATCTTGAGCCATTGCTCGAGCCCGGGCTCGGTGTCGGGCTTGATCGCCTCGACCGGGCACTCCGGCTCGCACACGCCGCAGTCGATGCACTCGTCGGGATGGATGACGAGCATGTTCTCGCCTTCATAGAAGCAGTCGACCGGGCAGACCTCGACGCAATCCATGTACTTGCACTTGATACAATTCTCGTTGACGACGTAGGTCATGGGATCCGGGGCTCGCGGCCGCGCTTCGAAGGCGAGAGCGGGTTAGCGGTCCTCGCACGGGCTGACAAGCGCGGCGTCGTCGCGCCCAAGCTCCCCCGGCCTGCTGTAGAGGAGCCGCGCCTCGGGTGCCGGCCCGCGCCGCTCGCCGAGCGCCTCGATCCGCACCACCGCCATCGTGTGATGCGCCGCCACGGTCAGCACATCGCCGATCGCAACCGGTCTTGCCGGGTTCTCTGCGCGGCGGCCATTGACGCGCACGAAGCCGCCGGCAACGAGCTTCGCCGCGAGGCTGCGCGTCTTGGCGAATCTGGCGAACCACAGCCATTTGTCGAGGCGCTGGCGGTCCTCGCGCATCTTACCCGCGCTCGACTTCGCCCCGGCGCTGCAGCTGCAGCGCGACGAACCAGCATAAGGAGGCCCAGGCGGCGCCGCCGCACCAGCCGGCCAGCACGTCGGATGGCCAATGCACGCCGAGATAGACGCGGCTCATGCCGATCAGGACCGTGAGCGCGATGGCGAGCCCAAGCAGGAAGGCCTTGACGCGCCGCTGTGGCTGCACGCGCGCGAGGAGCGCGCCGAGGGTGAGGTAGGTCACGGCCGAAAGCATGGCGTGGCCGCTCGGGAAGCTCGCCGTGTAGACGCGGACACCATGCGGCACGAGGTCCGGCCGCGGGCGCGCGAAACCCAGCTTCAGTGCGGTCGAGAGCAGCATGCCGCCGCCGACCGCGACCAATACGAGGAGCGCGGCGTGGGTCTTGCCGGTCATGACGAGGTAGGCAGTCGCGGCGAGCGTCACGAAGGTGAGCACGGTCGTGCCGCCGAGGCCGGTCACGTCGCGCGCCGCCTCCTCGAACCAGCGCGGCCCGATCGGGTCGGAGGGGTCGCCGGCGCTGCGCAGCGCCATGAGAAGCGTGCGGTCGAAGCGCGTCACGTCGCCCTCGATCACCTCGCCGGCGATCTCGACGAAGATCCAGGCGAAGAGGCTGAGCGTCGCGAGCGAGATCAGCGGACCCGCCTCGTTGAGGCGCAGCCTCACGCCGAGGTCGCGCGCGCGGGAGAAGACGGGCGCCAGGCGATCCAAAGCGAGCTCCGGTCTGGAGACGATGAAAGCTTTGTGCCTAACGCGCAAAGCGGCGCAACGGCTCGCCCGCAAGCGTGCCATGAGCCGGGCGCGATTGCATCGCGGCGCGCCGGACGCCAAAGTCCGCCGCTCATGACCGTCGCGACGGGGAGGACCGCAGATGGAGATTGCCGCGCCGTATCTCATGTTCCTCGGCGACGTGCCGGACGACCTCGCCGCCAAGACCGCCCACGGCATCGTGGATTGGCGCCCGGAGTGGTGCCTCGGGCAGCTGCGCCTCCCAGGCTGCCGGGCCGACCTCAAGATCCCGGACCTGACCGTTCCGGAGGCCGCGGAGCGCGGTGCGAGGACCATGGTGGTCGGGGTCGTCAACGCGGGCGGCGTCCTTCCGGACCATTGGGTTCCGGTGATCGTCGCCGCGATCGAGGCCGGGATGGACATCGCGACCGGGCTGCATGTCAGGCTCGGCGACACGCCGGCGGTGCGCGACGCCGCAAGAAAGCACGGCAGGCGCCTCTTCGACGTGCGCCATTCGAGCCAGCGCTTCGCGACCGGCAAGGGCACCAAGCGCTCGGGGCTCCGGCTCCTCACGGTCGGGACGGATTGCTCGGTCGGCAAGAAATACACCGCGCTCGCCCTCGAGCGCGAGATGCGGGCCCGCGGCTTCGACGCCGATTTCCGGGCGACCGGCCAGACCGGCGTGTTCATCTCAGGGAGAGGCGTCGCGATCGATGCCGTGGTGGCGGATTTCATCTCGGGAGCGGTCGAGTGGCTGTCACCGGAGGCGGCGGACACGCATTGGGACCTCGTCGAGGGACAGGGCTCGCTATTCCACCCCTCCTTCGCCGGCGTCTCGCTCGGTCTGCTGCACGGCGCGCAGCCCGACGCGTTCGTCGTCTGCCACGAGCCGACCCGCACCAACATGCGCGGCGTCAAGCACCCGCTGCCGGCGATCGCCGACGTGATCGACCTCACCATCCGCTGCGGCCGGCTCACCAACCCTGCCATCCGCGCGGTCGGGATCGCGGTCAACACGCAGGCGCTGGGCGAAGGCGAGGCGCAGGGCTATCTCGACACGCTCGCCGCCGACTACAAGCTCCCCGCCGTCGACCCGGTGCGCTTCGGGGTCGGCGAGATCGTCGACCGCGTCGCGCACGAATTCCCGCAAGCCGCGCCGCAGGACGGGCGCCTGGCGCGCGCGAGCGCCTGAGAAGGGACATCGCCGATGAAGACCCGCGCCGCCGTCGCCTGGGAGGCCGCAAAGCCGCTCTCGATCGAGACGATCGAGCTCGAGGGCCCGAAGAGCGGCGAGGTGCTGGTCGAGATCATGGCGACCGGCATCTGCCACACCGACGCCTACACGCTGTCGGGGGCCGATCCGGAGGGGCTCTTCCCGGCGATCCTCGGCCATGAGGGTGCGGGCGTCGTGCGCGAGGTCGGCGCGGGCGTGACCACGGTAAAACCCGGCGACCACGTCATCCCGCTCTACACGCCGGAATGCCGGCAGTGCAAAACCTGCCTGTCGCGGCGCTCGAACCT
>JAQSWQ010000017.1 GCA_029266525.1 Microvirga sp.
CAAACACCGGCAGGGACGACATCAGTCACCCTCCCCAGAGCGGGATTCGACTCTATTTCGATGTCAATTTCGCCAAACCTGATGGGTGCCCGATATATGATTGTTCGACCGCCTATCTGAACTAAGCGAAGGCCGTTCCTGATGGACAAAGCGGGAGTGGGAGGTGGAAGCCGTTTGGTTTCCTCTTCAGTAGCACAACGCGTTTCTACCCACTGACCATCCCGAAAAACATGACAACCCACCCTCGCCGGCGGCAACGGCAACGCGGTTCTTTTTTCCGGCGGGAAACGCTCTGAGTGTCGCGAGGCGAGCCTGGAAGATGCGACGGAGTTGTCCTGTGCAGCCTGCTCCCTCGTAATCTGCGGAACGCAGACATGATCGTCAGGATTCGCCAATCGCCAGACCAAGCCTTCAACGCATTCGTCGCGGCCCGGCAATTTGCTTTGATGAGCATTCGCATTATCCAATTTGGCCTGATCGCGCGTGTCTGGACTGACGCAGACATGGTCACCGACGAAGGCTTCTCTCCAGACATATCCCTCAGCGCAGGTGTCCGACTGAGCCAAAGGACTATTTAGGGGTACCGATGTTGCCGCCGACATGAAAAGCGCGAGGCAAAATGTCTGTTTAAACATCGAGGAACCTCCGCGATAGGCCTGACTTAGACGAATGCTAAGCTATGATTGCAGTCATTGGCAAACTGCCGTTCGCTCCAGTGGGCTACGCGCGGCGACCATAGGCCCGGAACCGTTCGCCTGCGGGGAATCCCTCACGAGTCAGAAAGCACGGCCGCTGGTATAAATGAGACCTGTGCGCGGGTGTTCGCAACGGCTTGAAGCCGGTGCGGCAGAGTGTTTCGCTCTCCTTGGGAAAGCGTGACCTGGAGCGATTCATGGCGCGGCGTCGGATTGGGCAGGAGCAGCTGGCGGTTGGTGATGCTGGGCTGCGAGGGGGTACGTCTCTGGACGAAGTGGTTGCGTTGATCGACTGGACGGAGCCGGATCGGCTGCTTGCAGACATTTCCGCCTCCGCCAAAGGCGAGCTAGGCTGGCCGCCGCTGGCGCTGTTCCGGGCACTCCTGCTTGCGACCTGGCACGACCTCTCCGACGTGCGGCTCGCTGAGGCTCTCGATGATCGCGCCAGCTTTCGCCGGTTCTGCGGTTTCGCCGTTCATGAGCCCACACCTGAGCGCACCACCTTTGTCCGTTTCCGTGCCGCGCTGGTCCGCCGAGGCCTGGACCGAGCCTTGTTCGAGGCCGTCACGCGTCAGCTCGATGAGCGCGGCGTCGTGGTCCGCACCGGCACGCTGGTGGACGCGACCCTGATCCCGTCGGCGAGCATCCCGCATGACAACGAGGCGCGCTGGGCTGGTCATCGCCGGCGTAAGCCCGTGCACGGCTACAAGGCGCACGTCGCGACCGACCAGGAGGCCGGGCTGATCCGCGGCGTCGAGATCACGACCGCCAACGTTCACGACGCGGCCGAGCTGGAAGCCGTGCTGCCTGACGCACCCGGAGACACGTACGGCGACAGCGCCTATGCAGGCAGTCGGCATGCGGCAATTATCCGTGCCCGTGGTGGCGTGCCCCGCATCGTGCACACGGGCACCTGGCCCCGCGCACAGGTCTCATTACTCAGCTTTGTTCAATACCAATTTAGCTGATAAATCAGGGCGCACATTGTCCGCAGTGCTAAGCAAAGCCATATCTGAAGATCAATTCATAACCGAGCTAGGCAATCGTATACAAGCGCGACTAGCCTCGGTCCCCACGTCTGATAAGCCGATTCTAAGTACTCTACAAACGCTGCGCGACGATATCACCAATTTGATATGGAAACACTTAGAAAAGGCGCTGAAGGTTGCGCCTAGACCTCATAGGGACATGACCGGTGCCTTGATAGGACCGCCACTCGATCCTAATCATCGGCTGCCTTGAGTGAAGCAGACCTACCGCGTCGATGCTTCCCCACGCGCTGCACAAAATTCGCAGTGTCCTCGGCGCTTCCGCTGGAATACACGGGCGGACCTGAAGAATTGAGCATGATCGAGGGCAGGGCAGGGGGGTGTTGCAGCACCAGTTCCATCCTCTGGTCGGAGTGCTGGCCTGATTGCACCACGGGGCTATCGTCCGGATAAGGGTCATTCCGCCCGCTCCGCTATCGTGCTACATTCTTGCTACACGCGGTGGAAAAAAGGGCCGAGAAATCAACGTTCTGAGTGGGTGTGCGCCGTATCCCCTAGGGGAGCGCCAATGCGCCCCCGTGTTGTTGGTATATTCGTTGGTAGGCATACTCACTGCCTTCGCCCAACCATTTGATGTCAGACGTTCTTTGGGATGATTATGGGTGCTGCCGGGCCCACCATTAAAAACTACCTTTCGAAACAGACGCTTCGCTGGCCTCGGAAGAGGCGGGAGTGCCTATTCCGTTGAGAATGCTGCATTTTAAAGTTCGAGTCCTGTTCGGGTCTATGCACCCAGAATGGCGCGCCTGATCTCTGGCGGCCGTCGGCTTTTTGCATTCCTGATCGCGCGCTAAACGAGACCGGTTCGCAGTTACTCGAGACCAGTTCGCAGATTCGGTTCGCGCTCGGGTCGATAGGAGCGGGTCCGGCCGAAACGCCGGGTTCAGCTTTGGACCTGACGCATGAAGCTCGCGTAAGTGATAGAACTCGTGCGTTTAGGGACAAGCGCAAATGCGGGCGGGGTGATCGAGGAGCCTAGAACTGCCGCTCTTATTCGTGATCTGCACTTGGTAAGGTGGCGTCCGCGAATGGCGGCAAGCGGACATTGGGCGCGAGACCGCTTTGTGCTCCGAGAACGGCCGTTGGTGCGCCGACCCGAGCGGCAAGTAGGCTCGACAGGCGTAGGCTTGCCACGCTGTGCCGCATGCATGCGAAGAGCTCCTGGCCATCGGTGCTGACTCACGCCTGATGCTTCCAGTCCTTAGGCACGCGCGGCTTTTCGATTCCCGCCGCATCGCACAAGGAGTCAACGATAGCCGAGAAGTCGGCTGCACCGTATCCGCTAGCGCGCGCCAGGGAGAACATCTCGCGCGCAGCTGCAGCCACCGGGACCGGAACGTGTTCGGCGTTAGCCGCCGCGATGATGATCGATAGGTCCTTGTGAGCGAGGTCAATGGTGAACCCGGGCTCGATATCCCCCCGCAGCACCTTGTTCGGCCAGTTGATCTTAAGCTGCCCGTTGGTAGCCGTGGTGCCGTAACAGACCTCGAGGGTCTTCGTGAGATCAAGGCCGAAGCGCTGCGAGAGCGCAAGGGCCTCAGCATTGAGCTGGCACGATATGATCGCCAGATAATTATTGACCAGCTTCGTACGGATGCCCGTGCCCACTCCACCGCAGTGGTGGATCGTCGTGCCCATCGCCTGCAGCATCGGAAGCACGCGCTGAAAATCCTCATCGGATGCACCGACCATGAAGAGGGACTCACCGCGGTCGGCATGCGCCGCCAGTCGGCCGACCGGCGCATCCACGACCGAGAGGCCGCGCTCAGCAGCAGCCCCAGCAATCAGGTCGGTCGTCCTGGGTTCGACGGTGCTCATATCGACGATGATCTGGTTAGGTCGGGCGTTAGCCAGGATCCCGTCAGGCCCGAGCACAGTGAGTTCGACCTCCGGCGATGCGGGCAGCATCGTGAACACGACGTCCGCACCTTGCGTAACGCCTGCCACGCCGTTCGCAGGCCGGGCGCCGACTCGTTCGAGTGCACGCATCGGCTCGGGATTTATGTCGTAGACAAGGAGCTCGAAGCCCTTGCGACACAGGTTCGAAGCCATGCCGCGTCCCATGCGACCGAGCCCGATGAAGCCAACCTTATCCATTAATTCTACCTCGCTTGCGGAGTTTCAGCGTGGGCAAGCGCGCCGGCCCGCCGTGCGTGAGTTCACTCGAGGGTGAAACCGTGCGCTCTTACGGCGTGCCCGAAGCCGCTACCCTCGCCTGCCGCGGCCTGACGCGCCTTATCCTCGGACCAGCCGTAGAACTCGACATAGCCGAACCTAAGTGGATCGCGCTGCTTTTCTCGGGGTGTTGCATGGCGAGCTGCGCGACGCCGATCGTAGGCGTCGACGAGCTCCTCGAGACCCGAGTCGTCGTACGCATTGGTGTGGGCCGTCGCCGCGAGTGGCAGTCTCATGCTGACGTGCCCGGCCGCAGCTGGGAAACCAACGCAGAGGCCCGCGACCGGGATTACACCTGGGGGCAGTGACAGAACCTCAACCACCGCGGAAAGGTGGTTACGGATCACGCTTATTGGACAGCACCCCAATCCGAGCCGTTCGGCGGCAAGGATGAATGTCTGCATAACGAGCGCCGCGTCGATCAAAGCGTTGAAGAACGCTTCCAGGTTGATGTTGGGTTGCGGGTGAGCCCGAAAAGCACAGATGCGTTCGAGCCGGCGAGCGTCGGCGCAGAACACTAGAAATGCGGGAGACAGGCCGATCCACGGCATGGAAGGTACCAGCCTGGCCAAATCCGCCCGTCGGCTAGGATCCTCGACCTTGATCACACTCGCTTGCTGGTAATCCGATTTAGAGGATGCGGAGAATGCAACACAAAGAAGAGCGTCCATCAAATCCGAAGGTACAGGCGCCGAGCTGTATTCCCGACAGGTTCTGCGATCGAGAAGACGGAGGAGCTCTGGGTCGTCCAGGATCTCGTGACTGGATTCGGTCGCCTCCCCGAAGCGCGAAGCGAGCGCGTCATTTACTGCTTCCATTTCGTTCGCGTCTCCACTTAGTCGGTGCTGCTGCCTTCAGATGTCGATCGATCACTGGTGCAGGCACCTGTTCAATCATCACGTTGATGCAAGCCGGTCCGGCGCAGCGGAAGGCGCGGTCGAGAGCGTCAGGCAGCTCTTTCGCACTCGTGACGACTTCGCCGTATGCTCCCAGCGCGTCGAACACTGACATGACGTGGTTGCCGGAGACCGTAAACACGACGCGGGCGCCAGCGTGCTCGAGCGCCCGCGCGATCCGGTCAGCGACTCTCATGCCGATCATCTCGTTGCTGAGTCCGTGGAGCGCGCGCCACTGTCGAACGTTCGACGGCGCGTGGCAACACGCAGGCTGCACCGGCGTTTTGCTAGCAAGGAGAAAGGCACACGTGGAAGCCGGCGAGATCGCAACGCTCCTGACCGAGATCGGCCAACGGCTCGCGCTGGCAGGCGAGAGCCGTACAAGGCGCGGGCCTATGCGCGTACCGCCGAGAAACTCCTGAAGGTGACGGTGCCGCTCTCCGACGTCAATCGCACAGGGCCGAGTGCGATCCGGGGCGCCGGCGCGGCCATCGCCCCCGACCATCGAAAAAGCCCGCCTGGCGCAGCACCACGGGCACGCTCGAACGGCTGCGCACCGATGTTCCCAAGTGACGCTGTCGAGCACAGTTGGCGGGCTACAACTCCCTGCAACTGTAAACGCTGGTTTGCTGTTGTACGCCTCAGCACCGCCACCCCCGATGGAGCGGTTCGGTTGTGGCACCAAGCGGACGCGAGGCTTTTGGTCGGCTTAGCGCTTCGAAGCGGACCCTTCAGCGCCCTCCGGTTATGGCCGCCTCCGACCTTTGCAGACCTTCGTGATTTGCCCTTAGATGAAGCATCGTCCCGGAGATACGCTTGAGCACGCCTTCGAGGGTCTCGCCAATCGCTTGGCTTGTCGCGCCGGCGGGCTTGTTCTTTCTCCTTTTCTTTCTCGTCCCATTCGGCGTGATGGCGCTGTTCAGCGTTCTGAGCGGGAACCCGGTGCAGCGGCCCAACGTGACGCTCACCGGACGGCACTACGACCGCATGCTGGGCGACTCACTCTACATCGAGTCGCTTTGGTCGACTTTGAAGATCGGCGCCGTAACCACTGCTGCCGCGCTCCTCCTCGGCTACCCCCTCGCGCATTGGCTCGCGCGCATGCGCTCGCGGGGCGGCCACGCGCTGCTGCTCATGGCAGTGATCGCTCCGATGCTGACCGGGATCGTGGTGCGCACCTTCGCTTGGATCACGATCCTGTCCGACCGGGGCGTGATCAACGCCACGCTGACTGGTCTTGGTCTTCTCCTCGCGCCGCTGCCGCTGATGTACAATGAACTTGGTACCGTTATTGCCCTCGTGCACATCTACGTGCCGTTCATGGTGCTGACGCTCGCGGGCGTGATCGGGCGCATCGACGAGCGGCTCGAGGAGGCGGCCATGAGCCTCGGCGCAAGCCCGATGCGCGCCTTCCTCGAAGTGACGCTGCCCTTGAGCCTGCCTGGCATTCTGGCCGGGTCGCTTCTCGTCTTCGCGCTCGCGATCTCGGCCTATGTGACGCCCTATCTCATGGGCGGGCAGCAGGTGCTCACCTTGCCGATGCTGATCTACCAGCAGGTGGCCGCGACCTTCAACCTTGCTTTTGCGGGAGCGCTCGGGGTGGTGCTGCTGGCGGTTTCGCTTATCCTAATCGTCGCCTACAACCATGTGCTCGGGCGCGTTGCGCGCCGCGAGGACTTGGCATGAGGGGTCGTCGTGCGAGCCTGGGCCAGCGCGCCTACCTCGTCGCGAACGGGGCCATCCTTTTCTTCCTTTTGGCACCGCTCGCTGTTGTCGCGGTATTCGCGCTCAACCCGACGCCGTTCATTCAGTTTCCGCCGGTCGGCGTGACCACGCGCTGGTTCGAGAAGTTCTTTGCGAGCGCCGAATTCATGGGGAGCCTCAGGCTCTCGCTCGAGGTCGCTGCCGCGGTCGTCGTGCTCGCCACCCTGATCGGCGCGGCGGCCGCGCTCGCGCTGGCGCGCGGCGGGCTGCCGGGCACGCGCTTTCTCACCGCGCTCTTCCTCGCTCCCTTGATGCTGCCGGCGATCCTCACCGGGCTCGCGCTGTTCCAAGCTCTCCAACTCGCGGGGTTTGGCCGGCCGACCTGGGCGCTCGTGGTCGGGCATACGCTCGTTGCCGTGCCCTACGTGATGCGGACGACACTCGCGGTGCTCAGCGACTTCGACCGTCGGATCGAGGAAGCGGCCGCAAGCCTCGGCGCCCCGCCGTTGCGAGTCTTCTTCGAGGTGACGTTGCCGATCATCCGCCCGGGCGTCATCGCCGGCAGCATTTTCGCATTCATTGTCTCCTTCGACCAGTTCCCGATCTCGCTGTTCCTCGTCACGCCGAGCCGCGAAACCCTCCCTGTCGTTCTCTTCAATTACATGAAGTTCGACCTCGACGGCGCGATCGCCGCCGCCTCGATGGTGTCGATCCTGCTCGCGCTTGCCGTAGTCATCGTGATCGACAGGCTTGTAGGGCTCAGGGCAACAATGCGATTTTGATGGCAGTCAGGACGGAGGAGACGGCTGATGGCTGCACGGATTTCGCGACGCGGGCTTCTCGGCGCCGTAGGCACGGCAACGGCGTTCGGCGTCATCGGACGTCCGCAGGTCGCCCAAGCCCAGGCGGCGACGCTCAAAATCACGACCTGGGGCGGCAAGTGGGGCGAGGTCATGAAGGGCGAGGTGCTCCCCGCCTTCGAGAAGGAATTTAAGTGCAAGGTCGAGGTCGACCAAGCTTTTCCCTACCTCCCTAAGCTCCAGGCGAGCGCCAAGAACGCGCCGATCTATGACGTGCTCCACGCCAACTCGAACGAGCAATGGCGCGCCGCCGTCGACGGCCTCGTGGTGGAGAAGATCACCCAAAATGAAGTGCCGAACATCAAGGAACTCTACCCTTACGCGGTGTCGGACAAGATCGCCGGCGTCACGATTTTCACGAGCGCCATCGGCCTCGGCTACCGCACCGACAAAGGCCTTACGCCGCCGAAATCATGGAAGGACCTCGCCGACCCGAAGCTCGCCGGTCAGCGCGGCGGCTACCAGATTCCGGTGAACTCGCTGGGCCAATCCCACCTGATGCTGCTTGGTCAGCTCTATGGCAAGGGCATGACGGACCTCGACGCGGCCTACAAGGCACTCGAGCAGCTCAAGCCGATCAAACTTGTCGATTTCACCGGGCAGATGGAGAAGATGCTGCTCCAGGCCGAGGTCGTGATGGGCGTCATCCACGACTCCGGAATTTATCGCTACGAGGGCCAGAACCAGCCGATCGAATTTGCGGCACCCGCCGAGGGTGTGCTCTCGCTCGAGCAGGTGCTTAACGTGACGCCGGGCTCCAAGGTCAAGGAGCTCGCCTACGGTTACATCGACTACATGCTGCGGCCGGACGTGCAAAAGAAGCTCGCCGAAGCGGTCTGGTACTCGCCGGCAAGCAAGAGCGTGAAGCTCGACCCGAAGTACGACGCCAAGCTCTACAACACGCCGGAGAAGGTGGCGCAGCTCATCCAGATCGATTGGAAATGGTACAACGAGCGCAAGGACGAGGTGGACGCGCGCGTGGCGCGAATCTTGAGAGGGTGACGATGCTTCGCATGGTCCCCGTCGCCCGCTGCGCGGGTGAGGAGCACAATGCGCCCCGTCGACAGGCCCGTTGCGAGACTAAAGGCGCGCCCTGATGCCGCCGCCTCTTCCCACCGCCTCGCCCGCCTCGATCACGCTCGAGCGCGTCACCAAGCGCTTCCCCGGCGGGGTCGTCGCCGTGGACAAGATTGATCTCATCGTCGAGCCCGGCGAGTTCTTTTCTCTGCTTGGACCCTCCGGCTGCGGCAAAACCACCACGCTCAGGATGATTGCCGGGTTCGAGGCGGCGGACGAGGGCCGCGTCGTCGTGGGCGGCCGCGACCTGACGCACGTCCCGGTGCACCACCGCGACATGGGTATGGTATTTCAGTCCTACGCGCTGTTTCCGCACCGCACAGTCGCGGAGAACGTCGCCTTTGGCTTGCGGATGCGCGGGGTCGCCAGGCCCGAGATGGCGGCCCGCGTCGCATCCGCTCTTGCGCAGGTGAAGCTCGAGGGCTACGAGGCGCGCCGGCCGGCGGAGCTCTCGGGGGGCCAGCAGCAGCGCGTCGCGCTCGCCCGCGCGATCGTCATCCGCCCGCCGGTGCTGCTGTGCGATGAGCCACTTGGGGCGCTCGACCGCAAGCTCAGGCAAGCTATGCAGGTTGAGCTTAAGGAGCTGCAGCGCGCCCTCGGCGTGACCCTCGTTTTCGTGACGCACGATCAGGAGGAGGCGCTTGCCATGTCTGACCGCATCGGCGTCATGAACTCAGGCCGGCTCGAGCAGGTCGGCGCGCCGGCCGACATTTACGATCGCCCGCGGACGCGCTTCGTCGCCGAGTTCATCGGAGAAATCAACCTCATCGAGGGCAGGGTCCACGACGGCGGCTTCATCGCCGCGGACGGCCGCGTGCTGCCCGTCTCTTCCGAAAAGGGCGAAGGAGCCGCAGCGCTGGCGCTTCGACCCGAGAAGCTGCGCATCGTTTCGTCCGGAGCCGGCGTGATCGACGGCGTCTTGTCCGATGCGAGCTTTCTCGGCGACCAGGTGCTCTACACCGTGACGCTCGCCGACGGTCGCCGCCTCCTCGTCAAGGAGCGCAACCCAGGCACCGGTGCCTTGCGCCAGAACGGCTCAACGCTCGGTGTGCGCTGGGAGCCGCGCGACGCCGTCATCCTGAGGAATGCGTGATGGCGGCGCTCGGCATCGCGGTTATTGGCCAGGGGCCGCGAGACGATATCGCGGCGGTCTTCGCTTCCGCGCTGGCGACGAACACACGCATCATTGTTCGCGGCTGCCTTGACGGGTTGTCCGACGCGGACGTGGACGGGCTGCCGCCACGGGACGGCGACGACACTCTCTACACGCGTTTGCGGGGCGAGCGCGACGTGAAGATCTCGAAGGCGGCAGTGATCGAGCGGGCCCCTGAGACCCTCGACGCCTTGCGGCGCGACGGGGCGGACGCGCTGCTCTTCGCCTGCACCGGCGCTTTCCCGCCGATGCGCGGCGACGTCGGCGTGGTGTTCCCATCCCGCGTCCTCGCGGCACTCGCGGCGGGGCTTCTGGCGACAGGCCGCCTCGGCCTCCTCGTCCCAGCGCCTGAGCAGATCCGCAAGCTCGCTAGAAAATGGGAGCGGCCGGGGATCCAGATTGCCGCCGAAGCTCTCCTCCCGAGCGCATCTGCGGATGAGGCCGAAGCGGCGGCGACTCGGCTTGCAATCCATCGCCCCCATCTCGTGGCGATGGACTGCATGAGCTACACGCCGGAGACGCGGGCGATTCTGCGCCGCGTGATCGCCGCGCCGACGCTGCTCGCCGTGTCAGCGACAGCACGGGTGCTCCAGGAAATCATGGCATGACGGAAACGCGGGAACTCTCGCTCGACGACATCGAGGCGCTCGCCGTCGGCGCCTGGATCCTCGGGACCGGCGGAGGAGGAAGCCCCTATCTCGGGCTCCTCAACATGCGCCGCCTCTACGCCGAGGGTCATCGCGTCGCGCTGATGCCGCCCGGGCAGCTCAACGACGACGACTGGGTCGCAGCGGTGTCCAACATGGGCGCTCCCCTCGTCGGCCAGGAGCGCCTCACCGACAGCCGCACCATCGCGCGCGCCGTCGCGCTGATGGAGGAGCATCGTGGGGTCGCCTTCCGAGCCGTCATGGCGCTGGAGATCGGGGGCGGCAACTCGATCCAACCGCTCATGGCAGCGGCGCATCTCAAGAAGGCCGTGGTCGACGCCGACATGATGGGCCGGGCGTATCCCGAGGCGCAGATGACCTCGGTCGCGGTCGGCGACCTGCGCCCCTACCCGCTGACCACGGTCGACTGCCGCGGGCTCGAGTCGATCGTCGACAAGGTTCCGAGCTGGAAGTGGATGGAGCGGGTCAGCCGCAAGATTTGCGTCGAGTACGGCTCGATCGCCTCCACCTGCAAGGCACCGCGGAGCGGCCGCGAGGTCAAGGACTGGGCGATCCACGGCACCACGACCAAGGCGATCGCGATCGGGCACGCGGTGCGCGCGGCGCAAGCCCGCCATAGCGATCCGATCGCGGCGATCCTATCGGTCGAGCCGGGCAAGGTGCTGTTCTCTGGCAAAGTGGAGGACGTCGACCGCCGAACGACCGAAGGCTTCCTGCGCGGAAGCGCGCGGGTCGCCGGCGTCGATGAGGATCGCAGCTCGAGCGTTGTGCTCGATTTCCAGAACGAGTGGATCGTCGCTTGGCGCGACGGCGAGCCGATCGCGACCTCGCCCGACCTCATCTGCGTACTCGACAGCGTCGCCGGCGAGGCGGTCGGAACGGAAACGATCCGCTATGGCCAGCGCGTCACGATCATCGCACTACCGCCGCCCGCGGTGTTCACCACGCCGAAGGGCCTGCAACATGTCGGCCCGCGCGCGTTCGGCTACGACATCGATTACGCTCCGGTGTTCCCATGAGGCGCATCGGCATCGATGTCGGCGGCACCAACACGGACGCGGTGCTGATCGAGGAGGGGAGGGTGCGTGCCGCAGTCAAGGCGCCGACCTCGCCCGACGTGACGGGCGGCATCCTCGAAGCTTTGCGAAGCCTGTCCGCGACCGGCGCGGTGGGCGCGGCACCGATCGATGCCGTCATGATCGGCACGACGCACTTCATTAACGCGGTGGTGCAACGGCGGTGGCTGAGCCGGGTCGGCGCAATCCGCATCGGAATGCCGGCAAGCGCGAGCCTGCCTCCCTTCTGTGATTGGCCCCAGGACCTCGCGGCTGTCGTCGCCGGGGCGGTCGAGATGGTCGAGGGCGGGCACGATTATGACGGGCGGCTCTTCATGCCACTGGACCGGGGCGCCGTTCGGGATGCAGCGCGGCGCATCCGCGATAAGGGCCTTCGCTCCGTCGCAATCTCGGGGATCTTTTCGCCGCTCGACCCGAGCCACGAACGCGAGGCGGCCCGGATCGTCTCGGAGGAGATGCCGGGTTGCGCCATCACCTGCTCGGCCGATCTCGGCCGCATCGGTCTCCTCGAGCGCGAGAACGCGGGCCTCCTCAACGCCGCACTCGCTGAACTCGCCGGCACCACGGTTGCGGCTTTCGAGCAAGCGATTGCCGATTCCGGCCTCTCGGCGCCGCTCTACATCACTCAGAACGATGGCACGGTCGCGGAGGCGAGCCAGGCCATTCGGCTGCCGGTCTACTCTTTCGCCTCCGGGGCGACGAACTCGATGCGCGGCGCGGCGTATCTTTCAGGCGTCGCGGACGCGGTGGTCGCGGATGTCGGCGGTACAACCACCGATGTTGGCCAGATCCGCAACGGCTTCCCGCGGGAGGCGAATGCGGTCGTCAAGGTCGGCGGCGTGCGCACCCTTTTCCGTATGCCGGACCTCTTCTCATTCGGCCTCGGGGGAGGCAGCCATGTCTCGCTCGATCCAGTCGCGGTCGGCCCACTCTCGGTCGGCTATCGCCTCACCGCGGACGCGCTCGCCTTTGGCGGCAGCCAGCTCACCGCGAGCGACGTCGGCATCGCCGCGGGCCTGCTCGACATCGGTGACCGCACCAAGGTCGCACACCTGGATGGCGCGAGCTGCTGGGCCGTGCTGCGGCATATTGCAGGCATGGTCGAGGAAAGCGTCGACCGGGTGAAGACCGAGGCGGGGGACGTGAAGCTCCTGGCGGTCGGCGGCGGCGCCTTCCTGCTGCCGGACAAGCTCGAGGGGATTTCCGAGGTCGTGCGCGTGTCCCATGGGGATTGTGCCAACGCGGTCGGCGCAGCGATCGCCCAGGCTTCAGGGGAGGTCGATCAGGTTTTCCGCGCCCTGTCCCGCGAGGCCGCACTCGCGGAGGCGCAGGAACTCGCCGCCGAGCGAGCCGTCGCCGCCGGCGCTGAGCGGGGCACTCTCACGGTCATCGAGACCGAAGACATCCCCATAGCCTATCTGCCGGGCAACGCGCGACGTATTCGGGTGCGCTGCGTCGGCGACATCGCGGCGCCCTAAACGTTACGATTGTAAATGTCGCACGAGCAGCAGTTTGCCCCGCTGCGCCTGGAGGGAGGAGCAGCTCTTGGCACGAAGCGGACCTAAGGCTTCGGTCAGCTCAGGGCTCGATAGGGGACGTTCGCGCACGATTCTCGATGATCGGATCTGACCCGAAGCAGACCTCTGCCCCGTATGAGGGGAATTGCCGGCGCGGCAAGAATCTTCAATGCGTCGGCGCCAGTGGCTGGGGCGCGGCGCCTCGAGGCTGGCGATGCAGGCGACCAGTGCCCCGCGCGACTTCAATCAGGGGCCGATCGACGCTGCCGCACCCAGCACGGTAGCGCACCAGCCGCATCTGGTGCGCCGATCGGCCGGGAGAGTAGTGATTCATCGACGCGGATGGTCGAATCTGGCCGGTTGACATGACAGCCCGGGCGTGCGTGCGTTGGCAAAACGAAGGTGAGTGTGCGGCGCTTGCCGCCGCTGATCGGTGCGCCGCTCGCCGGGAGGAGGTTTGCAGACATGACCAAGGCCCTTTCGACCGCGGAGGTGGCCGCTTACCGCGAGCGCGGCATCCATTTTCCGATCCGCGCGCTCCCTACGTCTGAGGCTGACGCGCTCGCCGCGCGGTTTCACGCGAGCCCCGAACCGATCAAGGGCCGCGTCAACCAAAAGCCGCACCTGCTGTTTCCATGGCTTAACGAACTGGTGCGCGACCCGCGCATCGTCGATGCCGTCGAGGACGTGCTCGGCCCGGACATCTGGTGCTGGGGCTCGCAGTTCTTCGCCAAGCCGGCGGGCGATCCCGCCTATACGAGCTGGCATCAGGACGGCACCTATTGGGGTCTCTCCTCGCAGGACGTGGTCACGGCTTGGTTGGCGCTGACGCCCTCGACGCGCGAATCCGGCTGCATGCAGGTCGTGCCCGGTACGCATCATGAGCAGGTGCCGCACGAGGACAAGTTCGACGAGAAGAACATGCTCTCACGCGGGCAGGAAATCGCGGTCACCGTCGACCCGGCCAGCGTGGTCGACGTCGAGCTTAAGCCGGGCGAGATGTCGCTCCATCACGTCCTCCTGTTCCACGGCTCCGAGCCGAACCGCGCCGCCCATCCGCGGATCGGTTTTGCGATTCGATATGTCGCGACGCATGTTCGCCAGCGCTCGCCCATCCGCGAGAGCGCGACCTTGGTGCGCGGGACCGACGCCTACGGACATTTCGAACCCGAAAGGCCGCCGGAGGGCGACATGCATCCGGACGCCGTCGCACGGCACAACGAGATCATCGACCGTCAGCTGCGCATCCTCTACGAAGGCGCGCAGCAGCGCGGCAAGCTCGGCCCGGCGGACGCGGCATCGCGCGCGGACGCTCTCATGTAAGTCGAAGCGGCGCAGCACTGCTACGCCGCGGTTCCTTGGGACAGACACGATGAAACGCTGGATCGCCTTCATGGTCGCCGCCGCTGCCCTCGCGTCTGCGAGCGCCGCGAACGCACAGGAGATCAAGATCCGCTTCGCGCATTCGCTCTCGGCCACGGAACCTGCGCACCTCGCTGCCGAGTTCTTCGCCAAGAACGTCGCGACTCGCACCAACGGCCGCGTGCAGATTCAAGTGTTTCCGGGCGAGCAGCTCGGCCCCGGCAAGGAAGTCAACGAGATGATCCGTCAAGGCGCCAACGTGATGAACATCACGGACCCGGGCTACCTGTCGGACTTCGTGCCGGATATCGGCGTGCTCAACGGACCCTATCTCATCAAGGATCCCAAGGATTACGAGAGGCTGCTCGCTTCGGATTGGTACAAAGCGACCGAGAAAAAGCTCGAGGCGGCGGGCTTCAAGCTCATCATGGCGAACGGCTTCTTCGGCCAGCGCCATCTCATTTCCGACAAGCCGGTGCGCAAGCCCGAGGACATGGCCGGCATGACCGTGCGCGTGCCGCCGAACACGATGTGGATCGAGACTTTCAAGGCGATGGGCGCACGTCCGACGACGGTGCAATGGTCAGAGGTCTACAGTGCGCTGCAGCAGAATGTGGTGGCCGCGGCGGAGGCGCCGCTCGGATCGCTCTGGGGGTCGAAGCTGCACGAGACCCGCAAGACGATCTCTATGACCGGGCATTTCACCGCCTTCGTCATGTGGCCGATCAACGCCCGCTATTTCGAGAAGCTGCCGGCCGACGTGCAGAGGATCCTGCTCGAAGAGGGCAAGAAGGCCGGCGACGAGATGACCCGGCTCACGCTCGAGCTGCAGAACGACTACGTCGGGAAGTTCAAGGCAGCGGGCGTCACCTTCGTCGAGGATGTCGATACCGCCGCCTTCCAAGCCGCGACGGCGCCCGTCTACAAGGTCTTTCCGAAGTGGACAGCGGGCCTGCACGAAACCGTGCTCGGCGCCCTGCGCAAGTGAGCGCCGAGGCTTCAGAGCACGACCCCGGCCCGCAGGTCGGCGCGCCCTAGGGGCGGCGCGCCGGCCATTTCCGTGCAGATGGATTCACGGAGACGCATGCCGAAAGGCTTGGCCGACCAGTTCGAGGAAATCGTCGCCTGCATCGCCCTCGCCGTGGTGGTGCTGGCGGTCAGCTGGGGCGTGATCACCCGCTACATCACCGCGCAGCCCGCGGCCTGGGCGAGCGAGCTCGCGACTTTGGCCTTCGCCTGGCTGGTGTTCTTCGGCGCCGCCGCCGGCATCAAGTACCGCCTGCATCCGAGCATCGACATGGTGGTGCGGCGCCTCCCGCAGCCGCTGCAGCTCGGCGTACGGCTCTTCAATCACGCGCTGCTGCTCGGCTTCTTCGCCTTCATGGTCTGGTTCGGCACGCGCTTCGCCGTCGACGCCTGGGACAACCCGAGCCCGGTCATGCGGCTGCCGCTGGCGTGGCTGTATGGGCCGGTCGCGTTCTGCTTCGCCTTGATGATCGTCCGCTACCTCCAGGTGCTCGCCGGGAAGACCTGGAGCATCGAAACCGAGCGGGAAACCCATGTGGGCTGATTGGCTTCCCGCCATCCTGATGCTTGTGCTGTTCGCGCTTGACGTGCCGATCGCCTTCGCGATCGCGATCGCCGCGCTGTCGTTCTTCCTGATCGATGGCAACGTGCCGCTCAACATCTTCGTGCAGAAGATGGTGACCGCGACCGATTCCTACCCTCTTCTCGCGATTCCATTCTTCGTGCTCGCCGGCGCGATCATGAACAAGGCGGGCATCACCGCCCGTCTGCTGGCCTTGGCCGACGCGATGGTCGGCCACATGACCGGTGCTCTCGCGCAGATGTGCACGGTGCTGGCGACGCTGCTCGGGGGGCTTACCGCCTCCTCAAGCGCCGATGCCGCCATGCTGGCCAAGGTGCTCGGACCGGAGATGGTGAAGGCCAACTACAGCCCCGCCTTCGCGGCAGTGATCACCTCCTGCGCGGCGATCATCACCGCCCTGATCCCGCCCTCGATCGGGTTGATCATCTACGGCTACATCGCCGACGTCTCGATCGGGCGCCTGTTCATCGGCGGCGTGGTGCCGGGCCTCCTGCTCGCAGCTTCGCTGATGGCTGTCACCTCCCTGATCGCAAGGAAGCGGGGCTACCTGCCGGTGCGGGAGCATTTCGTCGGAACGGCAGAGCTCGGACGCACCTTCCGCGACGCGCTTTGGGCGCTCTCCGTCCCGGTCTTTATCGTGGTCGGCATCCGCTACGGCATCTTCACGCCAACCGAAGCGGGCGCGATTACCGTCCTCTACACGGTCCTGGTCGGCCGATTTGCCTATGGCACCCTGCGATTCGCCGACCTGCCGCGCGTGATGAAGGAGACAGCGCTCGACACCAGCTCCGTGATGCTGATGATCTGCGCGGCTTCTGCCTTCGGCTTCTATCTCGCCTGGGAGCGTATTCCGCCTCAGATGGCGGCCTGGCTCGTCTCGCTGACTAGCGAGCCGGTTTCGCTGTTGCTGCTGATCAATGTCTTGCTCATCGTGCTGGGCACCGCGGTTGAGGGCACCTCGGCCCTGATCATCCTCACGCCGATCTTCGTGCCGATCCTCGTGAAGCTCGGCATCGACCCGGTGCATTTCGGCATCGTCCTGGTCACCAACCTGACTATTGCCGGGGTTACGCCGCCCGTCGGCCAGATGATGTTCATCTCGTCGCAGGTGCTGAGGGTGCCCATGGAAGATTACACGATCGAGGTCCTCCCCTTCCTCGGGGCCATGCTCGTGGTTCTTCTGGCTCTGAGCCTGTTCCCGCAGTTGACCCTGTTCCTACCCGATCTCGTCTATGGCAAGGCCCTTGGCTAAGCAGGACTGGGTGACCGATGCGGCCTCGGCGGACGCGGAACAGGCAGGCACCAGCCGGATGGGCGCTTGGACTGGGGGATGCTCCCCCAAGCGCATGAAGCGCCGTCCGGACTCCCTAGAGCCAGAGTCCTTACGGCCGCTTGTGGCACAAAGCGGGGGTGAGGCTTTGGTCTGCTTAGGCCTCGAAAGCGGACGTTCGCGCCGCCGCAATTTCCTAAGCCATCCCCATCGCGGCTCGCAGCGATCATGCGAGAGGCCGAAGTATCAAGCCGAAGATAGACCGGATCGAGCTTCACCCGCGGTAGCTGGCGTTTCTCGAAGGACCGCCAATTTCTCCGCCATCGTCTCGAATTGTGGACGCTGGCGTTACCGGGCGTGAACGCCTGTCGACACATCCTACGACTCTGCTGAGGGCTCTCGCATGCGGTTTATCAGTATGGCTGCGGCCGCCCTCTGCTGCGTGGGGCTTGTGAGTGATCCGGTCGAAGCTCGCGGCCGTGGCCGCAGCATCGGCACCGCGTGGAAGGCGACGCGTGTGGTCGTCGTCCCCGTTCCTCCATCTCCTCGTGAGACTCAGGATACAGCTGCCCCCTCGACGCAGAACGCAAGGGAACGCTCGGCTCCGGGAGGCTTTAACGGCATATACTCCAACGGCGGTGGCGCTGGTGTTCCGGTCAACTCTGTGTCCGCTCCACTCGTGAGCGCGGTCCCGGGCACGAGGCCGATGCCCGATGTCCCGCCGCTCGCGCCGGCGATCAAGCAAGAGCCTTCGTCCAACGCCAAGACGGCCGAAACTGCGCCGGCCGCTGCCAACGACGAGCATGCGCCCCGTCGCTCCCGCGCTGTCGCCCCTGTGTTCCGGGTGCATGCAGCCCCGGAGCGCGCATATTACAGGGTGAAGCCTTGCGACTCGAGGGGACCAGGCGACCTATTCTGCTCTGTTAACTGAGCGGGCGCGCACTCCGCGAGCGCTTCTGGCTTCTTGTGATCGCGCGCGCCTTCACCCGAAAGCTCAGAGCGCTCGCCTACCAAGGTGCTGCGTGCTGCCCGAATGGGCTATCGGGCCATGCAGGCGAATGGCCGCCAGGATGATGCTGCGCGCGTGACCCGGACTGGTGCCGCCCCTCGTCGGCCGCCTTGCGCGGCGCTGCGCCGCCTGTTTAATCAACTTGCTTGAGCAATTCCAGAAGGCGCGAGCGGTGCGGGATAGCGGGGCGGCTCTGCGGATCGGCTTCTTGGGGGCCGGCTTTATGGCGCAATTTCATTTGCGCTCGCTGCTCGGCGTGCGGAATGCGGTCGCCGCCGGCGTGGTTTCCGCCACTCCGGCTCGGCGGGAGGCCTTCGCTGCCGCTGCCGACTTGTCGGGCCTCGGCCCGTGCACGGCCTTTGCGAGCCTCGAGGCGATGCTGAGCTCCGGAGCGATCGACGCGGTCTGGATCGCGAGCCCGAACCACACCCGCCTCGATGCCATGCGCGAGATCCATGCGGCGCGGCGCGAGGGCCGGACCTCGGTCTTCGCGATCGCCTGCGAGAAGCCGCTTGCGCGGACCCTCGCCGAGGCGCGCGAGATGCTTCGGCTGGCGGAGGATGCGGGCCTGCTGCACGGCTATCTCGAGAATCAGCTCTTCTCGACGGCGGTTCAGCGAGGCCGCGACATCATATGGCGTCGTGCCGTGCCGAACAGCGGCCGCCCCTACCTCGCCCGAGCGACCGAGGAGCATTCCGGCCCCCACGAGCCGTGGTTCTGGGACGGGCAGCGCCAGGGCGGCGGCGTTCTGTCCGACATGATGTGTCATTCGGTCGAGGTCGCCCGGTTCCTGCTCACCGCTCCCGGCGAGCCGCGCGACCGGCTGAAGCTCGTCAGCGCGAACGGCACGGTCTCCACGCTGAAATGGCGGCGCCCGCATTACGCGGACCTTCTGCGCCGCCGCACCGGCGGCGAGATCGACTATGCGCGCCGGCCGGCCGAGGACTTCGCCCGCGGCCTCATCACGCTGGAGGATCCGGACGGCAATCGGGCGGTGATCGAGGCGACCACCTCCTGGGCCTATGTGGGGCCGGGCCTCCGGATCACGCTCGAGCTGCTCGGTCCCGAATACGCGATGGAGTTCAACTCCCTGGCGACGGGCCTGAAGGTCTTCCTGTCGCGGGAGGTCACCGGCAGCGCCGGCGAGGATCTGGTTGAGAAGCAGAACGCCGAGCAGGGGCTGATGCCCGTGCTCGAGGACGAGCCCGGAATCTACGGCTACACGCTGGAGAACCGACACTTCGTCGAGCGCTTCCGCGCCCGGCAAAGCCCCGACGAGACCTTCGCCGACGGGGTGGCGGTCGTCGAGATGCTGATGGCCCTCTACCGCTCGGCCGAGCTCGAGCGCACCGTCATGCTGCCCGATCCGGAGCTCGAGACCTATGTGCCGCCCGTCGCACGACCCGAGAGCTGAAGAACCGGAGGAGGAACCCATGACCGGCTTGACCCGTCGCTCCGCCATCGGCGGCTTGGCCGCTTTCGGCGCCGCCAGGCCCGCGCTGGCACAGAGCCAGACCACGATCCGCATTGCCTATCCCGCCTGGGACAGCAAGCAGCAGGAACAGGCGGTGACGGGGATCTTCCGGGCCTACGAGGCCCAGAACCCGAGTGTGAAGATCGAGTTGATCTCGCTGCCCTTCCCTGCTCTGCGGCAGCGGCTGGTGGTCTCGGCCCGCGCCGGCGATCCGCCTGACGTCGCCTACATGGACGGCCGCTGGGTGCCGGAAATGGCGGCTCCCGGCCTGCTGCTGGACATCACCGAGCAGGCGGCGAAGCTCGATCGGTCGGACTGGTACGACGAGCCTTGGCGGGGCGCGGAGCTCCGCGGCCGCATCTTCGCCGTGCCCGACCGCATCGACCCCTGGCTCGTCTACTACAACACCGACCACTTCCAGAAAGCCGGGATCACCCGGTTCCCCGCCACCATGGCCGAACTCGCCGAGACAGCGAAGAAGCTCACCGGAGACGGCGTCTACGGCTGGGGGCTGATCGGGGCGAAGGATCCGAGCCTGATCAGCCGTTTCATCAACTTTCTCTACGCTCACCACGGCGATCTCCTGACGCCGGACGGCAAGCGCTCCGCCTTTAGCCAACCCGAGGCCGTCGAGGCGCTACGCTTCTACACCGACCTCCTCGTGAAGCATAAGGCTGCCCAGCCCTCGGCCATGGCGAACGGCCTCAACGAGGTCAACCAACTGTTCATGGCTGGCCGGGTCTCGATGATCATTGACGGTCCCTGGCGGATGGGCACGCTGCGGGAGCAAGCGCCGAACCTGAAATGGGCCGTCGCGCAGCTGCCGCCCGCGGCCGGCAAGAGCCCGCGCTTCCTCACGTCCTCCTGGTACTATGCGCTGTTCCGAGGCGGGAAGAACCACGAGCAGACGGCCAAGTTCGTCGAGTTCCTGCTGCGCCCTGAGAACATGGCGAAGAGCGTGGTCACACTGCCGGCGCGGAAGTCGGCGGCCAAGGACCCGCGCTTCCACACCCCCGAGTACCAGCCCTGGGCAGCCGCGGTGCCGCACGCGGTTCCGTTTACGGTGACGGATAAGTTTACGGAGATCGCCGACGTCGTCGGCGATGCCGTGCAGCAGGTTCTCGGCGGCCGGGCCACGGCCGAGGCGGCGGCGGCGGAAGCGAGCCGTCGAATCGACACGCTTGTCGGCTGACGCATGCCGAATGCACCGGTGCGCGTCGCCATGCTCGGAACCGGCTTCATTGCCGAGTTCCGGGCGCAGGTCTATGCCCGCCTGCAAGGGGCGAAGGTGGTTTCGGTTCTCGGGCGCGACCGGACGAAAGCCGACGCCTTCGCCGGCCGCGCCCGGATCGCGCACGCCGCCACGAGCTGGGACGCGCTGATCGAGGGGCCGTCCTTCGACGCCGTTGACGTCTGCCTGCCCAATAACCGGCACCTGGAATACGTGCTACTCGCAGCCGAGGCGGGCAAGCACGTGCTTTGCGAGAAGCCGCTCGGCCTCACCGAGGATGAAGCGAAGAGCATGCTCGCCGCAGTCGAGAAGGCGGGCGTGATCCACGCCTACGGCGAGAACATGATCTACGCGCCGGATTTCCGCGAGATCCTGGACATCGTCGCGCAGGGAACGATCGGCCGTCCCTTGTGGATCCGCGGCCGGGAGGCCCATTTCGGGCCGCACTCACCATGGTTCTGGAAGAAGGCGGAATCCGGCGGCGGCGCGCTCATCGACATGGGCTGCCACCTGATTGCGGTGATCAACGCGCTGCTCGGCGAGACGCCCGAAGCCGTGCTCTGCCACGCCCCCACGCTCTACCACGGCACCGATTGCGAGGATGTCGTCGTAGCGCTGATGCGCTATCCGGGCGGCGCGCTCGGCCAGTGCGAAGCGTCCTGGATACAGCGCGGCGGCATGCAGGTCACGCTCGAGATCTCGGGCGAGGACGGCATGGTCACCTACGACCGCTCGGGGCTCACGCAGCCGATCAAGGTCTTCGCCCGCAACCAGACGCAGCGCTACTTTAGCGAGAAGGTCGAGAGCGACCGGGGCTGGCTGTTCCCCACCGTCGACGAGTACTGGCGCTACGGCTACTACGACCAGATCCGCCACTTTGTCGAATGCATCCAGACCGGCGCCACGCCCAAGGTGACCTTTGCCGACGGCGTGGTCGTGAACCGCATCATGGACGCCGCCTATGCTTCGGCGCGAACCGGCGGCTGGCAACCGATCGCAGCCTGAGCCGTGCGGCCCCTGAGCGCGACCCTCAAGGGTTATCTCTTCGCCGCGCCGCTGCTGGCCGTCCTCTCTGCGGCCGTGCTCCTGCCGGCGCTCTATAACGCGGCGCTGGCGTTCTGGCGCTACGACGCCATGCGCGACGCCTGGCGTTTCGCGGGCCTCTCGAACTTCGTCGCGCTCATGGAGGCGCCGGCGTTCTCGAACGCCGTCGCGGTGACGACGATCTGGGTGATCGGCAACGTCAGCCTTCAGCTCGCGCTCGGCATGGCGGTGGCGCTGGCGCTCAACACCGTCACGCGCCTTCGCGCCTTCTACAACGGCGTCGTGATGGTGCCCTGGGTGTCGTCCTTCGTGGTCGTGGCGATCGTTTTCCTCTGGCTCTACCATCCCGAGCTCGGCGTCCTGAACGATCTGCTCCTGCGCCTGAAGCTCGTTGAGCAGCCGATCGCCTGGCTCGGCTACCCTGGCCTCGCGCAGGGCTCGCTCATCCTTGCCAACACCTGGAAGTTCTTCCCGCTCGTCACCATAACCCTCTTCGCGGGCCTGCAGACCATTCCGAGGGAGCTCGTCGAGGCGGCCCGCATTGACGGCGCGAGCCAGGTTCAGACCCTCCGTTTCGTGGTTGTGCCGATGCTCGCGCCCTCGATTGCGACGGCGGTGCTGCTGGCCGCAATCTGGGCCTTCAACGCCTTCACGCTCGCCATCATCATGACCGGCGGCGGGCCGCTGCGGGCCACCGAGGTGATCGGGCTCTACATCTACAAGGTCGCATTCGACGCCTTCAACTTCGGGATGGCGGCCGCGGCTTCGCTGCTTCTGTTCGTGGTCATCCTCGTCATCACGCTCCTGTATCTGCGCGTGGCCGACCCGGTTCAGAGCGGAGGCGAGCAATGAACCCATCGCGCTCGGTCATGGCCTCGGCCCACGCCGTGCTGATCGCGACGACGGTCTTCGTACTCTTCCCCTATGCCTGGATGCTCGTCACCAGCATCAAGCCCGTCGCGGACGCGGTCGCCTTTCCGGTGCGCTGGATTCCTCAGACGACGACGCTGGAGAACTACACGGCGATCCTGTCCGACCCGCGCTTCCTGCGCTCCGTTCTCAACAGCACGATCGTGGCGGTGGTCGTGACGACGCTGAGCCTCGCGCTCGCGGTGCCGGCCGCCTACGGCCTGACCCGCCTGGTGCGCGGCGGAGGACGGCCGGTCTTGGTCGGCATCCTGGCCTCGCAATTCTTTCCGCCGATGGTGTTCTTCGTTCCTTTCTACATCATCCTGCAGCATGCCGGGCTGTTGAACACCTTGAGCGGGCTCGTCTTCGCCTATCTCTCCGTCACCCTGCCGATCTGCACCTGGATGGTGTCGACCTCACTGCGCGGCATCCCGATCGAAATCGAGGAGGCGGCGCGGGTAGACGGCTGCACGGAGCTCCAGGTGTTGGGCAAAGTGGTCCTGCCGATCGCCACGCCGGGAGTGGTGACCGCAGGCGTGTTCTCGTTCGTGCTGTCGTGGCAGGAGTATATCTTCGCGCTTCTCTACACGACGACCGAGCGCGCGCAGACCGCGCCGGTGCTCCTGTTCTACCTCCTCGGACAGCACCAAATCGACTACGCGCGGCTCATGGCGGCGGCGGTGCTCCTCAGCATTCCGATCGCTGTCCCGTTCGCGGTCATTCAGCGCATATACCGCTCGGGACTGGCCGAAGGCGGATTGAAGGGCTGACCCATGATCGCGGGTTACATCGCGGAGCAGCCAAAGGTCATCGCACGTTGCCTCGCAGCCGCGCGTGCGTTCCGGCTTCCCTGGCCCGCGGACAGGTTCCGCGCCGTCGTGCTCGTCGGTAGCGGTTCTTCCTTCAACGCGCTTCAGACCGTGCGGCCGTGTTTCGTCGCGGCGCGGCGCGGGCCCGTGCTCGTCTTCGAGCCGCAGGATTTCGTGGCCGAGCTTCCGTCTGGAGTGTTGAACGGGGCGCTTGTCGTCGTGCTCTCGCAGAGCGGCGCAAGCGCGACCTCGGTTGCGGCGCTGGAAGCGAGCCGGGCGGCCGGCCTGCCGTCGCTCGCCGTGACCGCCGCCGCCCAATCGCCGCTCGCCTTGGGCGCCGAGCACGTCCTCGCGATGCCGATCGGTGACGAGCCGGTCGGGCCGAAGACCAAAGGCTTCCTCGGCTCGCTCGCGGCGCTGGTCGCGCTCGCCGAGTCGCTCGGCGCGCCGGTCTCGCCTCCGATCACGCCGCAAACGGTGAGCGCATTTATCGCCCCTGCCCGCGATGCCGCCGAGGCGCTCGCCGCCGAGCTCGGCGAGGTCGACTCGATAGTCGTCGCAGGCCGCCGCGCGCATCACGGGATCGCGCTTGAAGCGTCGCTCAAGATCGCCGAGATGGCCGGCATTCCGACCGCAGCCTTTCCGACCGAGGAGCTTCTGCACGGTCGTCTCCACGGCGTCACAGCGCGAAGCGTCGTGCTGATGATCTGCCGCGGATCCGAGGAGGTCGCGGAAGCAGAAGGTGTTCGCGCAGTGATGGCCCGGCACGGCTGCCGGGTGATCACGGTGAGCCCCTCCGGGAGAGATTGGCCGCGCGTCCCCGCGGGACCGGAGGCGCCCTGGGATACGCTGGCGCTCGCCATCCCCTTCCAGTGGCTCGCGGTCGCGCTCGCCGAGGCGAGGGGGTTGCGCCCGGAGGCGATGCGCTACGGCGCGCTTTCACGGGATCTCGCCATCAAGGTCCAGCACCCGCCATGACTGAAGCGGCGGTCGGGATCGACATCGGCGGCACGAACCTCAAGCTCGGCCTCGTTGCCGCGACCGGCGCGGTCCTCGCGCGGCGCCGCTTGTCGTACGCGGGCTTCACAGATTTCGAGGCTTTGACGGAAGTCCTCGCGACGGCGGTGGCCGCCATGTCGCGCGACACCTCGCTTCGCCCCTGTGGCATCGGCATCGCGGCGCCGGGACATGCGCGAGAGAGCGACGGCGTCATGGTCGATGGCACTGCCAACGTGCCGCTGCTGCGCGGACGCTCGCTGGCGCTGGCGCTGCGCGACCGGACGGGGTTTCCGACCGGCACCCTCAACGATGGCGCCGCCGCCACCTTGGGCGAGCTCCGCTGGGGCGGTGGAAGAGGCCTCGACCGCTTCGCTGTCGTCACGCTCGGGACCGGCGTGGGCGGCGGGGTCGCTCTCGCTGGACGGGTGATTGCCGGCAACGACGGCGAGCCGCCGGAGATCGGGGCGATGGTCCTCGACGCCGACGCGGGCCCAAATGGGACCTTCGAGGCGCTCGCCTGCGCGGCCGGCTTTTCGAACGCCTACGCCCGCGCGGGCGGGCTTGCGGCCGTTGATCCCGAGACGATCTTCGCTCGCGCCGAACGCGGAGAGGTGGACGCGGTTGCGGCCCTCGACACCGTCTGCCGCCGCATCGCGCAGGCCTGCGGCAGCATGATCAACCTGCTCAATCTCGAGGCCTGCCTCCTGGGCGGCGGCATAGCGGCCGCCGGCGAGCCCTTGCGGGCTCGGGTTGACGCCCACCTTCCGGCCTTCACCTGGCCGTATCTTTACGCCCGCTCTCGCCTTGACCTCGCGCGGACCGGACAGGATGCCGGAGTTCTCGGCGCGGCGGCGCGGGCGCTAGCGGCCCGGGGCCTGTAATCATTCCTTCCATCCGGAGGAGCCGATGAGGTGAGGAACCCGCGACTTTCATGGCGCCCGGCCGTTCGCTCGCCGTCGGCGGCCAGTACCAGGCCGCGGGCCACGTTACTGCCAAAATCGGCAATGGTCTGCGAAGCGGGACGCCCGGGCTAGGCGGTCCCTAGTGTCTGTTAGTGGCACGCGAACCTGAGGCTTTGGTCAGCTTAGGGCACCTGAAAGCTCACGCGGTCGCTTGACGGGACCTTTAGGTGTTCGCTCTTCTTGCGTCTGCCCGCGCGCGTTCACGCCCGGCTCAACCATCCTGACCACGATTTTGCGGATATCTTCGCCCTTTGTGCCGCGAGTCGAGCGGGCTTCCTCGCGTTGGCGCCTGCCTACGTCAAAAGCCGACTGGAGGCATGTGCCGGGCCCGGTCGCCGAATGGACTTGCGCCGCGCACTCCTTACGCCATTCTGTCGTTTGCTCAGTCAGCATGATCTAGCATCGCCAGGCGAACCGGTGCGTCGAGGCCGTGCCTCACGGGAGGGCAGGATGAGCGTTCGACAGGTTCTGTTTTCGACGGTTGCCGCGATCGCCATCGCCGCGACGGCTGTGGCCGCGCCGGCTCCGGCCGGCGCACAAGAGGCCGCGGTCGCGATCGACAAGGACGACATTGGCGGCGTCGTCACCGGCCCGAACGGGCCGGAGGCCGGCGTCTGGGTCATCGCGGAGACGACGGAGCTGCCGACGAAGTACGCCAAGATCGTCGTCACCGACGACCAGGGTCGCTACGTGATCCCGGACCTGCCGAGCGCGAACTACCAGGTCTGGGTGCGCGGCTTCGGCCTCGTCGACTCGCCGAAGATGCGGGCGAAGCCCGGCGAGCGACTCAATCACACGGCCGTGCCGGCGCCCGACGCGCGCTCGGCGGCGCAGTACTACCCGGCGATCTACTGGTACGCGATGATGCAGATGCCGCCGGCCAAGGACTTCGGCGGCTCCTCCGACATCCCGAAGGAGGTCACCCGCGAGCTCTGGCGCCAGCGCATGGGCAATGTCGACTGTATCGGCTGCCACCAGCTCGGGCAGGAATCGATCCGCCACATCCCGGCGCAGCTCGGTGAGTTCAAGTCGGGCGCGGAGGCCTGGGCGCGCCGCGTCGCCTCGGGCCACACCGGCGAGTTCATGGTCAACCGCCTCGCCGGCCAGCTCGGCGGCGTGCCGTTCAAGTATTACGGCGAGTGGACCGACCGCATCGCCAAGGGCGAGCTGCCGAAGGACAAGCCGCAGCGGCCGCAAGGGGTCGAGCGCAACGTCGTCGTGACCTCGTGGGAGTGGGGCACCGAGAAGACCTTCGTCCACGACCTGATCTCGTCCGACCGGCGCAAGCCCACGGTCAACGCCTACGGGCCGCTGTTCGGCTCGCCGGAATATTCGAGCGACGACATCCCGATCCTCGACCCGAAGACGCACAAGGTCTCGTCCTTCCGCATGACCGTGCTCGACCCGAACGGGCCGGAATCCTTCGGCCCGCCTTTCCATGCCACCGCGATGGCGAAGCCGACGATGCCCTCGCCCTACTGGGGCGACGAGAAGATCTGGACCCAGCGCTCGAACAACCACAACGGCATGTTCGACGGCAAAGGCCGCGTGTGGTTCGCGGCCGCCGTGCGCGGCAACGACAACCCGGCCTTTTGCAGGCAGGGCTCGGACCATCCCTCGGCCAAGGTCTTCCCGCTCGAGCGGTCGGGGCGGCAGGCGTCGATGCTCGATCCGAAGACAATGAAATACACGATGATCGACACCTGTTTCGGCACCCACCACCCGCAGTTCGGCTACGACGCCGACGAGACGCTGTGGTTCTCGGGCACCGGGCCGGTCGCCGGCTGGATCAACACCGCCGAGTTCGACAAGACCGGCGACGCCGTGAAGGCGCAGGGCTGGGCGCCGCTCGTGCTCGACACGAGCGGCAACGGCAAGCTGGACGAGTGGACCGAGCCGGGTAAGGCGCAGGAGCCCGGCAAGGACATGCGCATTGCCGGCTCCGGCTCCTATGCGGTGATGCCGCACCCGACCGACGGCTCGGTGTGGTACGCCCAGAACGTGTTCGCCGGCACGCCCGGGTTCCTGCGCTTCGACCCGAAGACGAAGCTTTCGGAATTCTACGCCATCCCCAAGGAGATGATCGGCGTGCGCGGCGGCGACATCGACAAGGACGGCGTGCTGTGGGGCTCCGGCTCGAACGGCACGCTCGTCAGCTTCGACCGTCGCATGTGCAAGGGACCGCTCAACGGGCCGGCCGCAACCGGCAATCATTGCCCCGAGGGGTTTGCGCAGCACAAGTACCCGGGGCCGTCCTTCGAAGGCTTCGAGACCGGCACCGCGGAAGCGAGCTATTACAGCTGGGTCGATCAGCACAACACGGCGGGCTTGGGCGAGAACGTGCCGATCTCGACCGCGAACCTCAACGACGGCTTCGTCGCGTTCAAGGATGGGCAGATGGTGATGCTGCGCATCCCCTATCCGCTCGGCTTCTTCGCGAAGGGCCTCGACGGGCGCATCGACGACCCGAACGCCGGGTGGAAGGGCCGTGGGCTATGGAGCACCAATGGGGACCGCACGCCCTGGCTGAAGGAAGGCGGTAAGGGCTCGAAGCCCCGCGCCGTGCACATCCAGGTCCGGCCCGATCCGCTGGCGCGCTGAGGGGCAGCGCAGGTGCATCAGGCCGCCCAAGCGCGGCCTGCCCTCAAGCGAGCTACGACGTGAGCGCCCCGGCGGTCATGCCTTGCACCATAATCTGCAGGAAGATGAAGGCGATCACGGGGCGCAAGCTCGCCAGGATGGAGAAGGCCATCATTGTGTTCCAATCGGTGACGAACTCGGCCATGAGGCTGTAGATCGCCATCGTGAGCACCCGGTTCTCCCAAGACTCGATGAGAACCACAGCGAAGAGGAACTCGTTCCAGGCGAGAAGAAAGGTGACCGCCTGATCCGACAGTGTGAAGAGCCGAAGCCTCGTCCCCACCCCTAAGCTCCGTTGCGCTACGCGGCTCAGGCGATCGGCCGCATGTTCTCCTTCCGGATGGCGTCGAGTTCTCGCGCGCCCCACGTGACGGCATCGCGCGGGGCCATCTTGTCGATGACCACCTCGTCGCGCCACGAACTCGGCGAGCTCTTTCGCCGCGCCGGTTGCGGTCAAGGCGCGGAGCCCTGGGCAGCGTGTGTTCCCGGCACGTTTCGTGAGCGGCGTGGCGGAAAAGCTCACGGAAATCTCCAGCCTTCCTGAAAGCCCTCTCCAAGTCGGGGCGCGCCATCTCACTTAGGAACGCCGCCAAGCGGCACCCTGCCCCTGAGCAACCCGAAGCTCTGTGATCTCGACCACAGAACACCAGGTTGCCGCTCCGGCAGGGTCGCCAGCCCATCCGCGGCATCCGCCGCCCAAGGAGAGGTTCAGATCATGGCTAGCAACGGCACGAAGGATTCGAGCGAACACGTCCCGACCCACACACTGACTTCGGGAGGCCTGCGGCTGCCGGGCCAGCAACCCGCGCCAAGCCTCGTCAGGGGTGATGCCGATCTCGCGACCAGCGGGAACGGCTTTCAGGAGCCGAACTCCCCGGCGATCCCGTCATTCGCGTCCTCGATCGGCGGCAAGGGTCCGGGGGGCGGCGGAAGCGGAAACGGTCCGGGAAGCAATGGAAGCGAGCCCGTCGCACAGGCGGTGACCAGCGTGTTCGCCTCGAGCGGTGGCGGCAACCTCACCGTGTTCGGCGACAGCCTCGACAACGGCGTCACGCTGAGCCGCGATGCGGCCGGCAAGCTCCTGGTCAACAACGGCGCGGTGCCGGTGCTCGGCGGCACGCCGACGGTCGCGAACACGAGCCTCATCCAGGTCTTCGGGCAGGGCGGCAACGACACCATCACCCTGAACGAAGCGAATGGTGCGCTGCCGCGCACGAATACCTTCGGCGGCGCCGGTCATGACACCATCACCGGCGGCTCGGGCGCCGACATGCTGTTCGGCCAGAGCGGCAACGACACGCTTCTCGGCAAGGGCGGCGCCGACTTCCTGTTCGGCGGCGCGGATAACGACGTGCTCACCGGCGGCGACGCCGACGATCAGCTGTTCGGGGAATCCGGCGACGACCGCATGATCTGGAACCCGGGCGACGACACCGACCTGCACGAGGGCGGCGCCGGCAACGACACCAGCGAGGTCAACGGCGGCGGCGGCGCCGAAGTGTTCACGGTGACCGCAAACGGCACGCGCGTGCGCTTCGACCGGCTCGACCCGGCGCCGTTCTCGATCGACATCGGCACGACCGAGAACCTCGTCGTCAACATGAACGGAGGCAACGACCACTTCTCGGCGACCGGCAATCTCGCGGCGCTCATCAACATCACGGTGGACGGCGGCGCCGGCAACGACACCATCCTCGGCAGCAACGGTCGCGACGTCCTCATCGGCGGCGAGGGCGACGACTTCATCGACGGCCAGCAGGGCAACGATCTCGCCCTCCTCGGAGCCGGCAACGACACCTTCCAGTGGGATCCGGGCGACGGCTCCGACACCGTCGAGGGCCAGGACGGCATCGACATGCTGGTCATGAACGCCAGCGCCGCGTCCGAGATCTTCGCGGTCTCGGCCAATGGCGGGCGCGCGCTGTTCACGCGCAACGTCGGCAACATCGTCATGGACCTGAACGACCTCGAGAAGATCAACGTCAACGCGCTTGGCGGCGCCGACACGCTCACCGTGAACGACCTCTCCGGAACCGACGTGACGGAGGTGAACGTCAAGCTCGCCGGCACGCTCGGCGGCTCCGCGGGGGACGCGCAGCCGGATACGGTCATCAGCAATGCCAGCAACGGCAATGACATCATCGACGTGTTCGGAGCCGGCAGCTCGGTGTCGGTCGTGGGCCTGTCGGCTCAGGTGAACATCACCAACTCGGAAGGCGCGAACGACTCGCTCGTCATCAACGGCCTCGGCGGAGACGATGGCATCACGGCGACGACGCTGCCGGCCGGCGTCATGAAGCTCACGCTCGACGGCGGCGCCGGCGACGACACCATCCTCGGCAGCCAAGGCGCCGACGTGATCCTCGGCGGCGAGGGCGACGACTTCGCCTTCGGCGACAACGGCAACGACGTTGCCCTGCTCGGCGCCGGCGACGACGTGTTCCAGTGGGACCCGGGCGACGGCAACGACACGATCGAAGGCCAGGACGGCACGGACCGGCTGATGTTCTTCGGCTCGGGCGCGAGCGAGAACGTCAACATCGTGGCGAACGCCGGTCGCGTGCTGTTCAACCGCGACGTCGCCAACGTGACGATGGACCTCAACGACGTCGAGCACATCGAGCACCGCGCGCTCGGCGGGGCCGACAACATCGTCGTCGGCGATCTCAGCGGGACGGACGTCACCCGGATCGACCTCGACCTGCGGGGCCCGAACGGTGGCGGCGACGGCGCGGCCGACACCGTCACCGTGAACGCCACGCAAGGGTCGGACGTGTTCGGAGTGACGGGCGACGCCGGCGGCATCCACGTGTTCGGCCTCCAGGCCGGGGTCAACGTCTTCTTCCAGGAGGTGGCGAACGATCGGCTCACCTTGAACGGCCTCAACGGCGATGACGTGATCGACGCCTCGAGCCTGGAGGCCGACGGCATCCAGCTCACCATGAATGGCGGCCTTGGCGCCGACGTCTTCCTCGGCAGCGAGGGCGGCGACCTTATCAACGGCGGCGACGGCAACGACACGGCGCTGATGGGCGCAGGCGACGACACCTTCGTCTGGAACCCGGGCGACGACAACGACACGCTCGAGGGCCAGGCCGGGTTCGACACGCTCGTGTTCAACGGTGCCAACGTTGCGGAGAACATCGCGATTTCGGCGAATGGCGACGCGTGTTGTTCAACCGCGATATCGCGAACGTGACCATGGACCTCAACGACATGGAGGCGATCAGCTTCAATGCCCTCGGCGGCGCCGACACGATCGTGGTCAACGACATGTCCGGCACCGATTTGACAGAGCTGAACATCAACCTCGCCGGGGCTGGCGGCGGTGGCGATGGCCAGGCGGACACCATCTTCATCAACGCCACGAACGGCGACGATGTGGTGCTCGCCTTCGGCGACGGCAGCGGCGTTTCGGTGATGGGCCTTGCGACGCAGATCAACATCACGGGGTTCGAGGCGAATCTCGACCGCGTCGTCATCAACGGGCTTGCCGGGGATGACGTGATCGAGGCCTCGGGACTCGCACTCGGCGCCATCCAGCTCACGGCGGACGGCGGCGACGGCGATGACGTGCTGATCGGCGGTGCCGGGAACGACGTCCTCCTCGGCGGCCCCGGCGACGACGTGCTGATCGGCGGCGGCGGGCTCGACGTCATCGACGGCGGACCGGGCGACAACGTCGGCATCCAGAGCCTGGTCGCGCAGCAGCAAGCCGGCCAGCTCCTGTAGCAGCATCGCCGCCGGGCCAGCCCCGGGCGGCGAGCGGACAAGCTCGCGGGCGGTGTCGCCGACATCGCCCGCGAGCCCCTCCAGCCGAGTTGCGAGCCCCGGAGAGGAAAGATGAACGTCGTCCCATTCCATGGCTCAGCCCATCGCGAGCGGCGCCCGTCGGCCGGCTCCGAGCTGCGGCGAGCCCTCGCCTCCTGCCGGCACGCCTTCATGGGCGTCGCCCTGATGAGCGGCATGATCAGCCTGCTCTATCTCACCGGCTCGTTCTTCATGCTCGAGATCTACGACCGCGTGCTTCCGAGCCGCAGCGTGCCCACGCTGATCGGCCTGCTGGTGATCGCGGCGGCGCTCTATTTCTCTCCAGGGCGTGCTCGACGTGCTCCGCAGCCGCGTGCTCACTCGCATCGGAGCCTCCCTCGACGAAACGCTCAATCGGCGCGTCTACGACGTTCTCATTCGCCTGCCGCTGAAACAGCGGGTGTCGGGGGATGGGATGCAGGCGATCCGGGATCTCGACCAGGTCCGGCATTTCCTTTCGGGCCTCGGCCCGACGGCGCTCTTTGATCTGCCCTGGATGCCGCTCTATGTCGCCATCTGCTTCCTGTTTCACTTCTGGATCGGCGTGACTGCCGTCGCAGGGGCGCTCCTTCTGGTCGCGATCACCCTCGTCGCCGAGCTCCGCACCCGTCAGCCGACCAAGGCGGCGGCCGAGAGCGGGGCAGCGCGCAACGTGCTGGCGCTGGCGAGCGTCCGCAACGCCGAGGTTCTTCAGGCCATGGGCATGGGTAGGCGTCTCGGGGCGCTCTGGGGCTCGGCCAATGCGCACTTCATGGACGCGCAGCAACGTTCGTCCGATGTGGCGGGCGGGCTCGGCGCGGTGTCGAAGGTGCTGCGGATGGCCCTGCAATCGGCGATGCTCAGCGTCGGCGCCTATCTCGTTATCGAGCAGCAGGCGACGGCCGGCATCATCATCGCGAGCTCGATCCTGAGCTCGCGCGCGCTGGCGCCCGTCGAGCTCGCGATCGCGAATTGGCGCGGTTTCGTCGCCGCCCGCCAGAGCTGGAAACGTCTTGGCGATCTCCTCGGCCGCCTGCCGGCTCGGGCGCATCCGATGGCGCTGCCGCGGCCCGCCGCGACTCTATCGGTCGAGGGCGCGAGCGCGGTCCCGCCCGGGGGGCAGCGCCTCGCTGTTCAGGACGTGAGCTTCTCGCTCCATGCCGGGAACGGACTCGGGATCATCGGTCCGAGCGCGTCCGGGAAGTCGTCCCTCGCCCGGCTCCTCGTCGGCGTGTGGTCGCCGCTCCGCGGCAAGGTCCGCCTCGACGGCGGCGCACTCGAGCAGTGGGAGCCGACGGCGCTCGGCGAGCATGTCGGCTACCTGCCGCAGGACGTCGAGCTGTTCGCCGGCACGGTCGCCGAAAACATCGCACGCTTCCAGCCTGACGCGGAGCCGGAGGCGGTCATCGCCGCGGCAAGAGCCGCCAACGTCCACGACCTCATCCTGCGCCTGTCGGATGGCTATGAGACGCAGATCGGGGAATCGGGGCAGGCGCTCTCGGCGGGACAACGCCAGCGCATCGCCCTCGCGCGGGCCCTCTACGGCAATCCGTTCCTCATCGTGCTCGACGAGCCGAACTCCAACCTCGATGCGGAAGGCGAGCAGGCGCTGACGACAGCGATCCTGTCCGCGCGGGCGAGGGGCCGGATCGTGGTCGTGATCGCACACCGCCCGAGCGCCCTCGCGGCCGTCGATCTCGTGCTCGTCATGGCGGAAGGCCGCGCGCAGGGGTTCGGGCCGAAGGACGAGATGTTGAGCAAGGTAGTGAAGCGGGTCTCCCATCCGATTGCAGCGAGCGGGGGACAGTGCGGCCAGGCTGCCGGCGCAGCCATCCTGAAGGTGGTCGAGGCTTGAGGAGGAGAGTCATGACGGCGCAAGCCCAATCTGCGCAGCGTTCGATCCGTCGGCATCTTATCGGGGGGGTCGCCGTGGTGGCGCTCCTTGGCGGCGGAGTCGGCGGGCTTGCCGCCACGACCGAGCTTTCGGGAGCGGTCATCGCTCCGGGCGTGATGGTCGTCGACTCGAACGTCAAGAAGGTCCAGCACCCGAGTGGCGGCGTGGTCGGCGAGCTGAGGGTCCGCGACGGCGACCGGGTCAAGTCGGGCGACGTGGTGGTCCGGCTCGACGAGACCGTCACCCAGGCGGGTCTCGCAATCGTCATGAAGGGCCTGAACGAAATGCTGGCGCGGCTCGCGCGGCTCGAGGCCGAGCGCGACGACGCGGACACGCCGGCCTTTCCCGCCGAGCTCATGGCGCGGCGCGACGACGCCGAGGTCAAGCGGGTGATCGACGGCGAGCGCAACCTGTTCGATCTGCGCCGGAAGGCGCGGGCCGGCCAGAAGGCGCAGCTCGGGGAGCGCATCCAGCAGCTGCGCGAAGAAATCCGGGGTCTCACCGGTCAGGTCGCCGCGAAGAAGCGCGAGATTGAGCTGATCGCGACCGAGCTCGAGGGGGTTCGGGAGCTGTGGCGCAAGAACCTCGTCGCGCTCCAGCGCGTGACCGCGCTCGAGCGCGACGCCCCCCGGCTCGAGGGCGAGCGCGGACAGCTCATCGCGGCGACCGCGCAGTCCAGAGGCAGGATCTCGGAAACCGAGCTGCAGATCATCCAGATCGATCAGGAACTGCGCAGCGAGGTCGCGAAGGAGCTGCGCGAGGTGCAGGCGAAGATCGCCGAGCTTGTCGAACGCAAGGTCGCGGCCGAGGACCAGCTCAAGCGCATCGACATCCGAGCCCCGCAGGACGGCATCGTCCACCAGCTGGTCGTGCACACGCTCGGCGGCGTGATCACTCCGGGGGAGGCGATGATGCTGATCGTGCCGGAGGCCGATGCGCTGACCGTCGAAGCGAGGATCGCACCGCAGGAGATCGATCAGGTCGCGGCGGGACAGGCCGCGACGCTACGGTTCTCGGCCTTCAATCAGCGCACGACCCCCGAGCTCAACGGCGTGGTCAGCCGCGTCTCGGCGGACCTCAGCACCGATCAACGCACGGGCGCCGCCTATTACACCGTGAGGATCGCCCTGCCGGAAAGCGAAACCGCGCGCTTGAAAGGGCTGCGACTCCTGCCCGGAATGCCGGTCGAGAGCTTCATCAGGACAGGCGAGCGCACGATCCTCTCCTACGTCGCAAAGCCGTTCACGGATCAGGCAACCCGCGCCTTCAGGGCCCGGTGAGCCCGCCGGCCGGCGAACCGATCAAGTCAGCGCGCGTGCCTTCTCCCTGAGGACGAACTTCTGGATCTTGCCCGTGGCGGTCGTCGGAAGGGCGCCGAAGACGACTTTCCTCGGCGCCTTGTAGTGGGCGATCTCACCGCGGCAGAAGGCGATGATCTCCGCCTCCGTCGCCTGGGAGTCCGGTTTGAGCTGGACGAACGCGCAAGGGCTCTCGCCCCATTTCTCGTCCGGCCTCGCCACCACCGCCGCGAGCTGCACGGCGGGGTGCTTGTACAGCGCGATCTCGACCTCGACGCTCGAGATGTTCTCGCCGCCCGAGATGATGATGTCCTTGGCGCGGTCCTTGATCTCGACATAGCCGTCCGGGTGCTCGACTGCGAGGTCGCCGGTGTGCATCCAGCCGCCGCGGAAGGTCTCGGTCGTGGCTTTCGGTTCCTTGAGGTAGCCGAGCATCACGGTGTTGCCGCGCACCATGATCTCGCCGATGGTCTCGCCGTCGCGCGCGACCGGAGCAAGGGTCTTCGGGTCGGCGACCATCTGCCCCTCGACCACCGGATAGCGTACGCCCTGCCGGGCGAGGAGGGCGGCGCGCTCCTCGAGCGCGAGATCGCCCCACTCATCCTGCGGCACGCATAACGTGGACGGTCCCTGTAGCTCGGTCATGCCGTAGATGTGGGTGACCCGGAAGCCGAGCTCCTCCATGCCCTCGATGACCTTGGCGGGAGGTGGCGAGCCGCCGGTCTGGATATCGACGACGTTCGCGAAGGCGCGGCGCTGCCCGGCCGGCGTGCTGATCAGCATGTTGAGAACCGTCGGCGCGCCGCACATATGGGTGACGCCGTGCTCGACGATCATCCGGAAGATCAGCGCCGGGTCAACCTTGCGCAGGCAGACATGCGTGCCGCCCATCGCCGTCACCGACCACGGGAAGCACCAGCCGTTGCAGTGGAACATCGGCAGGGTCCACAGATAGACCGGCTTCGGCGGCAGCGGCCAGGCCATGATGTTCCCGACCGCCTCGAGGAAGGTGCCGCGGTGGTGGTAGACGACGCCCTTCGGGTTGCCGGTCGTGCCGGAGGTGTAGTTGAGGGCGATCGGGCTCGTCTCCTCCTCGGGCGGCGACCAGGCGAACCCGGGATCGCCGGAGACGAGGAACTCCTCGTATTCGAGTTCGCCGAGCCGCTCCCCCGCGCCTGTGTAGAGCACGTCGTCGACGTCGATGACGAGCGGGCGCCGCTGGAGCTGCGCCAGCGCCGGGCCGACCTGGACGGCGAATTCGCGGTCGGTGATCAGCGCCTTAGCCTCCCCATGCCCCAGGATGTAGGCGATGGTCGCGGCGTCGAGGCGCGTGTTGATGGTGTTGAGCACGGCGCCAAGCATCGGCACGCCGTAATGGGCCTCGACCATCGCGGGCACGTTCGGGAGCATGACCGAAACTGTGTCGCCCGGGCCGATGCCGCGCTTCGCGAGCGCCGAGGCGAGCCGGCGCGCCCGGGCATAGAACTCGGCATAGGCGATGCGGCGCTCGCCGTGGATCACGGCCGTGCGCCTGGGATGGATCTCGGCGGTGCGCGGCAGGAACGATACCGGCGTGAGCGGGGCATAGTTCGCGCGATTGGGGACCAGCCCGGCGAAGGGGCTCGGCCCTGGCCGGCTCTCGCCCTTGCGGCTCCGCGACGCTCGCTCGATGATGTGCGTGTTCATGGCATCCCTCCGCGCCGGACCGTTGGTGCTTCTTCGACCCCTTCGCCGGCTGCGCGAAGACGAGGTTATCAGCGAGCCCTCTGCGCCCGCCAGCCCTTGCTTGGTTTGCGGCGGCTGAAGAAAGCCACTGGACGAGCCGGGCGCAAACCGTGCTAGCTTCGCGGTCGGAGGAGTTCGCCGCCGCGAGGCCCGCCTCAAAGAGCGGGACGGCCGGCGAGAGACGCCCCAGATCGAGGGAGGTTGCCATGCTCATGAGACGTGTAGCGCCTGTGGCGCTGGCCGGCGCGCTCGCCGGGTTTATCGCGGTCTCGCCGGCCTCGGCGCAGGAGAGGACCGTGAAGATCACCGGCTTCGGCGCGAAATCGGGCGTCGTGCGGGTGTTCGGTATCAACAGCGAGGCGGCCATGAAGGCGGCGGCCGAGGAGATCAACAAGGCCGGAGGCGTCACGCTCGGCGACGGCACCAAGGGCAAGATCACGGTCGAGTTCCTGGACGACCGCTGCAACGCCGAGGAAGGCATCTCGGTGGTGCGCCGCATCGCCTCCTCCGACGCTTTCGTGGCGGTCGGCCCGACCTGCTCGAACGTCGCCGAATCGCTGTTCGGGGTCCTCCAGAAGAGGGCCGGCGACGCCTCCGACACCGGGCTGCAGTTCCCGATCATCGCCGACGTCGCGGCGAAGGGCGGGCTTGCGAAGATCTCCGAATGGGCCTTCCGCAACGTGCCAAGCGAGTTCGAGATGTACAAGTCTCTGTTTGCTTGGCTCAAGACGCAGCACCCGGGTCTCAAGACGATTTGGGGCGGCGTCGAGAAGGATTTCGCTCATTCGAACGCGACCTATGGCGTCATGAAGGCACAGGCCGAGGCCAACGGCTATCAGGTCGCCGGCACCTCCGAATGGCTCCTCGCCGACACTACCTTCTCGACCCAGGTCCGCGAGATGCGGCGCGCCAACCCCGACATCGTCGCGATCTCGGCGCATCCCTTCACCACCTGCGGTGTGCTGAAGGAGATGGAGCGCCAGGGTGTCAAGCCGAAGCTGCTCGTCGGCCTGACGAGCTCGTCCAGCATCGAGACCTTGCAGGGCTGCGGCAAGCAGGCGGAGGGCATCATCATCCCGACGAGCTTCGCGCCGGTGACCCCGGAGGCCACGAAGGCCGCCGAGCAGGTGGCGAAGCAGGGCGGCAGCGCCGACCTGCACAGCGCCGCCGCCTACGAGATCATGTTCATCCTCAAGGATGTGATCGAGGCGCAGAAGATCATGGCAAAGCCCGACACCGTGCAGGCCGATCGCAACAAGATGCGCGAGGGTCTCGCGGCGCTGAAGGAGACGAAGGGGCTCCTCGGCCCGGTCGGACGCACCCCGGACCGCGAGGCGATCAAGCCGTTCCTCTACGTGCACGCCAAGGACGGCGGCTGGCAGGTGCTGCACAAGCCGTCCTCGTAGCCGCGACGGCCGGGACGAAGCTGAGCGAGGGTCCGCGCTCCCGCCGGGGAGGACGGACACTCGCCACAAGGTCGGGTGGGGCGGCGGGTGGACTGGCTCGATTTCATCGACAGCGTGCAGTCGCTCTTCGACGGTGTGCTGTTCGGCGCGACCTACGCGCTCCTCGGCATCGGCTTCACCCTGGTCTTCGGGGTGATGCACAAGATCAACCTCTCCTATGCGGCCGCCTCGATCGGCGCCGCCTATGCGAGCCTCCTGATCCTCGCCGTGGTGAAGGCGCCGCCGATCGTCGTGTTCCTGCTCGCGGCGGCGGCAGGCGGAGGGATCGGCGCGCTCGTCTATCTCCTCTGCTTCCGCTTCATCCCGCTCGCGAATCCGCTCGCGACCCTGATGTCGACGGTCGGAATGCTGCTCCTGATCGACGAGATCGTGGTGCATACGACCGCAGGCATGCCGCTCTCCTATCCGGCGCTGTTCTCGGACGTGGTCATCCGCATGGGTGCCTTCACGCTGCGGGGCGACCTGATCTTCGTCTTTCTCCTCGGCTGCCTATGCATGGCGCTGCTGTTGGGGCTCCTCTATCGGACGACGCTTGGCCTTGCGACCCGCGCCGTCTCGCAGCAGCCGGTCGCGGCGCAGCTCTGCGGCATCAGCGTGACGCGCGTAAATACGTTGACCTTCGTCGTCACCGGCGTGCTCGGCGGCATCGCCGGAGCGATGATCGGAGCGGCCATCGGCGTGCTCTCGCCGCTCCTGTCGCTGCCGCTGACCGTGAAGGGCCTCGTCGTGACCGTGATCGGCGGACTCGGCTCGATCCCGGGCGCGATCATCGCCGGGCTCCTCGTCGGCGGGCTGGAGAACGTCATCCAGTTCTTCCGCGGCGTCTCCGAGCGCGACCTCTACATCATGATGCTGCTGTTCGTGTTCCTGGTCTTCCGCCCCGGCGGCATCTTCGCCACAGCGGCGGGGCGCGACTGAGGCCCGCGATGGATTTCTATCTCGGCCTCCTCCAGATTATCGGCGTCCACACGCTTCTCGGTCTTTCGGCCTATTGCGTGCTCCTTACCGGCCAGGTGAGCCTCGCCCAGGCGGGCTTCTTCGCCATCGGCGCCTATGTCGCCGGCATGCTGACCGTGCTCGCGCATTGGCCGATCGTGCCGGCTCTTCTCGTGGCGGGGCTCGTCGCCGGGCTTGTCGCCTGCGCGGTCGGCTTCCCGGCGCTGCGCGTGAAGGGGCTGATGCTGGTCGTCGCGACGACGGCCTTCGGCGAAGCGGTGCGGCTGTTCTTCTTCAATTTCGATTACCAGATCGCGCGCGGGAACCTGAAGGTCGGGCCGCATGGCGGCGAGGGCTTCCGGCAGATCCGCTATTTTCCCGAGAACGGCTGGAGCACCCTCGACGTCCTCGTCTTCATCTGGATCATCGTCGCGCTCGTCATGGCGACGCTATGGTGGCTCGACCGCTCCCGCGCCGGCGCCGTGATGCGCGCCGTCGGCGAGGACGAGGTCGCGGCGCAGAGCTCCGGCATCAACCTCACTGCCGTGAAGGTCTCGGCGATGACCATCGGCGGCGTCATCGCCGGCATAGGCGGCGGCATCTTCGCCCACTACACAACCCATATCGAGCACGTGCAGTTCGGGGTCGTGCTCGCGACCTTCGCGGTCGCCTATCCGATCCTCGGCGGGCTCTCGAACGTGTTCGGGACGCTGATCGCCGTGATCTTCATCCAGGGCTTCCTGATCGAGGGGCTGCGCTTCATGGGCGATTGGCGCAATCTCCTGTTCGGCGGCCTGATCGTGCTGGCGATGAACGTGCGCCCGCGCGGTCTTCTCGATCCGGCCGCGATCCTGCGGCTCAAGCGCCTGTTCGCGTGGCGAGGGGAAACGGTTCGTGCTCGACCTCAAGGCGCTGAGTAAGCATTTCGGCGGCGTGCGTGCCGTCGACGGCGTCGACCTTCAGGTCGAGCCGGGCCAGGTCTTCGGGCTGATCGGCCCGAACGGCTCCGGCAAGAGCACGATCGTCAATCTGATCTGCGGCCTGTTTGCGCCGACAGCCGGCGCGGTGGAATTCCGCGGCAGCGACATCACGGCCCTGGCGCCGCATGCGCGCGTGTCGCGCGGCATCTCCCGCACCTTTCAGAATATCCGCCTCTTCGGCCAGCTGTCGGTCTGGCAGAACCTCTGGATCGCGCAGAGCTCAGGCGAGCCTGGCGGGAAGGTCGCGTTCCTGCCGCGCTGGCTCGGCGGATCGCGCGCAGTGCGGGACGAGATCGACCGCACATTGGCCTTCTTCGACCTCGCCCACAAAGCCGAGGAGCTTGCCGGTAACCTCAGCTTCGGAGAGCAGCGGCGGCTCGAGTTCGCGCGCGCCATGGCGGCGGAGCCCGCGCTCCTCCTGCTCGACGAGCCCGCCGCGGGCATGAATGCCGAGGAGATCGAGCAGCTCGACAACCGTATCCGCCGCCTGCGCGAGGAGGGCGCCACGATCCTCCTCATTGAGCATCATATGGAGCTCGTGATGGCGGTGACGGACCGGATCGCGGTCTTGAACTTCGGCAAGAAGATCGCGGAAGGGACGCCGGCCGAGGTCCAGGCCCATCCGCTGGTACGCGAGGCCTATCTCGGCACCGCCGCGGCCGCGTGAGGGGCCGATGCTCGAAGTCGACGGCCTCGTCACCGCCTACGGCAAGATCGAAGCGCTGAAGGGCGTCTCGCTCGGCGTCGAGCGCGGCGGCATCACCTGCCTCTTGGGCCCGAACGGGGCCGGCAAGACTACGCTGATGATGACGATCGCCGGAATCCTTCGCCCGCGCCGCGGCTCGATCCGCTTCGACGGTGCCGATCTCGTCGGCCGAACGCCGGCGCAGATCGTTGCGCAGGGCGTCGCGCTCGTGCCGGAGAACCGGCTCGTCTTCCCCCAGATGAGCGTGCGCGAGAATCTCTTGGCCGGCGCGTATCAGCGCTCGGATTCAGGCGAGATCGCCGCGGACGCGGAGCGCCTCTACGAGCGCTTCCCGCGCCTGCGCGAGCGCCGCGAGCAGCTCGCCGGCACGCTTTCGGGCGGCGAGCAGCAGATGCTCGCGGTCGCGCGGGCCTTGATGTCGCGGCCGCGCCTCCTCCTGATGGACGAGCCTTCGCTTGGGCTCGCGCCCATCGTCGTCGACGAGATATTCCGCATAATCGGCGAACTCAATCGCGACGGCACGACGCTCTTTCTCGTCGAGCAGAACGCCCACAAGGCACTCCAGGTCGCGCATCGCTTCTACCTCATGGAGCAGGGGCGGGTGACCTTCAGCGGCACGCCCGGCCAGCTCGCGGAGGACGAGGTGATCCAGCGCGCCTATCTCGGCACACGCCGCGCCGCCGTGTGAACGCGATGATCGACTTCGTGCAGAACACGCTCGACGGCGTGATGATCGGCTCCTCCTACGCGCTCCTCGCATTGGGCTTCACGCTGATCTTCGGCGTCATGCGCAGGCTCAACCTGTCGTACGGCCCCACCATCATGATCGGCGCCTATCTCGGAACGCTGCTCCACGTCGATGCGGGCGCGGGCGCGGCGGCGGTCGCGGCCGCGACGGTCCTCGGCGCGGCGCTCGCCGGAGTGTATGTCGAGCGGCTGTGCTTTGCGCCGATGGCGGCGGGTGCCGGCATCGCCTCGATGGTTTCGAGCTTTGCGATCTGGATGCAGCTCGAGCAGGCCGCGATACTCGTGCTGCCGCGCCATACCTACGCCTTTCCGCCGCTAGCCGCCGGGGCGCCGCTCACGCTCGGCCCGTTTCTGGTGCGGCTCGACCACGCGACGATGCTGATCGCGGCCGCCGCGCTCGCGACCGGCGTGTATCTTGTCCTGCATCGCACGCGCTTCGGCTTGGGACTGCGCGCGATCGTCGGCAACCCGGTCGCGGCGCATCTCGTCGGGGTGGACGTTCGGCTCTCGACTCTCGCCGCCTTCGCGCTCGCCTCGGCGGTCGGAGGGGTCGCCGGCTATCTCGTGCTTGCGGTCGACCAGCAGGTCACGCCGATGTTCGGCATGTGGGCGACCTTCAAAGGGCTGATCGCCATGATGCTTGGCGGCCTCGGCTCGATTCCAGGCGCCATCCTGGGCGGGCTGTTGCTCGGCGCGATCGAGGCCCATGCCCAATGGTATTTCGGCCCGCACATCCGCGATCTCGTAACCTTCGCCGTGCTCTTCCTGGTGCTGGTCCTGCGTCCGACCGGCCTCATCGGCGAGGCCCCGCCCGCAGAGGCGGCGGCGTACGGCCGGGCGTGACGGCGATGGACGACCACTGGGTCGGCGTCCTTTCGAACATCGGCGTGATGTCCTTCCTCGCGCTCTCCGCCTATCTTCTTCTCCTGACCGGAGAGATCTCGTTCGGCCAGCAGGCCTTCTTCGCGATTGGCGCCTATGCGGCCGGGATCGGCACGGCGTTGTGGGGCTGGCCGCTCGCCGCGGCGCTCGGCTGGGCCGCGCTCGCAGGCGCGGCAGCCGCAGTGCTCGTCGGCCTGCCGACGCTGCGCCTGCACGGGCTCTATTTCGCCATCGCGACGCTCGCCTTCGCCGAGATGGTCCGCATCCTGTTCGAGATGTGGCGCTACCAGGTTCCGATTGACGGCGAACTCCTCGGCCCCGACGGCGCGGACGGGTTCCGCGGTATCCGATACGTGTTCGAGAGCAACATCGAACCAAGCCAGTATCTCGCGATCATCTACGCGCTCCTGGGTGCGGTGCTCCTCGGCTTTCTCCTTCTCGAGCGCTCGCGCCTCGGCGTGAGTCTGCGCATGATCGGCGAGGATCCGGAGCTTGCCGAGCTCAACGGCATCCCGGTCAAGCGCTGCAAGGTTCTGGCGGCAGGGCTCGCCGGCTCGCTCGCCGGGGTCGGCGGCGGGCTCTACGCCCACCTCACGACCTATGTGGAGCCGCGCACGTTCGACGTGATGCTCGGCGTGCACAGCCTCGCCTATGGGCTTATCGGCGGGCTCGGCACGGCGCTCGGCCCCGTCATCGGGGTCGCCATCGACATCAGTGTGCTCGAATCCGTGCGCATGTTCGCCGGCTACCGCATGATCGTGTTCGGCGGGCTTGTCGCGCTCCTCCTCATCTGGCGTCCCCGCGGGCTTCTCGACGAGACGGTGGTGCATGCGCTCAAGGCAAGGCTGAGAAGCGCTTGCCGGTGTGTCTGGATGTCGGCTCGCGTAGGGGAGACGCGACGGTGAAAGCAGTCCTGCTTCTCTCGATCGTGGCCGCTGCCGCCCTCTGCCCCACCCGGGAGACAGCAGCGCAGGCGCGGTCGAAGGCGCAGGTGTCGTGCCGGCCGGCCGCCGCGAGGCTCCATTACGACTGCACGATCAGGCTGACCGATGCGCGTGGCCAGACGCCGCTGGCGGGAGCGAAGCTCGCGGTCGGCGCCGACATGCCGTCGATGCCGATGGCCCACAACATCCGCCCGGTGGAGGCCGCGCCGACCGCGGATCCCGGCGTGTACGAGGTCCGGCTCAAGCTCGAGATGCATGGCGACTGGGCGCTGCGGATCGAGGTCCGGGCGCCGGTACGCGACCGCGTGATCGTGCCTCTTCGCTTCGATGACAAGGCCGTGCGCCCGCCGGACCCGTCGCGCGCCGCACCGCATCGTGGCCACTAGGCCGACAGAATCATCCATCGCGGTGTCCGCCGACCTGCCGAGCTCGCTTCGATGGCGCGGAGCGGAGCGGGCACGGCATCAGGTTCGAGAAGCCCGAGCACCCGGTCGTGCCGCCCATCGCCGAGGCGGGACTGATCGGCGCCCCCGACCCCGAAGTGGCCATGGAGCAGGGCGGCACGCTTCCTTCTCGATGCCGCCCGCACCGGCAAGGCATGATGCTTGTGCCCCTGCCGCCGCGAGAACCTCAGGGGGTTTGCAAGTCCGCCCGGCTGCCGCGGCTTTCGGCATAGGCTTTGGTGAACTCGGCGCCGAAGAGCAGGATCAGCGCGGAGTAGTAGATCCAGAGCAGGATGGTGACGATCGAGGCGGCGGCGCCATAGGCCGAGGCGACGCCGCTCTTGCCGATGTAGTAGCCGATCGCGAACTTGCCGGCCGTGAACAGGAGCGCCGTCACGGCCGCGCCCATCCAGACGTCGCGCCAGGTGAGCTCGACCGAGGGCAGGATCTTGAAGATCATTGCGAAGAGCAGGACCGCGATCCCCAAGGCGACGGCGCTGTTCAGGACGCGCAGGATGACGCTCGCGCCGGAGAAGCCGGATTCGACATAGGCGCCGAGGCGCGTCAGCCCGGCGTCGAGGACGAGCGAGACCATCAGCAGGAAGCCGAAGCCGACGATGAGCGTGAGGCTCAGGATCCGCGTGCGGATGAAAGCCGCGACTCCGTAGCTCTCGGGCGGCTTGACCTTCCAGATGATGTTGAGGTTGTCCTGAAGCTCGATGACTGCGCCGGTGGCGAGGAACAGAAAGGTCGCAACCCCGACGGCCAATCCGACCATTCCGGACTCGAAGTTGCCGGCGCTCGCGATCATGCCCTCGAGCGCCGCGCCGGTCTGCCCACCAACCAGGCCGCCGAGCTCGTCGACGATCGCACCCTGCGCCGCCTCGCGCCCGAAGGCGAGCCCGGCGACGGCGATGGCGACCAGCAGCATCGGGGCGAGCGAGAACACCGTGAAGAAGGCGATCGCCGCTCCGAGGCTCATGGCGCGGTCGTTCCACCAGCCTGCAAGCGCCGTCTTGAAGAGCCGAGCCATGCCTAAGGAACGATTCTCTTGGCTCTCAGCTCCGCGAGCAGAGCGAGCAGCATCTCTTCGGAATCCACCGCGGCATGGAAGCCGGCGCGCTGGATCTTGAGGGTGTCGCTCATCACGTCCCAGTCGCAGCCGAACACGTAGTCGCCGAAAGGCCAGGCGACGAGGTCCTCATACGGGATCGGCTCGAGCTCGTGGCGGCGCTGCATGTCGTCCCAGAGCGGGGCCTTGTCGGCCATGAACTCAGCAAGCTTGATCGTCTGCACAGGCCCCGGCGCCATCCCGAACACCGCCGCGATGCGCGGCCACAGATTGCACCAGCGGAAGAAGTCGCCATTCGTGACGTTGAAGACTTCGTTCCGGGCGGTGTCCGCGCACGCCGCCCAGACCATCGCCCGCGCGAGATGCTCGGAATCGGTCACCTGGTAGACCGCCTCGTAGGCACCGCGCTTGCCCGGAAAGCGCAGCGGCAGGCCGAGCTCCTTCGAGATCGCGGCATAGACCGCGATCACCGTCACGATGTTCATCGGGTTGCCGAGCGCGAAGCCGCACACGGTCTGCGGGCGCAGCGCCGTCCACGTCCAGCCGCTGCTTGGGCGGTTCTCGCGGAGCCAGTGCTCCTGGTCCCAGTAGAAGTTCGGCAGCATGTGCGGCGGGTCGCTCTCCTTCGCGGGCGTCTTGAACGGCCCGAGATGCGATCCGTAGATCTTGGTTCCTTGCACCAGCACGACGCGCTCGAGCCCGGGGGAGGCCGAGGCGACCGCCTCGACCGAGTTCGCAAGCATGGTGACGTTCGGCGGGCCATGCTCGGCCCAGCTCGGGCGCGCCTGGAAGGCGCAATAGAACAGGTGGGTCGCGCTGGAGAGATCGAAAAGCTTTCGCCGGCAGTCCTCGCGGTCGAGCAGGTCGACCGAGATCGAGCGCGCGCGGGTCGGGAAGTCGGGCGTGCGCCGCGACAGGCCAACGATCTCCCAGTCGGATTTGTCCTCGAGGTGGCGGATGAGGTTGCGCCCGATCACCCCATCGAGCCGACGACGACGGCTGTCTTGCGCTGCATGATGAATGCTCCGAGAGAGGCTGGCGCTCCTTACGCCCCGGCCGAGGGCGTGCAGGATAGGGCGTTTTTGGTCGAAGGCAGTAGCGGCGCGGGGCTTGCATCGCGCCGCAGGATCGGAAGAAGCTGCGCGCTTGCTGACGGCGCCGCTTCCCGGCGTGCTTGGTGGAGACGGGGAATGAGAAGAATATCGGTTCGGCAGACGGGGCTTGCGGCGCTCGCCGTGTTGGGCGCGTGGGCATTCCCGGCGGCGGCGCAAACGCCGGTCAAGGGCGGCACGCTCGCCGGCATCGTTCAGCCCGAGCCGCCGATCCTGATGCTCGCGCTGAACCAGCAGGGCCCGACCATCTACGTCGCGGGCAAGATCTACCAGAGCCTCCTGACCTACGAGTTCGACCTCAAGCCGAGGCCGGTGCTCGCGAAATCCTGGACCATGTCGCCGGACGGGCTCGCCTATACCTTCGATCTCCAGGAGAACGTGAAGTGGCACGACGGCAAGCCCTTCACTGCGGGGGACGTGGTGTTCTCGGTCGACGTGTTCCTGCGCAAGATGCATCCGCGCGCCCGCGTGACCATCGACCGCTACATCGCCTCGGTGACGGCGCTGTCGCCGGTGAAGGTCGAGTTCAAGCTGAAGGAGCCGTTCGGGCCCTTCCTGTCGCTGTTCGAGGTCTCGACCCTGCCGATGGTGCCGAAGCACGTCTATGACGGCACCGATTTCGCGACCAACCCGGCGAACCAGACGCCGATCGGCACCGGGCCCTTCAAGTTCAAGGAGTGGCGCAAGGGCTCGCACATCCACCTCGTCAGGAACGAGGAGTACTGGAAGCCGGGCATGCCCTATCTCGACGAGCTCTATTTCCGCGTCATCCCGGATGCGGCCTCGCGCGGCGTCGCCTTCGAGCGCGGCGACGTGCAGGTGCTGCGCGGCGGCGATGTCGACAACGTCGACATCCGGCGCCTGCGCGGCATCTCCGGCGTCGAGACGACGACCAAGGGCTGGGAGATGTACTCGCCGCTCTCCTTCATGATGATGAACATGCGCAAGCCGCCCTTCGACAACCTCAAGGTCCGGCAGGCGGCGATGCACGCGCTCGACAAGAGCTTCATCCAGCGCACCATCTTCTTCGGGCTTGCCAAGGTCGCGAACGGGCCGATCGCCTCCACCACGCTATTCCACGACGCGTCGATCAAGCCCTACGCCTTCGACGTGGCGCTCGCCAAGAAGCTCGCAGCCGAGAGCGGCGTCGATCTTTCGAAGACGCCGGTGAAGATCCTGGCCTTCCCTTATGGCGCGCAGTGGGATCGCCTGACCGAGTACGTGAAGCAGGCGCTCGAGCAGGTCGGCTTCAAGGTCTCGATCGAGCCGACCGACGCCGGCGGCTGGGCGAAGCGCGTCGGCGACTGGGACTTCGATATCTCCTTCAACTTCACCTATCAGTACGGCGATCCGGCGCTCGGCGTCGCGCGCCATTACCTCTCCTCGAACATCGTCAAGGGCTCGCCCTTCGCCAACAACCAGGGCTACTCGAACCCGAAGGTCGACGACCTCCTGCGCCAGGCGGCCTCCGCAGTGAAGGCGGAGGATCGGGCGAAGCTCTACGCCGAGGCTCAGAGGATCCTCGTCGAGGAGGTCGCGAACGGCTACCTCGTCGAGCTCGAGTTCCCGACCCTGTGGCGCTCGAACGTCAAGAACCTGGTCCAGACTGCGATCGGCCTCAACGAATCCTTCGAGGACGTGTGGATCGCGAAATAGCCTGGTCGGGCGGACGGCCGCCGTCCGACCGTTGCTCGATCTTGCCGCTGTCTCTCTGACGGGCCGGTCCGTTGTCCTTCGTCCGCTTCCTCGCCGGCCGGCTCGTGAAGGCGGTGATCGTGGTGCTCGCGATTGCCGCCTTGAACTTTGTGCTGGTGCGGCTCGCGCCGGGCGACCCGGCCTCGGTTCTGGCCGGCGAGGCGGGCGCCACCGATCCCAAGTTCGTCGACGAGCTTCGCGCCCGATTCGGCCTCGACAAGCCGGTCTGGGAGCAGCTCCTGATCTATCTCGGCCAGGTCGTGCGGCTCGACCTCGGCTTCTCCTATCGCAACCAGGTGCCGGTGATTGCGCTCATCGGCGAGCGCTTGCCCGCGACCCTCCTTCTCATGACCTCGGGCTTTCTGTTCTCGCTCGTGGCCGGCGTCGGGCTCGGGGTGCTTGCCGCACGCGCGCGGTTCCTCGAGCGCGGACGCTTCCTCGACAGCGTGGTGATGACCATCGCGCTCGTCTTCTACGCGACCCCGCTGTTCTGGCTTGCCCTGATGCTCGTCATCCTTTTCTCGGTGCAGCTCAACTGGCTGCCGGCCTTCGGCATGGAGAGCGTCGGGGCGAACCTCACCGGTGTTTCGCGCGCCGTCGACATCGCCCGCCACCTCGTTCTACCGACGCTCGCCTTGGGCTTCTTTTTCATGGCGGTCTATGTCCGCCTCACCCGGGCGGCGATGCTCGAGGTGATGAACCAGGACTATGTGCGCACGGCGCTTGCGAAGGGGCTCTCGCCGCGCGAGGTGCTGCGCAAGCACGTGCTGCGCAACGCGCTCCTGCCGATCGTCACCTTCGCCGGCGTGCAGCTCGGGCAGATGGCGGGGGGCGCGGTGCTGGTCGAGACGGTGTTTGCCTGGCCGGGCGTGGGCCGGCTCATGTTCGACGCGCTGCTCCAGCGCGATTACCAGCTGCTGCTGGGCGTATTCCTCATCACCTCGGGGACGGTGGTGGTGTTCAACCTCCTCACCGACATCGTCTATCTGTTCGTCGATCCGCGCATCCGCGTCGAAGGGCGGGCTCGATGACTTCGTTCTGGAGGCGGTTCTCCCGGAATGCCGGCGCGGTAATCGGGCTCGCCGTGCTCGCGGTCGTCATCCTCGTCGCCCTCTTCGCCTCGCTGATGTTTTCAACCTCGCCATGGCAGATGGTCGGGCCGCCGCTGCTCCTGCCTTTCGAGGAGCAGGGCTTTGCGCTCGGCACCGACATGCTCGGGCGCGACATCGCGGCGGGTCTCGCGCATGGAGCGCGCGTGTCGCTTCTCGTCGGCGTCGTCTCGACGGGTTGCGCGGTCGTGATCGGTGTCGCCTTCGGCACCCTCGCCGGCTATTTCGGCGGCGCGGTCGAGCATGCGTTGATGAGCGTGACCGAGTTCTTCCAGACGATCCCGCAACTCGCCATGGCGGTGGTGCTGGTCGCGATCTTCACGCCGACGCTCGAATCGATCGTCATCGCGATCGCGCTCGTGAGCTGGCCGCCGGTGGCGCGGCTCGTGCGCGCCGAGGTGCTTTCGCTGCGGGAGCGCGAGTTCGTGGAGGCGGCGATCGTGCTCGGCCGGCCGACGCGCGCCATCATCTTCGGCGAGATCCTGCCGAACGCGATCTCGCCGGTCATCGTCGCGGCCTCGCTCATCGTCGCGACCGCGATCCTCACCGAAGCCGCGCTGTCCTTCCTCGGCCTCGGCGACCGCAACATGATGTCCTGGGGCTTCATGGTCGGCGCGGCGCGCACCATGCTGCGCGAGGCGCCCTGGCTCACCGTGCTGCCGGGGCTCGCGATCCTAGTCACCGTGCTCGCGGTCAACCTCGTCGGCGAGGGCCTCAACGACGCGCTCAACCCGCGCCTCAAGGAGCGCGGGGATTAGCGATGGACCCGCTCGTCCGCGTCGAGAACCTGACCATCCGCCTGCCGCCGGGCGGCGACCGTGCGCATGCGATCGAGGATGTGAGCTTCACGGTCAATGAGGGAGAGATCGTCTGCGTCGTCGGCGAGTCCGGCTCCGGGAAGTCGGTCACCGCAAGTGCCGTGCTGAGGCTCCTGCCGCGCGGTCTCGCCATCGCGTCGGGGCGCATCTCCTTCGCCGGCGAGGATCTTCTCGCGGCCTCCGCGGCCCGCATGCGCGATCTCCGCGGGCGCGAGATCAGCATGATCTTCCAGGAGCCGCTCTCGGCGTTGAACCCGGTGATGCGCGTCGGCAACCAGGTCGCGGAGCTGATGGAGGCACATGGAGCCTATCCTGGCGAGGCGCGCCGCGCGCGCACCCTCGCGCTCTTCGACTATGTCGGTCTGCCCGAGCCTGTGCAGCTTATCGAGGCCTATCCGTTCCAGATCTCGGGCGGGCAGCGCCAGCGCGTGATGATCGCCATGGCGCTCGCGCTCGAGCCCAAGTTGATCCTCGCCGACGAGCCGACGACCGCGCTCGACGTGACGACGCAGAAGCAGATCCTCGAGCTGCTGCGCAAGATCCGAAAGGAGCGCGGCACGGCGCTCCTTTTCGTCACCCATGATTTCGGCGTCGTAGCCGAGATGGCGGATCGCCTCCTCGTCATGGAGAAGGGCCGGCTCGTCGAAGACGGCCCCGCCGCTCAGGTGCTCGCCGCGCCCCGTCATCCCTACACGCGCAGCCTCATCGCCGCCGTCCCGCGGCTGAGGCCCGCGGCCTTGCCGGCGCCGGGCGATCAGGTCGTGCTTTCCGTCGAGGGACTGCAAAAGACCTTCGGCGGCGGCGCGAGCCTCTTGCGCCGCCGCCGCAAGGTCGTCGCCGTGAAGGACGTGCGCTTCAGCGTCCGCCGCGGCGAGACGCTCGGGATCGTCGGCGAGTCTGGCTCCGGCAAATCGACCTTGGCGCGTTGCCTCGTGCGGCTGGTCGAGCCTGAGCAGGGCCGCATCGTCTTCGACGGGCACGACGTGCGCGCCATCTCGCGTGACGAGTTCCGGCCGCTGCGCCGCCGCCTGCAGATGGTGTTCCAGGACCCTTTCGCCTCGCTCAACCCGAGAAAGCGTGTGCGGACGATCCTCACCGACGGCCCGCGCGCACACGGCACGCCGGCTCCCGACGCGCAGGCCCGCGCCGCCGAGTTGCTGTCGCTCGTCGGCCTCGACGCATCGGCGCTCGACCGCTTTCCGCACGAGTTCTCCGGCGGGCAGCGCCAACGCATCGGCATCGCGCGCGCGTTGATGATGGACCCGGAGGTCATCGTCGCCGACGAGCCGGTCTCGGCGCTTGACGTTTCGGTGCAGGCGCAGGTGCTCGAGCTGCTCGACGGGCTGCAGCGCCGGCTGCGCCTCGCCATGGTCTTCATCACCCACGATCTGCGGGTGGCGGCGCGGCTCTGCCACACGCTCGCCGTCATGCATCGCGGCGAGATCGTCGAGACGGGCCCTGCCGGGGACATATTCGCGGCCCCGCAGCACCCCTACACGCGCCAGCTCCTCGCGGCGCTCCCCGGGCGTCACCTCGACGAGAGACCGTGATGAAGCTCTTCTTCAGCGATACGCAGCTCGACCATCGCCCGAAGCAGTTCATGGTGCATGGGCGCATCGTCGACCCCTTCGAGAACCCGGATCGCGTGACCGCGCTCCTCGGAGCACTCGAGCCGCTCGAGCTTGCGCCCACCGAGCCCGTGGATTTCGGTCGGGCGCCGATCCTCGCGGTCCATGCGGATCATTACGTGGATTTTCTGCAAGAAGCTTACGACCGCTTCATGGAGCTGCCGAGCCACGGGCCGGAGGTGCTGCCGAGCATCCATGCCTATCGCGGCGCCGGGCCCGACCTCGCCCCGCGCGGGCCGCCCCGTCCGACCGGCATCCTGGGCCGGGCCGGCTGGTATGTCGGCGACATGGCTTGCGCCATCATGGAGGGCACCTTCCGGGCGGCCTACGCCTCGGCGCAAGCCGCGATCGCCGGAGCCGAGGCCGTGCTCGCGGGCGAGCAGGCGGCCTTCGCGCTGTGCCGCCCGCCCGGGCACCACGCCTATGCCGACCGCGCCTCGGGCTTCTGCTTTTTCAACAATGCCGCGATCGCGGCCGAGATCCTGCGGCGCTCCTTTGCGAAGGTCGCGGTCATCGACTTCGACACCCATCACGGCGACGGCACGCAGGCGATCTTCTATGCGCGCGCCGACGTGTTCTACGGCTCGGTCCACACCGACACGTCGGCCTATTACCCCCATTTTGCGGGCTATGCGGAGGAGACCGGCTTCGGCGAGGGCGAGGGCGCGAACCTCAATCTGCCGCTCGCCTTCGGCGCCGACGACGAGGCCTTCGTCGACGCGAACCACCGGCTCGCGCTTGCGGTGCAGGCGCACGGCGTCGACGCGGTGGTGATCTCGGCCGGCTGGGACGCGCACAAGGATGATCCGCTCTCCCGCCTCTCGGTGACGACGGCCGCCTTCGCGCGCATCGGCGAGGTCTGGGGCAAGCTCGGCCTGCCGACGCTGATCGTGCAGGAGGGCGGCTATTCGCTCGCCGCGACCGCAGAGGCTGCGCCGGCCTTCGTCGCCGCCTTCCGCGAGGCGGCGGCGGTCTGACCTGTTCTGCGGCGGCTTGTGCGGCAGGCTCGTTTGCTGGCAATGCTGTCCTGCGCATGAGGGAGGGGCGGATGCCATTGGCCGGCAAGGGGATGCTGATCACGTCGATGAATGTCGACCCCGGGGACGAGGCCGATTTCAATCTCTGGTACGATCGCGAGCATCTCGCCGAGCGCGTCGGCATCGAGGGCTTCTTGGAGGCGCGGCGCTTCATCGCTGACGAGGCCCCGACCAAGTACTTCAACACCTACTCGACGGCGCGCTTCGAGGATCTGGACAGCCCGGTCTATCGCAAGGTCCTCGCGAGCCCGACCGAGTGGTCGAAGAAGCACATGCCGCGCTTCCGGAATTTCGGCCGCGTGGTCGGGCGCATCACCGTGACCCGCGGGCAGGGCAGGGGCGCTGCGCTCGGCGTCGTGCGGCTGCGGCCGGGCGCAGCCGCAGCGGAGGCGCTACGGGTGCGGCTCCACGAGCTTCTCGATCCCGGCGTGTTGCCCGGCATCATTTCCCTGCATCTTGTCGAGAGCGACGCCGGGCTGTCGAAGAACCTCAACGAGCCCGACGCGCCGAATCCTGGGGCCGCCGACTGGTACGTGCTCATCGATGGCAGCGAAAAAGCCGCCGTGCGCGAGCTGATGGGCAGCCGCTTCGCGGCGTCGGGCGCACCTGTCGTCTCGACCGGTATTTATCGGCTCCTGTGGGACCTCGAGAGAAGCGACCTCTGAATCCCTCATGCCAACACAGGCCGTCATGCCACAGAGTGATCCGACCCTTCTGTCCGTCAGCGAGCTGTCCGCGGCGATCCAGGCCCGGCGCCTTTCGCCGGTCGACCTCGTCGAGGCCTATCTCGCACGCATCGCGGAGCGCGAGCCGAAGCTGCAGGCCTTTGTCGAGGTCTATGCCGAAGACGCGCGGCTTGCGGCGGAGGCCGCCGACAAGGCGATCCGCTCGGGCCATGCGGTCGGGCCGCTGCACGGCGTGCCCGTAGCGCTCAAGGACCTGATCGAGATCGAGGGCAGGATCGTCACGGGCGGCTGCGAGGTCTGGCGGACGCGCAAGGCGACGCGCACCGCGACGCTTGCGCGGCGGCTCGTCGCGCAGGGGCTGATCGTTCTCGGCAAGACCCACACGGTCGAGTTCGCGATGGGCGGCTGGGGCACCAATACGCGCCTCGGCACGCCCTGGAACCCGTGGGATCCGAAACGTCAGCGCACGCCCGGCGGCTCGAGCAGCGGATCTGGCGTCGCGGTCGCGGGTGGCCTCGCGCCCTGGGCGGTCGGGACCGACACCGGCGGCTCGGTGCGGCTCCCGGCGTCGTGGTGCGGCATCACCGGCCTCAAGACGACGATCGGGCGCGTCAGCACCTACGGCATCCTACCCTTGAGCCCGACGCTTGATACGCCGGGCCCCATGACGCGCTCGGTCGAGGACGCGGCGCTGCTCTACGCCGTGATGCAGGGCGCCGATCCGCTCGAGCCGCGCACCGAGCGCCTGCCCTACCTGGACCCACTGCCGACGTTGAAGCGGGGCATCCGCGGCCTGCGGCTCGCCCGGATGCCGGAAGCCGAGCGCGGCTTCGCCTCCGCCGACGTGCTCGCGGCCTACGACGCTTCGCTCGTCGAGATCGAGCGGCTCGGGGCCGAGATCGTCGATCTCAAGCTCCCCTTCGGCTTCGCCGACGTCGCCGCGCTCAATCTACGCATCATGGCGGCCGAGAGCTACGCGATCCTGCGCGAGCTCATCGATGATCCGGACGCGCCGCTCGACGAGCATGTCCGCCCCCGCATCGCGGCCGGGCGCAGCATCACGGCGCAGGCCTATCTCGAGGCGCTGCAGCAGCGCGAGGCGATGAAGCTCGCCTTCGCGGGGGCGCTCAAGGGCATCGATGCGCTCTTGACGCCGACCACCATGCGGACGGCGCTGCCGCTCGACGAGGTCGACCAGACCAAGGCGCCAGCGCATTACACGCGCTTCGGCAACTTCCTCGACCTCTGCGCATTGGCGCTGCCGAACGGCTTCGACGGCCAGGGCCTCCCGACCTCGCTCCAGATCGTCTGCCGCGCCTACGACGAGGCAACCGCGCTACGCATCGGCTGCGCCTACCAGAACGCGACCGAATGGCACCTGCGCCGCGCGCCGGAGTGAGCCGGTGCTGCTCTCGGTTCTCGACCTCTCCTTCGTCACGACCGGCACGCCGCCGAGCGCCGCCCTGCGCAACACGCTGGACCTCGCACGCTATGCCGACCGCCTCGGCTATGCGCGCTACTGGGTCGCCGAGCACCACAACCTGCCCTCGGTCGCAAGCCCCGCGCCCGAGATCATGATCGGGCAGATCGCGGCGGTGACGGAGCGCATCCGGGTCGGCTCCGGGGGCGTGATGCTGCCGAACCACGCGCCGCTCCTCGTCGCCGAGCGCTTCAAGATGCTGGAGGCCTTCTACCCCGGCCGCATCGATCTCGGCCTCGGGCGCGCGCCCGGCACCGACCAGGTCACGGCCTTCGCGCTGCGCCAGCGCGATGTCGGGCAGGGGCGCGACGATTTCCTTGAACGCCTGCAGGAGCTGATCTTCTGGGATCGCGGCGGCTTTCCCGAGAACCACCCCTTCAGCCGTGTCGAGGCCATGCCCTCGGACACGCCGCTGCCGCCGATCTGGATCCTCGGCTCGAGCGATTACGGGGCGCGGCTCGCGGCCTCGATGGGGGTCGGCTACGCCTTCGCCCACCACTTCGCGAGCTTCGATGCCGAGACGGCGATGCGCCTCTACCGGGAGGGCTTCAATCCCGAGGGAATTGAGGAGCGCCCGCATGCGATCCTCGGCGTCGCTGCGGTCTGCGCCGAGACCGACGAGGAGGCCGAGCGGCTTGCCGCGAGCATCGATTTCTTCTGGCTGCGCCGCGAGCAGGGCGAATACCGTCCGTTGTCGAGCCCGGAGGAGGTGCTGGCTCACCCCTACAGCGAGGCCGAGCGCGAGCGCATCCGCCGCAACCGCGCCCGCCTCTTCGTCGGCAGCCCGGCGACCATGAAGGCGCGCCTCGCACCGCTGATCGAGGCGACGCAAGCCGACGAGCTCATGATCACCTCCGCGATCTACGACCACGAGGCGCGCAAGCGCTCCTACGAGCTCGTGATGGAGGCATTCGGGTAATTCCAGCAGTTCCCCAAGGATGCTCGAAGCGAGACGTCGAGCGCGGCCTGCGCACGGGCCGGCTGCGGCTGCCATTCATAAGGTGGCGTGCCGCTCTTTTTGGCGTTGCCGTGAACCGATGACACCGTGTCCCGAGCGCATTGCGATGAAAAATGGACGTTGAAAATTTCTTGACTTTATTCCTAGATGTGCTCTTCTCCTCGGCACTCTCCTCAACCGAGGGAGCCGTCGTGCACACCGGCCACGGAGGCGGAGGGGAGGCGGTCCTGCGGCGTCCACTCGGTGGTGGACGACCCGGGCGCCCGCATCGATGCAGGACGGTTCGCGATGAGCGGATCGTCCGAAGGCCGCCGCCCCCGGCCACTACGAGCCGGCGCAGGTCAGTCCTGCTGGGCGCTGTCCGCTCAGGCGGAGAGCGTGCAAAGAGCGGTCGTCGAGGCGGGTGAAGTCGGCTTAACTGCCGGCCGAAGAACCGCGCGAGGGCGCCGGGAGACCGGCACAAAACCAAAAGTGAGCTGGTCCCCGGCGTCCCGCTCCCCGCTCTTTGACAGTGCGAAGACCTTCGCCCGGGGACCGCCCGGGGGATTCGGCGCGACCGCAATTCCTTCCCGGGGGGGAAACCGGTCGCGCGTCGCGCTAGCGCTGCGTGCCAGACCTCAAGGCCGGACTTACCGGAAATGAATGATCCTGCCCTACCGGATCATCTTCGGGATCCACAGCGACAGCTCCGGAAAGAGCGTGATGATGGCGAGCGTCGCGACGAGCGGGATGTAGAAGGGCATCAGCTCGCGCAAGACCGCGCGCATCGAGACCTGGGCGATGTCGGTGATGAGGAAGAGCGCGAGGCCCATCGGCGGCGTGAGCAGGCCGAGCATCAGGTTGAAGATCGCGACGATGCCGAGATGGACCGGGTCGACCCCGGCAAGGTGCAGCGGCCCGGCGATGACCGGGATGATGAGGAGCGTCGCCGTCGTCGAATCGAGGAACATGCCGGCGATCAGGAGGATGACGTTGACGATCAGGAGCAGCATGAGCGGGTCGGTCGAGAGCGAAAGCAGCTGCTTTGCAACCGTCTGCGGGATCTGCTCGATCGCCATGATCCAGCCGAACAGCGCCGCCGCAGCGACGATGATCAGGATCGCGGAGGTGCTCTTCAGGGTCTCAAAGGCCGAGTGGACGAGGTGTTGCCAGGTAAGCGTGTGGTAGATGACGGCGCTGATGAAGATGACGTAGGCGACGGTAATCGAGGCCGCTTCGGTCGGCGTGAAGAAGCCGAGCAGCATGCCCGAGACGAGGAGCACCGGCGTCATCAAGGCCGGCAACGCGGGCAGGAAGTCGGCCCA
>JAQSWQ010000087.1 GCA_029266525.1 Microvirga sp.
GTCGCCCGCGGGGCCGGGCCCGGCTAGTGCATGCTTACAACAGCTGCGCGCGCTTGGCGGGGCGCGCGACCCTGGCGCCGCGGGCACCCCGCGCGCCGCGCGCTAGGTTCACACGGAAGCAGAAGCCCCATGCAGGGTCGAAGCCACTCCGCGAACCCGGAATTAGGCTTGCGCCACTCGCTTCGAGAACCTCCGCAAGGAAGGGTAGATCGTCCCCAAGCCCTGCCGGAAGATTGGGGAAATATACCGTCAGAAAATGCCCCCGAACGCCATGGTCTCGGAGTGCGTCCGAAGCCTCCCGCGCCAAAAGGTCCGTATGCCACTCCCGTGTCCCATTCACTTCGGCAAGAAACGCGTCACGGTATGTATCAAGTCGGTAGACAAGAAGTGATTGATCGCAGTGACTGCCGAGAGACCGAGCCCACCCGAGAGCACATCCGTCCAATGATCGAACGGTGGTTCCTTGTCAGGATGGAACACCACCGTCGAAAATTTCAATCCGTTCACACAAATGGACTTGTGTGGAGTGTAGATGCCGATGAATCTCGGATGTCCGCCCAGCACTGCCGCTAGCCCGCTAGGACACAGTGCGAGCGCCTCATCAGCCACAACCACGACTCCAGCTTCGAGGTGTGCAAGCAAGTCCCTGCACTGATGGGAGAGTCCGTAATCCCCGGTGTTATAGATCGGGTGGGTGATCCAGAGCACCGAAGCAGAATCTAGCTCCAAACCGACTGGAAGCGCATAACCGTTCTCGCGTCGCGCGGCGTAGACTTCGCGGGTTCGAAGCCCAACGCGCGCTAATGCATAGGGAACTGTGAAGTAACAAGGCCGCACGACAACGACCTCCGACACGCCAGAGAGCGCCAGCACGTTAGCGACAGCCAAGATCGCGGATGATCCATTCTCAAGAAAGAGGGAAGAAGCGTCAGCACGAATGCCAAGCTTAAACCGTACCTCGGGATGCGAGTCGAGGAAGTAAGAAAAATTGTAAGGTATCGGATTTTGTTCAACAGAAATTGGCAGAGCTGCCCGAAGTTTGCGAACGATTTCTTGCGAAGGGTCCCAGTGCGAAACATTGATGGGAGCCCGGCCGTGGCGCTCCTCGTAATCATTCGAAAGAGCCTCGATCTTATCTATTAGGTCGAGTTCGGGGATAGTCGCGTGAACGCTCCGAATGTCCATAATCCCGAGTTATTTATGGGCCGTGCTATTCCTACCCTCTCCCCACCCGCCCCAGCACATCCGCCCGCTCCAGCGTCGTCCGGAGCGCTTCGTCCGACACGTGGGTGTAGATCTCGGTCGTGGCGATGCTGGCGTGGCCGAGGACGCGCTGGACGAAGCGGATGTCGACGCCGCCTTCGATGAGGAGGGTCGCGGCGGTGTGCCTCAGCATGTGCGGGGTGAGGCGGCGCGGGAGCCCGGCCGCGCGGGCGAGGCGCCTGAGGTCCGAGCGCACCGATTGCGGCCTGAGCGGCGCGCCGCGGCCGTTGACGAGGAGGGCGTCGGAGGCCGGCCGGGTCCGGCGCCGGGCGCGGACCGCCGCGCATAGCCCGGCCCGCAGTTTGGCGTCGGCGACGAAGGCGACCCGGTCGCGGGCGCCCTTGCCGTGGACCCGCAGCGTCGCGCCGTCGGGCGACACGTCGTCGAGCCTCAGCCGGCACAGCTCGCCGACCCGCAGCCCCGTGCACAGCATGAGCCGCACCGCGAGGCCGAGCTCCGCGCGGCAGGCCGGCCCGCGCCGGCGCCCGTCCGCGCCGAGCGCCCCGACCAGCACCGACACCTCCGGGCGCGAGAGCGCGCGCGGCAGGCGCTTGCGGCGCGGGAGCTGCGGCCGCCAGGCGCCGAAGGGGTCGGGCGCGCGCCCGAGCGCGGCCGCTCGGCGGAAGAAGGCCCTGAGGCAGGCGAAGCGCCGGCGCACGGTCGCGGCCGAGAGCCGGCGCCCGACCATGTCCTCGAGATAGCCCCGCAGGACCTCCGGCGCGACCTCGGCGAGCTCGATGCCCGGCGGCAGCGCGCGGGAAAAATCGGCGAGGTCGCTGCGGTAGGCCTGGGTGGTGTGCTCCGAGAAGCGCCGCTCGAGGGCGCAGAAGCGCAGGAAATCGTCGACGGCGGCGCCGAGCTGCATGTCGCCCTCCGGGATCGAGGAGCGACATGGCAGATGCAGCCGGGCCCCGCCACGACGAAGCCGAATCGCGATTAATTCCTACACCCCGCTACAACCGAACGGCGGCGCGCGGGGTGCCCGCGGCGCCAGGGTCGCGCGCCCCGCCAAGCGCGCGCAGCTGTTGTAAGCATGCACTAGCCGGGCCCGGCCCCGCGGGCGACGCATGCACTAGCCGGGCCCGGCCCCGCGGGCGACACTCGTCAAGGCGGCCTACGGTCGGACACAAGAGCGAGGTTCGCCGCCAGGGGGCGACATGAACAGGTGGAAGCTTCTCGCGCTGGCCGTCGGCGCGTCGGCGCAGCTCGGCGGCTGCCTGCCTATCCAACGGGCGGTGAAGAGCCCGACCGTGGCCGCGGTCGAGACCTACATTGCGCAGTGCGCGCCGGCGGGAAGGATGGGCCTCAGCCCGCGCGGCTACGCCGTGGCGGGCTTCGCCTTCGTCGACCAGGAATGCGACGGCTTTTTCGACAACCTGGCGCTGCTCGGGCAAGAGACCGGCTTCCTGCACCCGTCCTCATCACCGCCATCCCATCTCTGAACGCGATCCTTCAAGCCACGAAGGCCCACGCCAGGACGATCACCAAGGTCTCGACCGGCCTCGCTCTCGCCGATGTCATCGTCGAGAGCTTTGCGAGAAACTTCGCCTACTCGCCGGTCCTGTTCCAGATCCGCAGGTCCGTGAAGGACACGATGCTCAAGTCCCAGGAGGATCTGATCCTGCCGCTGTCCGAAGCCGTCGACACGCCCGAGCAGTATTGCGCCGCCCACTATGCCGTTCAGCGCTATGCCTCCTAATGCTCGATCTCGAGCATCCAGGCGCTGGTCCAGGCGGCCCTGGTCAACGCCAAGGTCGACGAGACGCCTGCGAGTCGGGAAGCGACCAGGAGGGCCGGCGCCGGGGCTGGAGGGGCCGCGCTCGTCCGCGCCCATGCCGCCGGCGCAGCACGGACGGTTAGGAGTGCCGCTCCGCGGGCGATCGCTCCTCTGCCGCGAGCGCCGAACTTCACCGTCCGGCCGAATTAAGGCGCAGGGTCTTTCTGAGGGCGCGGGCAAGGAGGCCCGCCTTGCCAACCGCGCCCCATCGGCTCACATCGGAGCCATGATCGATCATCCGACGCGGGATGCGGCCTTCGGCGTCTATGTGCATTGGCCGTTCTGCCTCTCGAAATGCCCCTATTGCGATTTCAACAGCCATGTGCGGCGCGAAGCCGTGGATGAGGCGCGGTTCGTCGCAGCCTACAGGCGCGAGATCGCGCATTGGGCGGCGCTGGCGCCGGGGCGCGCCGTGTCGAGCGTGTTCTTCGGCGGCGGCACCCCATCGCTGATGACGCCCTCGACCGTCGGCGCGATCCTCGGGGCGATCGACGCGGCGTGGGGCATCGAGGAAGGGGCCGAGATCACGCTCGAGGCCAATCCGACCAGCGTCGAGGCCGAGCGCTTCGCGGGCTATCGCGCCGCCGGCGTCAACCGGGTCTCGCTCGGCGTGCAGGCGCTGAACGACGCCGACCTGCGCCGGCTCGGGCGCACGCATTCGGCCGCCGAGGCGCTCGCCGCCGTGAGGGTCGCGGCGGCGCATTTCGAGCGCTTCTCCTTCGACCTCATCTATGCCCGGCCCGGGCAGACGCCCGCCGCTTGGGCGGCGGAGCTCGAAGAGGCGATCGGCCGCGCCGCCGAGCACCTCTCGCTCTACCAACTTACCATCGAGCCCGGCACCTGGTTCGAGCGCCTGCAGCGGGCCGGCACGCTCGTCGTACCGGACGAGGACGCGGCGCGCGCGCTCTACGATCTCACCCAGGAGATCTGCGAGGCGCGCGGCCTCCCGTCCTACGAGATCTCGAACCACGCCCGGCCCGGCGCCGAATCGCGCCACAACCTGATCTATTGGCGCTACGGCGAATATGCCGGCATCGGCCCGGGCGCCCATGGCCGCGTGGTCGCCGAGGACAGCCGAATCGCCGCGGCGACGGAAAAGCACCCGGAGACCTGGCTCGGCCTCGTCGAGAGCCGGGGCCACGGCATCGTCGAGCGCGAGATGCTGACGCCCGAGGAGCAGGCCGACGAGTTCCTGCTCATGGGCTTGCGCCTGCGCGAGGGCGTCGATCCCGCCCGCTACACGGCGCTCGCCGGGCGCCCGCTCGACGAGAGCCGCGTGGCGAGCCTCGTCGGAGACGGGCTCATCGCAAGGCGGGTCGGCTCGCGCCTTGCCGTCACGCCGGCGGGCTTCCCGGTCCTCGACGCCGTGGTCGCGGATCTCGCCGCCTAAGAGGCGCCTGGAACCTGCCGCAGCGCCGCCCCAATCGGTGCCGAAGCTTCGCCCAACAAAGCATAAGTGGGATGCGGGGTCTTTCATGAAGCGGTGGCTGGCGAAGCCGCGGGCAAGGCGGCTCGCGCGGGTGCTCCTCGCCGCGGCCGGGCTCACCGGCGCGGGGCTCGGGCCGGCGCCGGCGCAATGGCTCGGGCCGCTGCCGGAAGCGCCGATCCCGCCCGGCGCCATCGTGCGCTCCCTGATGAACCGCGGCTTTGCCGAGATCGGCCGGCCGGGCCTGTCCGGCGAGGTCTACGTCGTCGACGGGATCAATTCGCGCGGCATGCGGCTTCGCCTCGTCATCGATGCCTATGACGGCAGCCTCGTCTCGCGCACGCGGCTCGACGCGCCGATGCTGCCGCCGGCCGAGGTCGGTCGGGGGCGCATCGCGCGGGCGGAGCTCTTCGGCGAGTATCACGGGCCGAGCTTCGATGATGAGGCGATCGCGCCGCGGCGATGGCAGGGCCCGCCGGTCGACCGCGACTCCCTGCCGCCTCCTCCGGGCGCCCGCCGCGCCGAGCGCATCGAGCCGCCCTTCGCCGAGCCGCCGCTTGTCGAGCCGCGCCGGCCTGGCCGGCCGCCCGCGGCGAAGCCTGCCGAACCAGGCCGCAGCGAGCGCGCAGCGCCCCAGCGCCAAGCCAGAAAGCCGGACAGCGCTCCGGCAAAGCCGAAGCAGGCCGACCCCGCAACGGTGCCGCCGGCACCGGCCGCGCCGGTCGAGGCGGCGAAGCCCGAGGCGCCGAAGACGCCCGCCGCTTCCGCGCCGGCGCCGGCGTGGAAGGAGCCGCCGGCCGAGCCGGACAAGCCGGATGCCGGCCAGCGCTCGGTCCGCGTCATCGGCGGCGTCACGCCGATGGGTCGGCAGGGACAGCCGCGCGAGCCGGACCTGCCGGCGCCCGAGGTCCCGCCGCCGGTCACGATCGACTGACGTTGCGGAGCCGGAGGTGAGGGGCGGAGAGCTCATCGTCCTCGCCTGGCTCCTTGCCGGCTGCACCACGACCGAGATGCTCGACTTCTCGGATCGCGGCGAGCCGGCCACGATCTCGATTGCCTGCGGCGAGAGCTACAAGGTCTACAATCAGCAGCCGGAGCGCCGCCTGGTTCGGACAGGAGGTCATGCGCAAGCCCTGTGCCGATTTCGACCGGCACAACGACGCCGAGCGCTTCGCCAAGGTGGGCGCGCTCTACATCGCGCAGGCGCTCGAGAAATGCAGCCTGGTACCGGGCTCTTCGCAGGTCCTGTCCTGGGACAAGTTCCGCTTCGCCTATCGCTGCGAGGGAGATCCCGAGCCGCCCGGCGCCAAGCCGAAGAAGCGCGGTATCGGGAGGCGAGCCTGAGCGGCCTGCTTCCCTAGCGGCATCCCAAGACGAAAGCGCCCCGGCCATCCCGGGGCGCTCGCGCATTCAGGGAAGGTCGGTTGCGTCAGGCGGCCTTCTTGAGCTCGGCCTCGATCGTCGGGGTGATGCGCCCCTGCGCGATCTCGATCCGGCGCGGCTTCTTGGCCTCGGGGATCTCGCGCACGAGGTCGACGTGGAGCAGGCCGTTCTCGAGGGCCGCGCCGGTCACCTGCACGCCGTCGGCGAGCTGGAAGCGCCGCTCGAAGCTGCGCGCCGCGATGCCCTGGTAGAGGACCTCGCCGCTGCGCTCCTCGGAGACCTTCTTCTCGCCCTTGAGGGTGAGCGCGTTCTCCTTCACCTCGAGCGACAGGTCGGCATCGGTGAAGCCCGCGACCGCGACCGAGATGCGGTAGGCGTTCTCGCCGGTGCGCTCGATGTTGTAGGGCGGGTAGGTCGGCGCGGATTCGACGCCGACAAGCTGGTCGAGCATCGAAAAGAGACGGTCGAACCCGACCGTGTTGCGATAAAGCGGAGCAAGATCGAACTGTCGCATGGCATATCCTCCTTGAAGCGACATGCAGATGGTCCGCCTTGAGGGCCGGACCGGGTTCGCGCCGCCCGGACGGGCCGGCGCTGCCCTTGAGTTAGGATGGGCTTTTTCGCTTTCAAGCCCGTCATGATTCCGCAGGCCCCCTCGTCTATAAGGCTCGCCTTGGAATCCCCGGACCCTCCCTTGCAGCTCGTCGAAACCCCCGACAATCCGATCCCCAGCCGCCCCACGGTCATGAAGATCGAGACGGAGGACGGGCGGAGCTTGCGCGCGGCGCGCTGGGCCCCGACAGCACGGCGCGAGCGCGGCACGGTATGCATCCTGCAGGGCCGGGCCGAGTTCATCGAGAAGTACTTCGAGACGATCGCGGACCTGCGCCGGCGCGGCTTCGCGGTGGTCGCTTTCGACTGGCGCGGCCAGGGCCTGTCGGACCGTGCGGTCGGCGACCCCTACAAGGGTCACGTGCGCAGCTTTTCGGAGTACCGGCTCGATCTCGAGGCGATCCGGGCCAACGTGCTCGAGCCCTACATGCCGACGCCGCATTTCGGCCTCGCCCACTCGATGGGCGGGGGGATCGCGCTTGCCGAGGCGCGCGACGGCAGGCTGCCGTTCGAGCGGCTCGTCGCGACGACCCCGATGATCGCGCTTTGCCTGATCAAGTCGCCCAAGGTGGCGGCCGCCACCGCGCTCGCATTGCGGCTCCTCGGCGGCGGCACCAGCTACGTCCCGACCGGCGGCGCGACCTCGGTGGCCAAGAAGCCCTTCGCCGGGAACCCGCTCACGAGCGATTCCCTGCGCTACGCCCGCAACGCCGCAGCGGCCGCAGCCCTCGGCCACGGCGCCATCGGCGACCCGACCGTCGCCTGGATGGATTCGGCCTTCCGCTTAATGCGCAGGTTCGCCGACCCGCGCTTCCCGCGCGAGATCCGCACCCCGACCCTGATCGTCGCGGCCGGAGCCGACCCTATCTGCGCGACGCCCGCGATCGAGCGCTTCGCAGCCCGCCTCAAGGCCGGGCATGCGATCGTGCTGCCGGGGGCTCGCCACGAGATCCTGATGGAGCGCGACGAGATCCGCGAGGAGTTCTTCGCCGCCTTCGACGCCTTCATCCCGGGCACGCCGGACGCGGGCTTCGGCTCAGCGGTTGAGGAGCTCGAGGGCGGCGTCATGGACGCGGCGGTCGCCGGCGGCGCAGACTGAGCCGCCGTTCGCGGCGCTCTCGCCCTTCCAGTCGGTGACGATGCCGCCGGCGCCCTCGATGATCGGGATCAGCGCCACGATGTCATAGGGTTTCAAGCCCGCCTCGATGACGAGGTCGATATGGCCTGCGGCGAGCATGCAATAGGCGTAGCAGTCGCAGCCGTAGCGCGCGATGCGGGTCTCGCCCTCGACCCGCTCATAGGCTGCGAGAAGCTCGCCGACGAACATGCGGGGGCTCGTCGTCGAGATCACGGCGTCGGCAAGCGCGGCGCAACGCCGGGTCTTGAGCTTGCGGTCCACCGCCCGCTCGCCCTGACGCCCCTTGTAGACCGACCCCGCCCCGTCGCCGGAGAAGCGCTCGCCCGTGAAGGGCTGGTGCATAAGCCCGTAGACCGGCGCCCCGTCGCGCAGGAGGCCGATCAGCGTGCCCCAGAGCGGCAGCCCGGCCATGAACGCCTTGGTGCCGTCGATGGGGTCGAGCACCCAGACATATTCGCGCTCGGCGTCCTCCGAGCCGAACTCCTCGCCGACGATGCCGTGGGTCGGGAAATGGCGCTTGATGAGGTGGCGCATCGCCGCCTCGCCCGCCCGGTCGGCCTCGGTGACGGGATCGAACACGCCTGCCTTGCCCTTGTCGTCCGCGATCAGCGCGGTGCGGAAGAAGGGCAGGATCGCCTGGCCCGAGACCGTCGCGAGCTCGTTGACGAATTGCGAGAAGTCGACGACGGCCATGGTCCCTCGGCAAGAGCGGGTCCGCCGAAGCGGCTCTCGGGCTTTTAGCAGGGCAGCGCGCCGGCGCTACCGGCCCCCTGACGCCGCGACCAGCGCGTGGCCCATCGGCCACAGTGATCCGGCAACTCCTCGAAATTGCGTGGAAACGGTGGGGTGTGGCGGCGCGGGTCTTGATTTTTGTGCAATGCGGCGTAGATTGTGCAGTGCGAAACGCGATTGGCGTCGCGTCTCGCTGCCCTCCTTGGGCGTTTCCTCCCTAGACTTGGGCCGCACCTCGTGTGCGGCCTTTTTTCTTGCTGATGAATATTCGTGGGCCGGGCGGTTGCCGCCGGAACCTTCAGCACCTCGCCCGGAAGCACGCTTGCTTCGGCGCGCGCTTGAGCCACGCGGCAAGCACCGCGCGTTCGTCGCCAACAACCCTCTGTAAGGCTTGCGGGTTCGGCGTCGCAAAGCCGCGACAGAGGCGGGGACGCGTCGGGCGTGCGTGATCGGGGATTTGGGCTCGCCGGACGGCGGGCACGCCACCGTCCGGCGAGTGATCCACTAGCCGAGGGTGCAGGTTGGGACCGTGCCCGCCGCCGGTTAGCAGGCGCCCCGGATACGGCGGAAGAGCTCGGCGCGCACTTACATGCGTTTACCAGAACGAAAACTGTCCGGATACGTACCGAAATTTGCCTTTCCTTCCGTTCCGCAACATAGGTAAACATGGGTGAATGCACATACTCACCGCGGGTGCTTAGTATCGGGCGGTGATCGCTCGCCGGGCAGGCTTCCGTAGTGTTGCCCGGCGCGTGCAATAAGAAAAATCGAGAACGGGCGGTGCTCATGGATGGTGGTTTGAGGCTGTACCGGCGAGAGGGCGAGCCGGGCATGTGCTGCGTGGTCCAGGGAGACGAGCCTCTCCCGGCCTTTGTCGAGAGCGGGCGCTGGCGCCTCGACACCGTCCCGCTCGACCCGGAAGCGCCGCCCACCGGCTTCGATCGCCGGGCCGCCGCCGAGGCCCTGCGGAGCATGGGCTGCTACATGTTCTACGGCCTCGCGCCGGAGCCGCCCGCGGCTGCGACCGCGAGGCCTGAGCGCCCCTAGGAGATCTCCGAGCGGCGCCCACCTTCAAGGCGGAGCGGGGGATGCGGCGGCGCTCAGGCCGGTGCGAGAGCCCGCGGGCGGGCAGGCGCTCGACCGGATTGCCGGGCCTTCACGCGAACGAGGTAAAGCCAACACCGTTGAAGCTGAAGATAGCGCGCCGCCACAGCCTCGTTCACGGCGCCGGCGGCCAAGTCGGCGCACTCGTCCGCCCTGTGCTGGCACTGTTCGGCGGTGAGCATGCCGGAGCTTAGCCCTACCCGTGAGATGACGCGAGTCCCGGCGACTCGCCCGAGGATTGCCTCGCTCAGGCCTCTCCGGTCGCGGCGAGGCGCTGGAGGATCCAGGCCTCGGCATCGGCAAGGTTCTCGAAAGTCGGATGAAGCGGCCCGTCGAGGCGGCCGAAGCCGGCCTCGAAGAACCAGCGGCCGGCGAGCTCCTCCTGCTGGTGGGAGAGCTTCACGAGCAGGGCGACAAGCTTTTCGCCGGCAAAGACGAGGCGTCCTTCCTCGCCTTCCCCGCCCGTCGCGACCCGTACGGGCTGGAGTGTCATGCTCACGCCGCGACCTGCGGCTCGACATGAAGGTAGGTGGGGTCGAATTCGCCCGCTTCCTTCAGCCCTTCCCAGTCCTGGATGACCAGGTGCCTGCCCTTGAACACGACAAGGCCATCGAGCCGGAGCTCCTTCAGCACCCGGTTGACGTGCACGGTGGAAAGTCCGAGCGCGTCGGCGAGCTCTGCCTGGGTCAGCGGCAGCTCGTAGCTGTAGCCGTTGGCGAGCCCGACGGCTCTCAGGCGCATCAAGAGCTCGCACATGAGATGGGCGACCCGCCCATAGGCCTCGCGCCGGCCAAGCCCCACCATCCACTCGCGGAAGATTGCAGCGTCGATGAGGGTGTCGCGCCAGAACGCTTCCACAAGGTTCGGATAACGCCGCAGGAGGTCGCGGACGGCGTCGTGGGGGACGAAGGCGAGCTTCGACGGCGTCAGCGTGCCGATGCTGTGGTCCATGACCCTGAGGAAGAGGCTTTGCAGGTCCGGCATGTCGCCCGGCGTCTGGAAGGACATGATCTGCCGCATGCCGCCGTCCAAGAGCTTGTAGCGGCATACGAAGCCGTCGAGGACGAGGCAGCTATGGCTCGGCCGATCCTTGTCGCAGACGATGTCCTGGTCCGCCGCGACGTTTCTGACCGATACCGGCAGGTCTAGAAGCGCCTGCTTCTCCTTCTCGGAAAGCTCGGCGATGCTCTCGAGCTTGCGAACGACCCGGCTCTGCTCCGGGAAATTGCCGAGACGGTCGCTCGAATTGAGACGCTGGTGCACGCGGCGCTCCGTCGGGCAGGCGGGAGCGCGCAGGTCTCTCAGCCACCGGCGCTTGGGTGAATTCGTTGCCGATGGTAGGCGTGGCTACTCGCAATCGAAGCTAGCCGCCCCAACATATGTTGGTACGGTGAAACTTGGTCGCTGGCGTCGGGCCCCGTCAAGGACGTCTAGAGGGACCATGGCGAGCCCCCTGGTTCGAAAGCTCGAGCACGGCGCGGCGCTGTCGCAGGACGACAGGGCGCGCCTCGAGGAGGCGGCCCGCGACGTCCGCGGGGTCGGGCCGCGCCACGACCTGATCGGCGAGGGCGACCGGCCGGAAGAGGTGCACCTGATTCTCGAGGGCTTCGCCTGCCGCTACAAGATGCTGCCGGGCGGCGAGCGCCAGATCATGGCCTTCCTGGTGCCCGGCGACTTCTGCGACCTTCACGTGGCGATTCTCGGCGAGATGGACCACGGCATCGCGACGATCTCGCCCTGCAAGGTCGCCTACATCCCGCAGAGGACGATCGACGAGCTCACCTCCAAGCACCCGGCCATCGCCCGCGCCCTGTGGTGGGCGACGCTCGTCGACGAGGGCACGCTGCGGGAGTGGATCGTCAACATGGGCCGCCGTTCGGCCGACGAGCAGATGGCCCACCTCTTGTGCGAGCTCCTGCTGCGCCTCGAGAGCGTCGGCCTTGCGCATGAGAACGGGTTCGACTTCCCAGTGACGCAGGAAGAGCTCGCCGATACGCTCGGGCTCTCCAACGTGCATGTGAACCGCGTGCTGCAGCAGCTGCGCGAGACCGGGATGATCACGCTGACGGGCAGACGGCTTACCATCCACGACGTCGATCGCCTGCAGGAATTCGCCGGGTTCAACCCCAACTACCTGCACTTGGTGAAGCGGGCGAGGCCAACGCGAGAGCGTGCAGCCTGAACCCGACCGCGGCCTAGATTTGGCCGGTGCTGTTACTCGGCGGCAATGCTCGGCGGCGCGAGGTCGGCGCCGATCTCCCCCGCGACGCGCGCGAAGGCGTCGCGCAGATCGCCCGCGACCTTCGGCAGGTCCGGCCGGCGCGCGAGCGAGCGCTCGTCCATGTAGAGCGCGCGGTTAACCTCGATCTGGAGCGTGTGGCGGCCGAGCGCCGGCTCGCCGTAATGCTCGGTGATGAAGCCGCCGGCATATGGCTTGTTGCGCACCACGGCGTAGCCGCGCGAGCGCAGCGCCGCCTCGACGAGGTCGGTGAGCACGGTCGAGCAGCTCGTGCCGTAGCGGTCCCCGAGCACGACGTCGGCCTTCGCCGCCTCCTCCTTGGCAAGGCTCGTCGATGGCATCGAGTGGCAGTCGATGAGCACGGCGCGGCCGAAGCTCCTCGCCGTGCGGTGGACCAGTTGGCGCAGCATGCGGTGGTAAGGCTTGTAGAGCCACTCGATGCGGCGCAGCCCCTCGTCGACCGAGAGCCGGCCGCGATAGATCTCCTGCCCGTCGGCCACGATGCGCGGGATAGTGCCGAGCCCGCCCGCGACCCGCATCGAGCGGGTGTTGGCGAAGGGCGGCAGCCGGCCCTCGAACATGCGCGGGTCGAGTTCGTAGGGCTCGCGGTTGACGTCGAGATAGGCGCGCGGGAAGCGCGCGGTCATCAGCGGCGCGCCCAAGCCCACGATCGGCGCGAAGAGCTCGTCGACGAAGGCGTCCTCCGAGCGCCTGAGCGCCACCCCCTCGAGCCGCGACGCCTCGAGGAAGGCCCGCGGATAGACCGCGCCGGCGTGCGGGGCGTTGAAGACGAAGGGGATCGTCTGCCGGATCGGCTCGGAGACGAGATAGGGCGGCTCGAAATCGGGCTCGATCGGGGGAGACATCACACTCGGGAGGGACACGCGGCGCGAAACGTCAATGTGGCCGGGCCGGCGATGCCTGTCCACGCCTTTTCCTTGGCCTCGGCCGGCCCGTCGTCAACCTTTCGTTTACCCTGTACCGGCTTTATGGGATCACATCCCTTTCAGCGCCTGACGGGTTGCCGCGACGATGAAGATCCTCCTCGCCGAAGACGACAACGACATGCGCCGCTTCCTCGTGAAGGCGCTGCAGAACGCCGGCTACGAGGTCGCCTCCTTCGACAATGGGCTCTCGGCCTATCACCGGCTGCGCGAGGAGCCGTTCGAGCTCCTCCTCACCGACATCGTGATGCCGGAGATGGACGGCATCGAGCTTGCGCGCCGCGCGACCGAGCTCGACCCCGACATCAAGGTGATGTTCATCACCGGCTTCGCGGCGGTGGCGCTGAACCCCGACTCGAAGGCCCCGAAGGACGCCAAGGTGCTCTCGAAGCCCTTCCACCTGCGCGAGCTGGTGAGCGAGGTCGAGAAGATGATCGCGGCGTAAGCGCCGAGCTGCGGCTCGGCTTGCACCCCCGGGACCCAGCCGCTATATCGCCGCTTCCTGCGAGGCCGGCGCTCAGCCGGCCGGATGGGCGCATAGCTCAGCGGTAGAGCACTGTGTTGACATCGCAGGGGTCCGTGGTTCGATCCCACGTGCGCCCACCATCCAACCTTCTGCTTTGAAACAGTTTTTCCTGAGCGCCGCCGGGGAATTTCGCCCCGCGGTGCTGTGCTGGAAGCGAACCGGAAGCAATCATTCCGCCCGACAGGATCCCCTTCCGAGCGGTTTACAATCGAAAAACTGCGCGTTCGCCGTGAGTGGTCCGGGTGTCCGTACGGAACTCCTGGCATATCGCTGGAACGGGAGATGTTCGACAACAACGCCGCACTGAGACATTCTCTGGGCCAAGAGTGGATTCCGACGTTGTGCGTCGCCGCCCCAAGAAGGAAGTTAACGACCAAGCTGGTTCCGACTATAGGCCAGCGCGAACCGCAATCGGCGAGCGTGCGTTGACCTGAGGGTGGTTGACGACTCGCGGAGGTGCCGATGCGACGCGCGGCTGTTTCCTACGCTATCATAGGGCCACAGCCCACCTCCCTACTCGCGCCATGTCACTCCACGGTTGGTGACAAGATCACGCTCTTTCTGCCGCACCTGTCGCCGTCGGCCCACTTCGTCCCAATGCCCTCAAGGCCCGCAGGCGTAGCACTCGGCTTGGCTGGGCCGGGCGCTGCGTGCGCTAGAGACTGCCAGGAAGTCGTTGGGCTCCTGACTACGTGCCGGCGATCGGAACGGCGCCCTGGTCGCGCGACTTTCCCCGGGTCAGAACAGCAGCAGGACCGCGGGCGCCGCAACCACCGCGGCCATGGCGATGCCCGCCGCAATCTCGTGCGAACGGTTCATCACCCCTCTCACCCGCTTTGCCGCCTGGGCGGCCGTCATTGTGCGGCCGTTGAGGCAGGAGCACACCACCCGGTGTGCCTGGTGCTCCGAGATGTCGAAGAACGCCATCGCGTCGCCGAGCGTGTCGCCCTTGAGGCCTTCGCCGCGCAGCACCGGGTCCGCAAAGGCGACGGTGAGCGGCGAGTTGTCGGCGCGCAGGGCTGCGCGTTGCAGCGGCAGCCGGAACTCGATCTCCTCGAGTGTCTTCAAGCATACGTTGCGGCTCGCGGGCGAGGAGGTCGCGCCAGCGTGCGAGACGCTCGCGGCGACTCATGTTGATCGGGGCTTTAGTCGAGATGTCGGCCAGGCGACGGAGGTGGTCGGGGTGCTTGAATTCCATGGCTCACTCCCGTGTGCTGCGATGGGCAGGGGCAGGATCGAGCCTCGAGGCCGCAGGCCTGCAGGCGCCCTGGCTCCGCCGGGTCCCTGTCAACTTGGGAGTCCCGAGTTCGTTCCGGGGGATTCTGTTGGCCAACAGATCGCGCCGTGCCGGCCGCGCCTCGGAAGGGCAGGGCCTAGATCCGCCGGCGATGGCGCGACTCATGCAGTTTGTGGCGGCAGCACAGATCTCGATGACGTGGTGCGCCGGATCGCGCAGCGGCTTCCCCTGGAGGGCGAGAAGATCGTGTCGCCATCGAAAAGCGCGCCCAGGTGGAACTCCACTTTTGCAAGCTCGGAGCGGCCGACAGCGGTGAGCGATCCGCGTGTGCGGCCTCGGGCCGGCGGTCCGCCAACGCGATCTACGCCGCGACGCGCAAGCGCATGCGCATCCTCCCGTTTTCGCGCGACCAGGGCGTTTGACAGCGGTGGTGGCTCTCACCCATGGCGCTGATTGACGCGCCACATGGCGCCCAAAGAGAAGAGCGGCTGAGCCGCCCGATTGGCGAACGGAACGGATTATACTGCGATGATCACCGGCGCTCAGATCAGACAAGCTCGAAAGTTGGTCGGCTGGTCAGTCAAAGACGCGCGCGCCGAGCCTGCCAGCCCAATTACCGCTCGGCGCTACCGCGAAGCCGGCAAACCCGCTTACGTTCCGGTCAAGGCGCATGACGCCTGTGACACCGATCGCGGCGCCGTCCTCGGTGAAGCCAAGGCCGCCGACCCGGCAAAGTTCTCGTGCGGCTCCAACCATGCGAGGTGGCAGGTCGTCTAGCCCCTCAAGCAGGAGCGCATCACCTGGAGCGGGCGCAGGGCGGGCGCGGCGTGCTGCTTGGGGGAGTGCCAGGTGTGCCTGCGGCTGAGGTAGTTATCTTGGGTGGTGGCGTGTCTGGCACCCATGCTGCCACCATCGCGCTCGGCATGGGTGCGAACGTCACTATCGTGGACCGTTCGGCGGACTCAGAAGGTCGCGCTGGGAGGTCTCGTCGGCCATATCTCGACACCAGGTTAGATACACGGATAAACCCTTTCTTCCGGATCGACTCGAGGTTCGTGAAT